>DAISYV010000016.1:0-28624 GCA_036825115.1 Anaerolineaceae bacterium | reverse complement strand
GCGCCAGCGAAGAATCCTACCGACAAAGGAGCAAGATCCTTCACTTTGTTCAGGAGTGCGCCTTTGTTGAGATAACCCCTCTATCAATACAACTGTTGCTGGGCGGTGTAGAGCTTGTGGTAAAGGCCTTTCCTGGCCAACAACTCCTCGTGGTTTCCTGCTTCCACAATTTTGCTGCCTTCCAAAGCCACGATCCGGTCGGCATTCCGCACGGTTGAGAGCCTGTGGGCGATGATGATCGTGGTGCGCCCCTGGATCAAACGTTCCAATGCCTGTTGAATCAGCAATTCGGTTTCGGTGTCCACTGATGAAGTAGCTTCATCCAGAATCAGGATGGGGCTGTCCTTCAGCACCGCGCGGGCGATCGACAAGCGCTGTTTTTGCCCGCCTGAGAGCTTCACGCCTCGTTCTCCGATTAAGGTATCATACCCATTTGGCATGTGGTCAATAAATTCGGAGGCATTGGCGATCTCAGCTGCTCTAATCATCTCTTCTTCCGTCGCGCTGGGTTTTCCAAAAAGAATATTCTCACGGACAGTTCCATGAAAAAGGAAAACATCCTGCAAGACCATACTGACCGATTGATGCAGCAAATCGAGATCAATCTCGCGTACATCCACCCCGTCAATACTTACTTTTCCCTCAATCACATCATAGAAGCGTGGAATCAGGCTCACCAGGGTGGTTTTGCCCACGCCGGTGGGACCGACCAGGGCAACCGTGCTGCCAGCTGGAACGTCCAGGTTGATATCTGTGAGGACATCTTCGCCCTGGTTGTAATAAAAGTGGACGTTCTCAAAGCGGACATTCCCTTGAATCGGCTCTTGAAAGATGTGCGGTTCAGCAGGGGAGGCGATCTCTGGCGAGACAGTCAGAATGTCGGCAATGCGTTCAAAGCCAGCCAGGGATTCCTGGACGGCTTCCATTGAGTTGCCCAGGTTGCGCACCGGTGTGTAGAAACTATCGAGATAGAGAAAAAACGCGACCAGGTTTGCGATTGAGAGCGTGCCGGCGATTGCCATACGCGCGCCAAAAAAGATTACCAGCAGCTGACCAATGCCCGCGGCAAAGTCAAAAATTGGGTTGAAAATTGCCATCAACTTTAGGGCGCGCAGGTTTTTGTGCAGAACAAGCTGGATCTTGTCATCCACCTTATCCATCGCGTCTTCTTCGCGGGCGAAAGCCTTCACTTCCCGAATGCCAGAGAGGCTGTCGTTGAGCACCGCGTTCAGCTCGCCAATCGACTGCTGGCGGTTTCTGAAGGCAGGGCGTACCAATTTGCTATAGCCTATCAGGGCAAGGATGATGATCGGAATTGGAATCAATGTCAGAAGGGTGAGGTTGATATTCATGGAAAGCAAAATAACGGTAACGCCGACAAGGGTGATACCATTCACAATTACGTCTGGCAGCGCGTGGGCGATCATACGTTCAAACAGATCCGTGTCGTTGATGATTCTCGACATCAATTGTCCGGTTTGCTTATCCTCGTAAAAGCGCAGAGAAAGTTTTTGGATGTGCTGATAGACCAATCGGCGGGCATCCGAAACGACTCCCCAGCCGGCTTTGTGGGCGGCATAAGAGCGGACAAACTGCATCAAAGCCCGCGCGACGAAGATGATCAGCGCGATGAACGAAATACGAGTGATGAAGTCAATGGTTCCTTGATCAAGCGGTTGCGTTGTGAGGCGGTCAATCAGTTGGCGGATGATCCACGGGATCAGAAGCTGCGCGCCAACCAGCCCCAACATTGTCAGGGTCGTCAGAAGGATCATTCTTGAGTATTTTTTGGCGAGTCTGCCGAGTAACGAGAAAGGTTTCACTGTTGATCAATTTCCTTATGTGAGATGACAACCGTGGCATTTTTACCCCAACGCGGGATTCGAGTGCCCCAGGTTTTTTGAAAGTCTTTGTCCTTCATCCAAAACAAGCCTGTTCCCTGGGTGACCCAGGAATTGATGAAACCCCAGGGGGTGGAGACTTCACCGCTGAAATGCTCAGGGTCATAGGCAGCAAAGACCATGGTGTGTCCGCTGGCGCCTTTGAGAGCGTTGTAATTCTTTGGCTGGTCCATGTAATAGATGGCGGGTGAATGGCCGAACCACCAATAGATGGTTACCAGGCTGGCGATGTTTTCTGCTTCCGCTGTTGCCCGCAAGAGTTCCGGGCTGAGATGAAAGAGATTTGCCTGGAGGGGCAGATGGTGTTTTTTTGCCAGGTAACGCAGCAGGCGCGCTTGCAATGGGGGGGTGATGCCGGATTTTGGTGCCAGGCGGAAAACGCGCCCACGCCACCAGAGACGATTGATTTCAGCGATGATTTCCTGGGGGTCCAGTTTGACGTTCGTCAGGAGTTCAATGGCAGCGACCATGGAATGAACGGCGCAATCATTCCCAGTTTGCTGAGATTGAAATTTGGCAAGGTTCTTTTCCGGTAACGCGCGCAAGCTGGTTTTCTTCATCTGGCTTATTTTACATTGAAATGTGTCTTTTTTACCTAAAAGGGTATCTATTCATGTTCTACCGTCCATTTTCAATCAATGTCCGAAAAGAAAACAAAATGGGTGAGCATCCAATTGGTAACATTAATTATTTGAATTTTTCATTTTTTCCGTTATTATATTAATTAACCTCCCCAACATCATCTCGAGTTGGAATCCTAATTTTCTACCAAGACAAATTGTTTTTTTATCAATCACTTCTGTTTTGCTGAAAAAACACAGCATCGCTACCAAGTTAATGCCAAGAATATTAAGGAGTTGAACATGAAAAACTTTCGCTTATTGTGTTTTTTGGCAGTTCTAACTGCATGTTTAATAGCCGGCTTGAGTTTTGAGGCTGTTTCCGCTGCCCCAGCAGCACCGATTGAGCACACACTTTTCCAGCCCAATGGTTCCAGCTTGACTGCCTTGCAGTGGGGTGATGAATGGTCAAACGGATTCGAGACGCTCGACGGCTACACCATCATTCAGGATGACCTGGGTTGGTGGGTTTTTGCCCAGGTGGTGGATGGTCGTCTAGAACCTTACGCGCTTTCGGGTAAGACATTTCGGGCAGATTTCGCTGTACCATTTGGATTAGATCAGCATCAGCGCCCTAAAACTGAAGTGGAGGCGCGAGAACAAAGACCAGATCAATCACTAAATTATCAAAACTCAGGTAATCAATCTACGCTCGTTCTGTTAGCCGAGTTCACGGACCGTACCGCTACATATCCGCTGTCGCATTTTTCAGCCAGTGTTTTTGGAGCGTCATCCAGCGTCAAGCATTTTTACAACACCGCGTCATACTCTAACCTGGTTCTTATTCCAGCCGTTGAGACCTATGGTACAAGCAACGATGGCGTGATTGGCTGGCTTAACCTGGGCTACAGTCATCCTAATACAGGTGGATCCACCTCCAATCAAAACCAATTGATCACGAAAAACGCACTGATTGCTGCTGATTCATATATCAACTATGCCAGTTACGATAACAATAGTGATGGTTACATTTCTGCCAATGAACTCCACATTATGGTGGCAGTAGCAGGCTATGAGTATTCGTATAGTAACAACAATCCGAGTATCTGGGCACACCATTGGGATTTGAACAGTGTTGGCTTGGTTACCTTGGACGGTGTGACTCTCGGAGATTGGTATCACAACGGTGGATACTCACAATTTGGCGAAATTCACCTTGACCACCCAGCCACCATTGGTGTTATGGCGCATGAATTGGGGCATGATTTGAGTTGGCCTGACCTTTATGATACGGATGGCAGCTCAGATGGATTGGGCGTTTGGTCCATCATGAGCTCTGGCAGTTGGAACCGCACTGGCACCAATTTCTACGGCACCTCACCAGCGTTGCCTGATGCCTGGCTGAAATGGTACCAAGGCTGGTTAACACCTACCGTAGTGAGCGGTACTATTGCCAGCGCACCGATTTACCAGGCAGAAAACAACGCCAGTGCGTATGTGCTCTGCCCGAACCCTGGCGGTGTGAATTGGGAGTTCTACCAGTATTCTGGAAGCGGGGAGTATTTCCTGGTAGAAAACCGGCAATTGGTCAGCTATGATGCTGCCTTGCCGGGATGCGGCCTGAATATCCTGCATATTGACGAAGGTGTCACGAACAGCAATAGCGCCAACGCGAATGAGTACCATCCTTTGGTTAAATTTATGCAAGCGGATGGATTGGATGAACTCCTGTGGGGCGATTCTTATGACTTTGAGCGAGGTGACAATGGGGATCCTTTCCCTGGAGTCAATACCAATCGCACCTTCAACTACAACTCCACTCCCAACAGCCGTTTGTATAGCGGCGCAGACAGCCTCGCAGCGGTAATAAATATTAGCAATTGTGGTACCACAATGACAGCTGACCTGTCCTATTCAGGGGTTACTAACCAATCGCCTGTCGCAAATGCCGGACCAGATCAATTCGTATTCACCAACCTGATGGTCACCCTGGATGGCAGCGGCAGTTTTGACCCTGACGGCAACTATCCCCTCACGTATTCGTGGTCACAGGTTAGTGGACCAGCTGTCACTTTGAGCAACCCCGGAGCAGTTTACCCAACTTTTATTGCTCCCAGTCAACCCGCAATTGTTGTGTTGCAGTTGGTTGTTACGGATAGCCTTGGGGCGATTGCAATCCCGGATAATGTGATCATCACCATCCTCAACAATCCGCCGGTTGCCGATGCGGGTTCCGACCAGACAGTCAGCGCGCTTGCGATGGTCACGCTTGACGGCACAGGCAGTTTTGACCCGGATGGAAATCTGCCCCTGCTTTATAGCTGGTTTCAGACCAGTGGAGCCGGTGCCCCACTAAGTAACCCCAATGCGGCTCAACCGACCTTCCAGGCACCACCCATAGTCGGCGTTATGACCTTCGACTTGTACGTAACGGACAGTCTGGGTACTACCTCCCCGCCAGATTCAGTTACCATCACCGTGCAAAACCAGGCGCCGGTGGCAAACGCGGGTTCGGATCAGACAGTCATTGTCAATACCCTCGTAACATTGGATGGCACCGCCAGCCTTGATCCGGATGGGCATCTGCCTTTGATGTACCTGTGGACTCAAACCGGAGGTCCTTTGGTGCTGTTGGATAATCCAGCAGCTTGTAGCCCAGGTTTTGTTTCACCTTTGAATGGAGTAACTTTGACGTTCTCGTTGGTGGTTACAGACAGCCTCATGGTCCCTTCCGTGCCGGATACGGTGAGTATCTTTGTCATTGGGAGTAGTGTCTACCTGCCTATGTTGATAAGGTGACATTTTGGTGATTACTGGCAAGAACGATTGAAAAATTGGAAAATAAACAGACAGGCCAGATTTGATTGACATCCCACAGCTGGGATGCTAATATATAGTTACAACTGAATTACTGAGGTTACCCCACGCCCGGAAGCTAAGGTGTAATGACGGAAGCTGGTGAAAGTCCAGCGCTGTACCGCAACTGTAAGTCGAACTGACAAGCCAGGAAGCCACCCTCAGGCAAACCCAACATAACCTTCTCGGATTAAGAGGGTGGGTGAGAAACGCTCATATTCTCAACCCTTTCTAATCCAGAAGGGGTTGATTTTTTTGAAATCGAGGAGAATATGAAAAGAATCGTGACCCTTCTGGCTGTAGTGATCCTGCTGGCGCTGCCTGCTTGCCAGGCACCTGCCCAGGTAGTGGAGACCGCAGCCCCCGCTGTGGAAACTTATCCGCTGGAAGTCCCAACTGAAGAAAGTTATCCTGTTGAAGTGCCCACCGAAGCACCCACTGAAGCACCTGATGAAGAAACACAAGTTTCTGTTGATTACGCGAAGAACTTCACCATTGAGTATAAAGAAGGCTACAAGCTCCTGACCGTTCTCACTCCGTGGGCCAGCGCAACCGAGCCCCTCCTTTACGTGCTCGTGCCAAAGGGTCAGCCAGACCCAAGCGGGGTCGAGGGTGCCATGATCGTGCACACACCGGTCGAGAGTTTTGGTTCGCTTTCCTCCACATACCTGCCTTTCCTTGAGCAGGTTGGCGAGCTTGAAAGCCTGGTGGCAGTCAGTTCAGGCGCGTATGTTTTTAATCCAGAAGTGCAAAACTGGCTCCAGGCAGGTACTGTTTCCGAAGTGGGCAGTGGGGCTGAAGTCAATGTCGAACGCCTGGTGGACCTCAACCCCGAGCTGGTCATGACTTCCGCTTGCGGTTACTCAGTTTGCGACTCGCATCCGCAATTGCTTGAAGCCGGACTCAAGGTGGTCATAAATTCCGATTACCTTGAACAAAATCCGCTGGGTCGGGCTGAATGGGGCAAGTTTATCGCTGCCTTTTTTGACAAAGAGGTGGAAGCTGACCGCATGTTCGATGAAATGGTTGCGCGCTACCAGCAGGCAAAAGACCTTACGAGCGGTCTGACAGAACGCGTCACGGTCCTCACCAACACGGCTTATGAAGGCACCTGGTACATGCCGGGTGGCGGGAGCTATGTCGCCATTTTCCTGGCGGATGCCGGCGCGGATTATGTCTTTAAAGGTAGTGAGGGCAGTGGCGCTCAGCCGCTTGATCTTGAGGTAGTGCTGGAACAAGCAAAAGACGCGGATTACTGGATTAATGTTGGCGCCATGAGTGATCTTGCTTCGCTGGCGACGATGGACGCCCGCTATGCCGATTTTAAAGCCTTTCAGGATGGCAAGGTTTACACCTATAGCAAACGGGTCAATGAACTTGGTGGCGTTGATTACTTCGAGAGTGGTGCGGCAGCGCCGGATGTGATCTTGATGGACCTGATTAAAGCGTTTTATCCCGACTTACTGCCTGAGCATGAGTTTGTCTACTACCAGGTACTGCAGTAAATAACTATCATGGTCCTTTCGAGGCAGATCAATGAACCAGACACTTAACAGCCCAGCAGGCCATCAGACGAAACGTCTCTGGCTTTTTGGGCTTTTCCTGCTCCTAATCCTGGCATTGTTGCTTCTCAGCCTTGCCTTTGGCTCGGTCAGCATCCCGTTGAAGGACATCTGGGGCGCGTTAATCGGTCGGGAAGGGGTGAGAGAAAGCTGGGTCTACATTATCCAAAACTCGCGCTTGCCGCGTGTGTTGACGGCCGCGCTGGCTGGGATTGCCCTGAGCGCTTCAGGGCTGCAGATGCAAACCATGTTCCGCAATCCGTTGGCGGATCCATTCATCCTGGGCATCAATTCCGGAGCCAGCCTGGGGGTGGCAATCGCTATTCTTGGGTCGGGCTTTGTGGGTGGTCTGTTCCTGCCGGCACTGAACCTTGGCGGTGAGTTTTCCCTTGTTCTGGCAGCGTCTTTTGGAGCTGGACTGGTGCTGGCGTTGATTCTCCTGGTGGGGCGGTGGGTGCAAAACCCCACGACCTTGCTGATTTTGGGATTGATGTTTGGGCATGCCACCAGCGCTTTGGTCAGCCTGCTGGTCTACTTCAGCGCGCCGGAACGCATCCAGGCTTATTCCGTCTGGTCTTTTGGATCCTTCAGCGGGGTCAACTGGACGCAGCTAACTGTGATGTCAATCGTGATACTTGCGGGTGTCGGATTGATGGCTCTGCTTCCCAAAGGCTTGAACGCGCTGTTGTTGGGTGAGGATTACGCCCGTACCATGGGGCTGAACGTTGGCTTGCTGCGTTTGATTGTGCTGCTCAGCGCGTCGGTGCTATCGGGAGTGGTTACGGCTTTTTGCGGACCGATTGGTTTTATTGGAGTGGCAGTGCCGCACATTGCCCGCAACTTGTTCAAAACCTCCAACCATAAGATCCTGATACCGGCAATCATCTTGATTGGCGCTGCAGTATCGATGGCAGCCAGCCTGATCGCGCAATTACCGGGCAGCCAACTTGTGCTGCCGATCAACGTCGTGACGTCCCTGTTTGGCGCGCCGTTCGTGGTGTGGGTGGTATTAAAGCGAAAACGAGGTGCCACATCGTTCAACGTCTGACGCCCTCCGTATTGCAAACCAAAGCGCTGTCAATAGGCTACAAGAACGGCGGAAAAACGCCAAAAGTGATTGCCGATCAGCTCAACTTGCAGCTCAATGCTGGTGAATTCGTCTGCCTGGTTGGTCCGAATGGTGTGGGCAAATCCACCTTGCTGCGGTCGGTGACTGGATTGCAGCCGAAGTTGGACGGTGAGATCTTAATGTCAGGGCAAAGACTGGAGACCTACCATCCACGTGAGTTGGCTGGCCAGGTGAGCGTGGTACTGACCAGCCCGATTTCGGTTGGAGCAATGCGCGTAGACGAGTTAACGGCGATGGGTCGATTCCCGTTCACCGGGCTTTTCGACCGGATGACCGACCATGATTGGGAAGTCGTACGCGAAACCCTGCGGGTGGTTGGGGTGGAAAAACTCAGCAACAGGTACATACACACTCTGAGTGATGGCGAACGCCAGAAGGTGATGATCGCGCGCGCGTTGGCGCAGGAACCGCGCCTTCTGGTGTTGGACGAGCCGACTGCTTACCTGGACCTGCCTGGCAGGGTGGTGGTGATGAACTTACTGCATGATCTCGCCAGCGGACACGACAAGGCCGTGCTAACTTCCACCCACGACCTGGACCTGGCTTTGCGACATGCCGACCGCATTTGGCTGATGGACGATGCGGGGCAGATCATCCAGGGCGCACCGGAAGATTTGGTGCTAAACGGCAGTTTTGCCCAGACCTTCAATCGAGCGGGCGTGCGTTTTGACCCGCTTTCAGGCACGTTCGAGACACAAAACTCCGGTTCGAAATCCGTTTTCCTGGAAGGGGTCGGACCTGAGGTGGTCTGGACCAGGCGGGCGCTCCATAGGGCGGGCTTTGCGGTGGATGAAGAGTGGATCCCGGGCAGCCCGAGAGTGTGTGTGATGCCGCAAAACGACATTATCACCTGGCAGGTCGAGTTCGAAGGGCAGACGAAGACCTTCACCACCATCTATGACCTATTGCAAATTCTGCCGAAGTAAAAAACACCCCTATTATGAAGGGGTGTTTGGTTTTCTCTTCTAAATAACGACATCAAATCAGATTGATGATCGGTTCCAATAACAAAACTGCGGTGACGAAAACGATCAAGGTTGTAATGGCTACTGCCAGGATGTTCGTCAGTTTTGAATTGCGATACTGCCCCATCAGCGCCCTGTCATTGGCGAGCTTAAGGACCAATGCCAGGATGATCGGAAGCAAGATCGCGTTCAGCGTTTGAGACAGGATCATTATCTGAAAGAGTGGCATACCGGGTATCAGCACGATCAGCACACTCAAGACGATAATCCCGATAAAGGAACCGTAAAAAATGGGGGCATCCCGGAAACTGCGGTTCAAACCACGTTCAAAGCCAAACGCCTCACAAACGGCATACGTTGTGGAAAGCGGCAGTACAGACACTGCCAGAAGAGATGCGCCCAGAAGACCCACGGCAAAAAGGACCGTAGAGGCTTCCCCTGCCAGCGGCGCGAGGGCCATGGCAGCGTCTTTGGCGTCCTCTACCCGAATACCCACTTTGAATAGGGTAGCGGCAGAGACGATAATGATGCAAGCTGAGATCACATTTCCCCAGGCGGATCCGAAAGTCACATCAATCTTTGTTTCCTTGTAACTATCCATTGAAACGCCTTTATCTGCCACCGATGCCTGCAGGTAAAAAATCGCCCAGGGTGTAATGGTTGTTCCAATAACAGCCAATATGGAAATGATAAAGTCACGCGAGAGTTGCAGCTGGGGTCTCAGGGTGTCGTGCAGGACCATTCCCCAATCCGGTTTGATGATAAACACCGTGAAGATGTAACTTAGCGCGGCCAGGCTGAGACCGATGAAGATTTTTTCGATGACCTTGTAGTTACCGCGGAAAATTAGCAATCCCATGAACGCCGCAACTATGGGCACAGTGACAAACTTACTGATTCCAAAAAGTTCGCCTGCTGCTGCGATGCCCGCAAACTCCGCGACGGTCGTACCCAGGTTGGCAATTAGCAGGCAGAACATGGCGAAGGTGGTCATCTTAACGCCAAACTTCTCGCGGATCAGGTCAGCAGTGCCTTTACCGGTGGCTGCTCCCATCCTGGCAGCCATTTCCAGGATCACCACTTCCCCGATCGTAATGACAAGTATCAACCAGAGAAAATTGTAACCATAGGCTGAGCCGACCATCGAATAGGTGGCAATTCCAGGCGCGTCATTATCGGCGCTGGCGGTTATGAGACCAGGACCGAGAAGCGTGAGAATTAGCAATATTTTGTTCAGCCAAATTGGCTTTTTCTTGTTCTTGCGCATACTCATCTCCTTTCATCCCGCGTATTGCAGGTAAAATATCCGATTTTTAACATCGAGGAAACTCCTTTTAAGTGATCAGAGGTGCGACAAACATCGCCACAGTCGCAGCGACTACCACTAAAATGAGCACGGCCGTGAGGATGTTCGCAGGCAATGAGTTGACCCATTTGCCCATGATGGATCGGTCGTTGGCAATGATTAAGAACAAGACAAGAATTAGCGGCAGTAACACCGCGTTGATGGTTTGAGATAAGATCATCAAATCGAACAAAGGGATGCTCGGTATGAGCGCAAGCACCATTCCAAGGAAGATGATAAAACCGAAGATCAGATAGAAGACTGGTGCTTCCTTAAATTTGTGATTTAGACCGCGTTCAAAGCCGAACGCTTCGCAAAAGGCGTAGGTGGTTGAAAGCGGCAGCACTGAGACCGCGAGCAACGAGGCACCCAGTAGTCCTGCGGCAAAGAGTATCGACGAGCCTTTCCCAGCAAATGGGGCTAGCGCCATTGCGGCTTCTTCAGCAGCGGTGACCACGATGCCAGCTTTGAATAAGGTGGCAGCAGTCACAATGATAATGATCGCGGAAATAATGCTCCCCCAGATAGATCCAACCACCACATCCAGCCTGGTCTCACCATATTCCTGCACAGACTTGCCCTTATCCGCGATGGATGCCTGAAGATAGAAAATACCCCAGGGAGTAATGGTCGTTCCGATAACGGCCAAAACTAGCATCATGTAATTTGCATCCAGCGGTATGTTGGGGCTCACAGCCTCTTGGGCGATTTGTGCCCAATCGGGCTTGATGATGAAGAGTGTTACCACGTAACTGATAGCGCTGAGCGTGAGCACAAGCAGAACTTTTTCAACTTTTTTGTAGTTCCCACGCAGAATCAGAAGGCTAAAGAGTAAGCCAGCGATGGGGACGGTGATGTAACGGCTAATGCCAAAGAGCTCTCCAGCAGCCGCGACGCCTGCGAATTCAGCCACTGTGGTGCCAAGATTAGCAGCAAGCAAAGCCAGCATGGCAATCGCGGTTATTTTCACGCCAAAGCGTTCCCGGATCAGGTCAGCAGTGCCTTTTCCGGTGACCGTTCCCATGCGAGCAGCCATTTCCTGAACCAGAACAATGCCAACGATAATCACCAGGATCACCCACAAAAAGCTGTAGCCATAGGTGGATCCAGCCACCGAATAGGTGGCAATGCCCGGAGCGTCATTACCCGCGCTGGCAGTGATCAAGCCCGGACCAAGCAGGGTGATGAAGTAAAAAGCCTTCCTCAGCCATGCTGGTGCTTTGAAACGAGTTTCCATGATCCGTTTTACCTGCCCGCGAACCGAGGTAATTTTTTCTTCCAAGCCGTTGGCAGGACCGTATCAAGCGCGTCATCCACCGTGACAATACCCAGCATTACGTTGCTTTCCGGTTCGATCACCGGGACTGCCATCAGGTTGTACTTTGCCACCAGGTAGGCAGCTTCTTCCTGCGGAGTCAATGGGTTTACTGCTACCGGGTCGTCATCGAACCATTTAGAAAGTTCCTGGTCGAGAGGAGCAGTCACCAAATCGCGCAGGCTGATGACGCCTTGTAACCTTTCATTCGCATCAAGCAAATAGACGTAGAACATGAATTCGTCATCTTTTGCCTCTTCATTTGTGCGCAGGTGATGCAGAGCTTGTTCCACGGTGAGGTTTCCTGGAACCGAAGCAAACTCGGTGGTCATGATGCCTCCCGAAGAGTCCTCGGGGTAGCGCAGCAAGGTACGTACATCCTCTTCGTCTTCGTCTTCCATCAGGTTCAGCAATTGCTCGCTGACCTTATCGTCCATGTCTGCCAGGAGGTCGGCGGCTTCGTCTGGATCCATTTCCTCAAGGACGTCTGCAGCACGTTCCGGCTGCAAAGCGGCGATGACCGCCTGCTGGACTTCGGAGGAGGATTCCTCCAGCGTGTCCGCCAACTGCTCATCCGTGAACCCTTGCAGCAGGGCTTTACTGGTGTGATGGTCCAGGTCATCCAGGATCGAAGCGATGTCAGCCGGCTCCATCTGCACCAGGCGGTCCTGCGAGACCTTCAGGCGCAATGGGTCGTCATGTTCGATTGAGGCTACGTCTTCCCAGGGGATGACGTGCGTCTTCCAGCGTTTATTGAGCAGCTTGGCGACAGATTTCGCAAAGTTCTCAAGCCCCAACCTGCGCAATAAACCGGTTCCCCCCACATCCACACCGGTGAGGTAGAAGCGATCATTCTTGCGAGCAATTTGCAAGTCATTTACGCGCACCAAACGCTTACCTTCGGTGTCCACGATTTGTTGATCCAGTGCCCGCTGTTTGAGGTAAAGTTCGTGACCGGCTGATTTCAGCAAGTCCAATTTGGAAATATCCACATTGAGTGTGATGCTCGGCCAGAGCGTTGCGAGGTCTTTCGCGTCGACCAATTTGGGCTCAGATGAGCCATCTTTAATGGCGATGGCTGTGATGGGGGGCATGGTTTGGTCGGTATTGTCCACCAAAAGGTCGTCCAATTTGCCGACGACATGCCCAAAAGCATCCCAAACTTTTTGATCAAGTAGTTTGCTTAAATAGATCATCTCTCACCTCACAGTCAGTATGTAGTTTTATTGGTGAAAGCAAAAATTACAAGGGACAGGCTCGCTCACCAGTACCCTTGCCCGCGGATAAATTACGCGGCGGAGCACCTCTGAGCGGAGAGTCCCTTAATACTTGCAGGGTCAGGCTGATCGTCTGCAGATAAACTTTCGCTTTCAAGTATCACAACAGTTTCCATGTCACTCTCTCAAATCAGTGGGTATATTATAAACCCTACAAAGGCTGGTTGGGAGTTTTTTTGATAGAAGTTTGAAAATTGAGCTTAAGGATTTGGTCAATATCCAGCATCAGGTCCTCTACCTTGCGGGTAAACCTGGTAGGGATGGGGCTTGCCCCATCCGCCTTGTCTGAAATTCCAAAATGGAATGTAGATTTGTAGGGTGGGTCATCGTGCTCGAAGAGTATGGCGTTCAGGAGCGTGGGAATTTAGGTGGCGATTAAAAGCCACCCCACCGGTTGAATGTGAGGCGTTTGTGTTGGTGGGTTGGCTTTCTCAAGGCGATGCTTGGTTTCGGTTCTGTGACGCCAGCCCACCCTACGAAGAGCGGGAGAGACCCTCACGCACTCCGGAGACTGGCGAGAACGAAGGTTTTTTTTATGTAGGGGCACGGCAGTGCGAAGCCTCCCCTTGCGGGACGCCGTGCCTGTCCTCCTTGCCAACAAGACAGCGGGTAGCTACAGGGGGCTACCCCTACTCTTACCCGCTGAATAACCCATAAAGCCGTGGCACTTGCTCTTCCAGCGCCCAGGTTTCCGTGCGCCAGGAGAACCATTCCCCGACGCCGCCGTACTCAAATGCCACGATTTCCGGCTCACACCAGGCGCCAAGCCTGATCTGCCCGGCTGCCCACTCAGCGGACGGCCAATCCTCCGGCTGCATCTCAAAATGGTCTTCCAGAAAGCCGTGGTATCTGCGTACTCCAGTAATGTGAAGCTCGTGCAAGCGGTCCAGAGGCAGCTTTTCAACATATTTCTGGGAGTCAATTCCCAGGGTATCAGCGGTGATGCGGGCGTGGGAAATATCCAGCAACAAGCCGGTATCTGTCTCGACAATCGCTTCGCTGATCAACTCCGGGTCGCTCGAGAGGTGATATTCCGGAAGCGGAGGTTCAAATGGCAGGTTCTCGGATATCACTGGATAACCTGTGAACTCACGTTTCAAGATTTCAATTTCCTTCACCCATTGCTTCAACAGTTTGTTGCGGTCGGTTTTGCTTCCCACCTTTAGATCCGGCGTCCCAGCAAGATGGCAGTTCACATGCGGCGTGCCCGTCTCAGCCAGCATTTTTCTCAACTTGTCGAAGTCGAGTTTCTGAACCTGATCCCTGCCAAGGGTGATATCCAGGTGCAAATAAACCGGCTTGATCGCAGTGGCAGCCTTCAGCAGCCCTTCCCACTCAGGGCATTTAAACATGTCACAATCGATCTTGCCAGCTTTTACAAGATCACCCACTTTGGTCGAATAGTTTACAGCAAAACGCATCCCAAACCTCAGGCGGCCGAAGCTTGCGGCTCTTGATCCGCAAACGGGTCGTACTTGGTTTCCAGATCGTGGCGGAATTGCTTCGTATATAGATTGTAATAATGCCCCTTCTTGCGCATCAGGCTCTCGTGGTTTCCCTGTTCAATGATCTGCCCTTCATCAATGACCATGATCAAATCCGCGGATTTTATGGTCGAGAGGCGGTGCGCGATGATGAAACTGGTGCGCCCGCTCATTAGCTGGTGCATGCCTTTTTGGATCAGGGCTTCCGTCAGCGTGTCGACCGAGCTGGTCGCTTCGTCCATGACGAAGATGTCCGGTTCGGCAAGCAGGGCGCGCGCGATGCTGATGAGCTGTTTCTGCCCAACCGAGAGTTGATTGCCGCCTTCGCCAACATCCTGATCGTAGCCTTTTTCAAGGTTGGTGATGAATTCGTGCGCGCCAGCCAGTTGGGCTGCGTGTTCGATCTCTTCATTTGTAGCGTTCAACCGTCCGTAACGCAGGTTGTCGCGGACACTTCCGGAAAATAGATGCGGCACCTGCAGGACGACCCCGATGCGGGATTGGATGTCCTCAAGGGGGTACTGCGTGTAGTCGTGACCAGCAATGCGGATCACACCTTCACTTGGTTCATAAAAGCGGCAGAGCAAGTTGACGATCGTGGTTTTTCCGCCACCGGTCGTGCCGACCAGCGCCACGGTCTGTCCCTGGGGAATGCGAAAACTCAGGTTCTTGATAACCGGTTCGTCATCTTCGTAGTGGAAAGAGACATTCTCAAATTCCACATCGCCAACCAACGATCCGACTGGGAGCAGGTTTTCGCGGTTGTGAATTTCAGGTTTCACATCCAGCAGCGAGAACACGCGTTCGGAGGAAGCGATGGCGTTTTGCATTTCGGCATAAACCCGCGCCAGATCCTGGATAGGCCACAGCATGAACATGATATACGAAACAAAGGCTTGCAGCACACCAACGGTGATCGTTCCGCCTGCCACCTGTAACCCGCCCCGCCAGAGGATCAACACCAATGAGATGGCGCTGATGGTCTGGATGGTTGGCAGGTAAACAGCAGAAAGCAAAACAGCACGGTAGCTTTCCTGGAACATGTTGGTTGAAAGTACCTTGAAGTCATCCAGGTTCTTCGCCTCACGCCGCAGCGCTTTGACCACTCTGACGCCGGTAATATTTTCATTCAATGAAGCGGTCATCTTTGAATTTGCCTTGCGCGACTGGCGGTAGTGGTGATAGATCTTCACGCGGAACTTGAAGGACACGAAGATCATCACTGGCAAAGACAGTATGGCTATCACAGCCAGCCGCGCATTCAATTGGAGCATGAAGTACGCTGCAAAACTTATGTTCGTCACCGCCCAGACTGTGTCCAGCACGCCCCAGGTGAGCAGATCCGCCATTTTCTCGGTGTCCGAAGTTACGCGCGACATGATCCACCCTAGCGGAGTTTTGCTGAAGTATGAAAGCGACAAGCTCTGCAAGTGATGGAAGAGTTTTTTGCGGAAGTCGTAGCGCAGTTGCTCTCCGAGCAGACCCATGATGTAAATCATGATGAAGAATCCGACTACCTGGGAGAGGATAACAATGATGTAGTTGCGGAACAAGCCGATCATGACTGGCAAGTTATTTGCCAGGATGCCTTCATCGATAATGCGCTTGTTGAGAATGTTGTAGTAGGCGTCCAAATAGGACACCAGGGCAATGCCAACCACTGAAATCAGCATTTGGAGCCAGTAGGGTTTCAGCGACTTGATCAGCCGCCCAACAACGCCGCTTTTCAGATTGACGACGTCGTCCAGTTCTTCTTCGTTATATTGATTCGACACGGTCAATTTCCTCTTGCAGGGCACTGTCTATCCGAGCCTGGATGTCGTAAATGTCCTTGTAAATTCCATCCTGGTTGAGCAAAACTTCGTGCTCACCCATTTGAACGATCTTTCCCTTGTCAAAGACCAGGATCAGATCCGCATTCATGATGCTTTGAATGCGATGCGCGATGATAAATGTGGTGCGGTTGTTCATCAGGCTGTCGAGAGCCCCACGGATCTGCACCTCGGTCTCCATATCAACTGAAGAGGTGGAGTCGTCCAGGATCAGGATGCGGGGGTTGATCAGCAGCGTGCGGGCGATAGCGAGGCGCTGTTTCTGACCGCCCGAAAGGGTCACGCCTCGTTCGCCGACCAGCGTGTCATAGCCGTGCTTAAAGCCAAGGATAACATCGTGGATGGCGGCTTCGCGGGCAGCCTCTTCGATCTCTTCCTGGCTGACATCCCGGTGTACACCGTAGGTGATGTTGTCACGGATCGAGCACGAGAATAAGAACGGTTCCTGTTCCACGATGCCAATCTGTGAGCGCAAGAATTCGCGCGAATAGTCGTTCAGGTTTACCCCATCCAGCAGGATCTGCCCGGATGTCACGTCATAAAAGCGGGGCAGCAAGTTCACCAGCGAGGTCTTACCGGAACCGGTCGAGCCAAGCAGCGCCACAACCTTCCCGGCTTCGCATTCGAAGCTGACGTCGTCGAGCACCAAAAAATCCTTTTCATAAGCAAAGCTGACCTTATCAAAAGTGATTTGACCTTTGATGCCGTCTTTGGGCTGATAGGTGGAAGCGGTCATATCCTCTTCAGCAGCCTGCAACACCACCGCAATACGCCCGTAGGAGACGAGTGCCCGGGAAGTGTCGATGATGAGACGCCCAAGGTTGCGGATAGGCCAGATCAGCCAGCCCAAGAGCCCATGGAAACTGACGAAGTCGCCGATCGAGATAACACCATTAAGAACCATTATGGCCGCATAGAAGTTGCTTCCAACCATCTGCGCGGAACAGATGATGTCCGAAAGCGGCCAGAATAAGGCATGCATCCAGTTGAACTTGCGACCCAGGCGGAACTTCTCGGCGTTTTCCTTGTCGAACTTTTCAATTTCATAGTCCTGCCGGGCGAAGGCCTTCACCACACGTACACCGCTGAGGTTTTCCTGCAGGTCTGTGGTCAGGACAGCGCCTTGCTCCTGGTAAGCTTCGTAGGCTTTGGAGAGCCGCTTGAAAAAGATGATCGAAATGACCAGCACGATCGGGATGATGATGATGGAAACAAGTGCCAGGCGCATGTTGATGCGGGAAATGGCGACGAACGAAATGATGAAGATCATCACGATGCGGCCCACACCGATCGCCTGATCGGCAAAGAAGCGTCGCAGTGTGTCCACATCGGAGGTGGCGCGTTCCAAAAGATCACCCGTCTTAGACTCTGAGTGATAACTGTATGAAAGCCGCTGGATGTGATCGAAAAGATAGTCGCGCAGGCGGCGGGTGGTGTTTTCGGCGGTGAAGTTTGCCATCCAGCTGCTCATGAAACTCGATAGTGCCTGAAGGGCAATCAATGCGCCAAAACTCAGCGCGCCCAACGTAAGCTCCTGCCCGACGAGCTTTTCATTCACAATGCGGTCAATGAAGGTGCCCAGGAAGACGTACATACCCGTGCGGGCAATAGCTGCCAGGGCAAGGAAAATTGTCGAGACGAAATAATGAAAATGATAACCGCGCATTAAATGCCACAGGCTCAGCAGTTTATTCTTTTTGCTGAGCACTTTAGGCATATCCAGCGGGATATATGGTACTTTTTGCTTGCTCACTCTTGCTCCAAACCAGCCAAAACCTGGCTTTTGTTATCCACTGACAAACGAAAGAGTATAAACCCCTGACTCTTCAGAGTCAAAGAATTTTACATTTTTGCTAATTGGTGTATCTGAAACCTCGGATCTAAGGTTGGTGAACTGAATTTCCGTTCAATCTTTTTGACACATATTTTAGCGTATGATCGATAACTTTCTGCTGTTCACTTGCCAGCAGGATCACATGCGACGACTCTTTGAGAATAACCAGCTCAAGTTCTTTGGAAGCGAGCTTTTTTTCCAGGAGGTCACTGGCTGCCAACTTAACCGTGGCATCTTTCTCACTGAAAAAGGCTAATGTCGGCTGGGTTATTTTGCGAAGTGCTTTACGAGCTGCTTTCTGCAGCTTCAACATCTCAACCGCACCTTTGAGCGGGTAAACATTGTAGCCCTTCCAAAGGAAATCGTCTTTTCTGGGTTTCTTGGCGAGATACTTCATGAAGTACTGCAGCACATGAGCTGCACTCATCTTATTTACATACAAGGCTGGGGCGTAGAGTAAAAGATTCTTGATGTCTGAATTTTTGGCAGCCAGCAGCAGCGAAAGTAAGCCGCCCATTGATTCGCCTGCCACCCATACATCTTCGCATTGGGCTTTCAATTTCTTATATTCGTTTTGGGCGGTTTGGACCCAATCCTGCCAGCGGACCTTGTTCAGATCATCCGGATGGGTACCATGCCCGGGCAATAAGGGCGCGCTAACGGTGTGACCGGCAGCCTGTAAACGCTCGCCCAAGGGGCGTACTTCGGCGGTCGTGGCAGTGAAGCCATGCAGCAACAGAAAACCGGTCTTTCCACCTTGATAGGTGAAAGATGATCCATCCAATTCCGGGTTGATCATGTAATTGTCTGCCATAAATCCTCCGTGGCAATTGTATCAAATTAACCTCTTGGGCAGGCTTATTTGGACATACAAAAAGAAGCCTGATCCTTCGTACGGAGGGGGCATGTGTGTGGGGTGTTGGGGGTGCAGAGACATCCCCCAATCAAGAGATGCAGGGTGCTTGGTGGGCTGGCGTCACAAAGCATGTGCAGGAACTCACCAGGTTATAGCCTACCCACCGCAGCAAAATGCAACACGATTCATCAACAATGTACTTATTGAAGAATGCTCTTATTGGTGGGTTGGCTATTTCGATGTTTGGACAGTCCGAGTTACTATGACGCCATACTCTGCGAGCACGATGACCGCACCCTACGAAAAGATTGTGTTTGCGCAGATTGCTCCGTAGGGCGAAACGAAGTGCCCGCGAAGCAGGGTATTGAGGGCACCATGATCGATGTGAGAGACAAAAGCATCGTGCCCTCAATTCGCCACGAACCATTGTCTCTAGGACGGAATGAGCTTCAGTTGCTCACTCCGCCATGTTATTTACTGTCGGAGTAAGTCCGCGAGAGGTAATTGGTGGTAGAGAATCTGAGGCGGTCTCATTCCGACCTACACATAAAAAATGGGCGACCGAAAAAGGTCGCCCAAAAATCACATTAAAAACAATTACTGTTCCCAGTACTCCAACTTGTCGACACTGGTCTTGAGATTAACTGTACCGGTGGACATGGAAATGAAGCCAAAGGTCCCGGGATCGTCCAGCCTGTCATCAGTGGCTGAGCCAACCTTGATGCCGTTGATGAAGAATTCGAACTGGTCGCCTTTCGCCAGGACTCCGATTCGGTTGGCTTCATTGGCTGGATTGAAAGCATCGCTGGTCTGATAATCGAGGATATTGATGATCTGGTTATTCCTGGTGTAGAAGCTAAACCCCCAGGTGCCATCACAGGTGACGCCCATGTAATAAAACTCCTGCGATTCGTCCCAGCGGAACACCAGCCCGAAGCGATCCTGCCCGCTGCAGTTGGGGCGGGTTATGGTGGTCTCAAAATAAGCATCCTTAACTTCCGGGTAGGTGGTGTACCAACTGCTCCAGTAGGGTGTGCCCTTCGAGTAGGCATGCAGCTGCCCACCTGAAACGGTAATCAGGAACCAATCGTCTTCATAAGGCCAGCCGCCAGCGTTAGCAAAATCTTCGAGGAAGTCCGGTTCGCCAAGTTGCGCCACGGGGTCGCCAGCTACCGGCTCAGGAGTTGCAGTGGGGGCTGTGGTGGCAGTTGCCGTTGGCTCCGGCGTATTGGTTGCTGTGGGTTCCGGCTCCGGGGTCGGCGCGACAGCCTCTGTTTCAGTTGGTTCCGGAAGGATTTCTGTAGGCGCCTCAGCGGTCGGGTCCGGAACGGTTTGCGTGGCTGGCCCCTCAGTTTCTGCTGGAATTTGTATTTCACTGGTAGGCACAGGCAGCAGGGTGGTTTCAGGAGCGTTGGTCAGGATCAGCGCGACATTGGTCTGAACGACCTCCTCACTACTTAGTTCAACTGTGGGATAATTGCATGCCGACAGCATCAAACAAACCAGAAGAACAGGAATTATCTTTTTCATCGTTACTTCCTTCACTTTTTCTTTGCCTTGATAGTTGCAATAATTAGTCCAATAGACAAAACAGGTGAGGTTAACACATCTTAACAAGCCGTTTTTGTCTTAATTATTATAATGAAACGAACCGAAATTGGTTCTTGAGCGTTAATCTACAAGAGTAGAAAAGGAATTTTATGGATCTATTTAATAAATGTCTCAGTTTTGGGGATGCGGCTGTTGCCCGGAAGGCAGGCACCTATCCTTTCTTTATTCCGTTGGACCGCAGCGAAGGTACCGAAGTCGTGTTCGAAGGTCGCCGGATCATCATGTGCGGTTCCAACAACTACCTGGGGCTTACCATGCATCCAAAAGTGCGTGAAGCCGCCAAGAATGCCATCGATCGATATGGTACGAGCTGTACTGGCTCACGCTTCCTGAATGGCAACATGACCATCATCGAAGACCTTGAGCGGGAACTTGCTGAGTGGGTTGGCATGGAAGCCGCCCTGGTGTTCTCGACCGGCATGCAGGTCAACCTCGGTACGATTAGCGCATTGATAGGCAAGGAAGACGTCGTCATCCTCGATAAGGAAGACCATGCCAGCATCGTGGATGGCGCTCGTTTGAGTATGGGCAAGATCGAACGCTTCCGCCACAATGATGTTGGGCACCTCGAACGGGTGCTCAAAAGCCTGCCCGACGAGGTTGGTAAATTGCTGGTTGTGGATGGACTCTTCAGCATGGAAGGCGATATTGCGCCACTGCCTGAGATCATTCCCATGTGCGAAAAGTATGGTGTGCGCCTGATGGTGGATGACGCGCATGCCATGGGTGTGCTCGGCGAAGGTCGCGGCACTGCCGCTCATTTTGGCATGACCGACCAGGTGGACTTGATCATGTCTACGTTCAGCAAATCCTTTGCCTCCATCGGCGGCTTTGTGGCTGGCGACTTCGCCATCATTGATTACATCAAGCACCATGCCCGCAGCCTGATCTTCAGCGCCAGCATCCCGCCTGCCAACACTGCCACAGCTTTGGCAGCTTTGCAGGTGATGCGTGAAGAGCCCCAGTTGTTCGCCAACCTCAAAGCTAACGGCGACTTCATGCGTGAGGGATTCAAGGCGCTTGGGTTTGACACCGGTCATTCCGTGACCCCCATCATCCCGATCATCATTGGTGATAACGACCGCACCTTCAAAATGTGGCGCGACCTGTTCGACGCCGGCGTGTTCGTGAACCCCGTGATTGCCCCGGCAACTGCCCCCGGGCGGCAACTGCTGCGAACAAGCTATATGGCGACCCACACCCGCCCGCAACTGGAACGCGTGCTGGAGACCTTTGCCAAGGTGGGTCGGGCGAACGGATTGATTTGATCCCATAGAGAAACAAAAGTCAAAACAGGGTTAAGCGTGATCTTTGAAAGATCCCACTTAGCCCTTTTTTGTTTCAGAAATTGCTTGCCTGGAAATATCGACTTTCAGGGAACAAGCGGCACCAGCGGGATTTGGGTGGCATAAAGCGTCCAGGAATGGTAGCCCGAGCCTGCACCAAATGGGCGCATGACGGTGTAACCCTCGCTGCTGTCCACCAGGTAAAAGACCTCACCCGCACCATCCGCGCCTTCGTGGGTAAAAGCTCCGGGTCCGGGAGAACTAAAAGCCATGGCAGTACCGTCGCACACCATGTTTCCATCCGCGGATTGCCAGGTCTCGATGATCGTCAGGTAAACCACCCCGTCGTTGCAGGTGCCGCTGGCAGAAACCTGCATGATGCCCGCCATTGTCACGCTGCAGGGTCCCATGACGCCCATCATTTCATAATCCAGGCTGGGGTTTCCAACGCTGCTCAGGCTGACTGTGCCATCCGCGTCCGCCTCTCCGGCTACGAGAGTCAGATAGCCCTCTTTGAGAATATGAGTCAGGTTCACATCCGGCTGCTCAATGGTCACAGCGTGGTCAAACCCCAACACCAAGCTCTCACCACTGGTGGGGCAGCTTAAGAAAGACATTTCGTCCTGTGGCTCTTCTGCCTGCTCTGGCGATTCAGTCGGATTTACCTGGTTTTGCGGAAGCTCTGGTTCTGGCACGTCGTCAGGCGGTGCAGCGGAGGACTGACAGCCAGCCAAAGAAAGGGACAGAATCAAAATACTAATTACTAGAATTTTGTGTAAAGGCATGGGCGCATCCTTCTCTTGGATTGAAGTGAGTGATTGTGTTTATAACTATTGTACAAAAAAGCGGGTTGGTTTCAAAATACCAACCCGCTCATCAGGACGCTTAGCGAAGGATCACAGGCAGATAAATGCTGAAAATGCCTCCTTCAATGCTGATATCGATGTTCTCTCTTACTTCACCGTCAATGATGGATAGATGAGTAAGGTCGCCATACCAGGCGTAAGGTTCGCCCTCGTCTGGGGGACCATCGCCTGATTCGTTCAGATCGATCCAGGCACCGACGTAATAAGTGCCATCAGGCAAGTTTGTGAAGCTGTAGCTTTCACCACAGGCAATGTTGTTTGAGTATGCTGGAGGCGGAGAAGTGTAGTCATCCATCCAGAGGTCCACAAAGACGGTATGCGGGGAGTTGCAAGTGACAGTACCGCTGATGGAACCGCCTTCCAAAACCGTCAGAATTATCCCGGAGTAACCGTATTCAAAACCCCATCGGTATCCTTCTGGTACATTTAGCGTGGAAAACCCACCCGAACGGGTGCCGTAAGGCAAAATTGTAAAGGAATCGCCCACTTGGGGGATAAAACCATCGATCAGGCTCACATTCAGCGTGCCAGCCATGCTTGCCGTGCCAGTGACGGTCAGCTGGTCGTATTGCGTGCCTGCAGTAGTACCGCCCAGCTCAATTTCCAGTATGCCGTCTGCAGATTGAGTGTAATCGCCCTGTACTGTGATACTGCCAGCAGAGTTTCCCGGGCTGACCGTGCCGGCATTTGTTACATTGGATTTGATCGTTCCAGTACCAGAAAACGTTTCCCCCGAGGAGATGTTAAAGGCACTGGCAATTATTTCTCCTCCCTGCAAAACGATCAGGCCCAAATCGGCGGATTGGCTGGCGGAGATGTCAACTACAGAATTTGTACGAATATAGGTCGTGCCGGAGATAACGCTGCCATAAATATTTATAGTGTTGTATTCGCCTGCAGAAATGGCGTTCACATTAATGCTTGAACCGGTCTGAAAGGTGTTGATGCGTTCTGTATCGGGGGACTGGAAAAAACTCAACTGCTTTCCAGTGAAAGTACCGGTATGGATACCGGATTCATACAGGATCAGTGCGGCATAGATACCGGAGTTCACAACCCCATAATTGTTGAAGGGAGCTTGAATTCGCAGGTTATGTCCATTCACGTCCTGAATGCGGATTGTCCCGTAGTTATCCACCTGATCCGCCAAGAATGTGGTCTGTTCGTCAATTGTGATCTGGGCGTTCGTTTCGATAGTCAGTGTATTCATGTCGACCTGGTCCTGATATCCGGTCAGGACGGGATAGGTCGCTTGACCGGAGGGGATGATCACATCGTGCGTGTCATTGGGGTAGGTAGGAGAACTGCTATCGTCTAGGCATCCGATCCAATTATTAGGCTCATACCAATCCGTTGTTGTCCCCTGCCAGGTGCAAGTGGCTGCGGATGCCCGGTCTTAGGGCAGCACCAAGGCGCTGAGCAGCAGGATGCAGGCAATTAAGTACTGAGTTAACAAGCGCTGAGATTTCATTTTTTCTACCTTTCTTAATCGTGGGACGCTTAGCCAAAACGCTGCGTCCGAATCAACAATTCGCAAAAAGGTCAGTGTTCAATTTTCAAATCCAGACGGCATTATCAATGCCCGGAGTTGGGTAATTTGTCGTATTTCGCCTGACTTGCCTCCCCCTGTACTTCACAATTTTTGCGATTGGAATTATGACAAATTACTGCGGTTGTTAAAGATTCAATACAACCTCGATTTTCACAACAATTTTACCATATCAAGGAGCACTGCTGTCAACATTTGAAAAGATATTTATATGCAAATTACCCTGAAAAAAACGTTACTGTCCCAAATTATTCGGCAAAAATTCTCTTGGAAGTGCTGCAAAGAAAAAGCACCTCCTGCTTTTTTTCACAAGAGGTGCTTTTTGACTTTGATTAAGGGGTCTTGAATCAGCTGGAAAACTCGTTCCCAGCTTACAAAATTGCCTTACATGGCGATGTCCTGATCCTTGGAGAGGTAGTTGAACAGCAACAAAGAGAGAGTCGTCAGTACGGTTAGGATAGTCGCGAGGGCAGCCGCGATGCCGTAGTTGCCACGGATGATTTGGGTGTAAATTTCGACCGTCAGGGTGCGGGTGCGTGCCGTGTAGAGCAAGATGGCCGTTGAAAGCTCGCTGATCATCGTGATCCACGAGAGGATCGCACCTGAAATGATGCCGGGCGCCATCATGGGTATCGTCACTTTGTAAAAGGCCTTGGCTTTGGAACTTCCCAAACTGAGAGCGGCTTCCTCAATGCTCATGGGTATTTGCTGCAAGATGGCTGCGGTGGAGCGAATGGTATAGGGCATTCTGCGAATCACCAGGCCGATGACCATGATTGCCAGTGTGCCGCTAAGTATCAGAGGTGGTTTGTTGAACGCGATCAGCAAGGTGATACCGATAACAGAACCGGGCATTATATAGGGAATCATCGAAATGGAATCGAGAATTTTGGTGACAACGCCAGAACGCCGAACCGAGATATACGCTAACAAAACCGACAGGAACACCACAATAACCAGAGAGATGGCAGGGATCAGAACGGTATTCTGGATCGCGCTTCCAACCTTGGTGAATGCATCAAAATAGTTGTTGAATGAATATCCGGGGGCAAAGGCAAGACCCTCCACATTTTTGAATGAGGTGAAGATTACATAAACCTGCGGCATGATTGACAATCCAATCAGCGCGTAGGAAAAAACGTGGATCAGAACGTTTTTCAGACCGGTTGCTTTTTTGGGATGGATCTTCTTCATGGCATTCATCGAAAAAGTTTTTCGACTGGATACATATTGTTGTGCCAGAAAAATGATGGTTGTAATCAGAATAGCAATCACCGATATGGCTGCCGCGAAACCGTCATCTCCACCCATTTCACTGATAAATTCATTGAAAATTGTGACTGGGAAGGTGCGGTATCCTTCGCCAATGAGCATGGGAGTGCCAAAATCCGCCAGCGCGCGCATAAAGACCAGCAAGCCGCCAGCAAAGAGGGTTGGAGAAATAATGGGAATGAGCACCTTGAAAAAACGTTTGATTCCAGCCGTGCCTAAGTTTTCGCTGGCTTCCAACAAGGAGTTGTCCACGTTTTGGAGAGCACCGGAAACGTACAAGAATATCAATGGATAAAGCTGCAAAGTCAATACAATAAGAATGCCTGAAAATCCGTAAATATCAGGCAGAACAATCCCGAGGGAATTCTTGAACATGTTGGTGATAACACCATTGCGACCCAGCAAAAGGATCCATGAATACGCGCTAACGAAAGGCGCCGACATGGATGAGAGGATGATCAGAATGCGTAAAAACGCTTTGCCTTTGATCTCGTAACGAGCAAAAATGTAAGCAAGAGGTGTACCAACCAGCAGTGTAAGAATCGTGACAGCGATGGTGACCTTGAAGCTATTTAACAGAGTATTGAAGTAATAGGGCTTGCTGAAAAATCTTACAAAATAGGAGAGCGTGAACGCTCCGCTGTCTTTATCAATGACTGCTTGTTTGAGCAAATTTCCCATCGGAAAGATGAGAAACAAGCCATAAAGACCCAAAATCAGAAGCCCGACTAATGACCAAAGATCAAACTTAGTCTTTCGCTTCATGATTGGCTCTCCTCCTTTAACAGATTACGCGAGCCGTCTTCAGAAAAGACATTCAACTTTGCGTAATTAACAGTAAGTGAAACTTCTTCGCCCAGAGGCAGCGATTCTTCCAAAGAGGATTCATGAATTACTTCAACCATTTGTTGGCTGTGTTTAATCTCAATGATCTGGTGAGAATTTAGCCCCAGGAAGAAACTGTCGCGCAAGATGCCCTTTAGATTGGTTTCCTGTTCGCTGTGGAAGAAGTTTTCGGGACGGATGGATAAGATTACTTTTGCGTCATCTTCCAGAACGAGATTATTGGCAGGAATTTGATAATCCCCGAGGTAGATCGTCTTCTCAGCGTGTTTGTAAGTGGCCGGGAGGAGGTTTGTGCGCCCGATGAAAGTGGCGACAAATTGGTTTTTTGGTCGGTGATAAATTTGTTTTGGCTCTCCAACTTGCTGGATCACACCGCCGTTCATAACCGCGATGCGGTCGGAGATTGCCATTGCTTCTTCCTGGTCGTGGGTGACATAGACTGTCGTGATGCCAACTTCTTTTTGGATCTCGCGAATCACCTGGCGCATCTCAATACGAAGCTTGGCATCCAGGTTCGAGAGCGGCTCATCCATGAGCAAGACATCGGGTTTGATGACCAAAGCTCTTGCCAGAGCGACGCGTTGTTGCTGACCCCCTGAAAGTAGTTCAGGTTTGCGATCGCGAAACTCGTAGATCTGCATCAATTTTAGGAATTTATCAGCTTCTTTAGCGATTTCTTCCTTGGAATATTTGCGATTGTGCAAGCCAAACTCAACATTTTGCCTCACGGTAAGGTGTGGAAAAATGGCATAGTTCTGAAAAACCATACCGATGTTTCGGACACTGACGTCGATATCGTTAATTCGTTTATCGTTGAAATAAAAATCGCCACCTTCAATACTGTTGAAGCCGGCGATCATACGAAGTAACGTCGTTTTGCCGCATCCGGACGGGCCTAACAAAGTGAAGAGCTCTTTATCATAAATATCCAATGAGAGGTTTGAAATAACCGTAGTATCACCAAACTTTTTTACGGCGTCTTTAATGGTAATGTTTACGCTCATGTAGCTCCTTCCTGCAAAAAAAGGTCTAAAAGACTTGGAAAACAGAAATATTTAATGAGTATGTTAAATTTCAAACGGAAGATGATTCATTTTTACAGAACCATCTTCCGGCGATTATGGATCAGAGATTACTGGTTAGAAACGTAAATTTCTTTAAAGTGATCGCTAATCTTGTCTTTGTTCACGTAGCAATATTCCATGTCTTCCTGGATGACATTGATGTCTCCAAAGGGTGTCATGTAATCCGGAGTCTCCACACCAGCCATCACCGGACGATTGGTCATGGTGGTGCTGAAAACGGTCTGGATCTCTTCGGAGGTGATCATGTCGATAAATCGCTGCGCGTTGAGCAGGTTTTTGGCACCCTTGACGATACCAGAGCCGGCGGGAAGATAGACCACGCCTTCTTCCATGTAAATAACTTCCACGTCAGCGCCATCACGCACCAGGGTAGCAGAAGGATCTTCATAGGACAGACCGACGGTGTATTCACCATCGCGCACACCCTTCCAAACAGAGCTTGAGCTGTCGATCACGACCGTGTTCGCAAAAAGATCGGCAACGAACTGCCAGGCTTCTTCGCTTTCGTAATCACCCTTGCCAATAGCATTGAGCATATTGGTCAGGTGGGCATAAGCGCTGGAAGAGGCGGTCGGGTTGGCTGAAACAATTTTGCCAGCTAGTTCGGGGTTGAGCAGATCTTTGTAACCTTTGATCTCAATGTCGCCAATCAGGCTCTTGTTGACCAAAATGACGCTTCCGTCCAGGACGTAAGGCGTAATGTAGCCAGTCGTATTGCGGTAGGCTTCGATCACGTTCTCGTTGTTGGGTGAAACGTAGTCCTGGAACAGACCGGGATTGTTCATGTAAGTGGCATATGCGCCGCCGTAAACAACATCCGCGTAAGGATTATTCTGTTCACCTTCGAGGCGCTTAAAGACCTCTCCGGTACCAGCAGAGATGACCTCAACCTTTACACCATACTTCGCTTCGAAGGCGGGGATGACAGCGTTGAGGAGGTTTTCACTGTTGGGTGAATAGATAACCAGCTTATCCGTTTCGGGCAACGCGGCCTCCTCGGCAACTGGGGCGGTTTCTTGCGCGCAGGCTGCAAGCACGAGCACTGCCGCGAGAACCAAAACTACAAGTAAAGATCTCTTCTTGTACATATTGACTCCTTTTTTGATTGGTAGTGAATAACCCATTTGATACGGATCATTTGGTAGAGAATTGTACCTTAATTATTTTGCAAAGAAGAAGGTTTTTGTGCCTTT
>DAISYV010000015.1:0-29199 GCA_036825115.1 Anaerolineaceae bacterium | reverse complement strand
ATCAGTGGTTTTGCTCCAAAGTGGCATTATTTTGCCTGGTTGATCTCATCCACGAGTGCCAAAATCTCCTCGTTGCTGGGGATGTCGCTCATGCTGTGCCCATAATGAACAAAACGCGCGATGCCTTCCTTGTCGATCAGCACCTGGGCGGGCATGCGCCCCAGTTTGAAGAGGTTTACCTCCTGGCCGTAGAGCTTCAATACGCTGGCTTTGGGGTCGGGCAGCCCGATGAAAGTCAGGTTTTCTTTTTGCCAATAGTCTGAAAAGCTCTGGGCGTCTTCGGGACCGACGACTACAACTGCAACGTCACGGGATACAAATTCTGTGTGGTCATGACGCAACTGCGCCATATGCTTTTGGCAGAATGGTCAGGCAAAGGTGCGGTTGAACACCAACAGAACGAGTTTTTGACCTTTCAAGTCAGCCAGGGAGAAGTCCTTCCCGGAGAAATCCGGAAGGGTGAAATTGGGTGCGGGTTGGTTGAGCGATACGCGCGGCATAAGTTGTCCCTTTCTAATAGCAGATTATATCGTGGTGAGCCATGAAATTGGAGCACTGAAAATCAGTAGGCAAAGACCTCACCTCCTTCAGCGCCAAAAGAGGATCTCACCAGATCCCTGGAAACAGACGGTAGCGGACTTCTCTGGCGTATTCGCTATAGCCAGCCAGGTTTTCCCGCAGGAAGCGATCCTCCAGGTGAGTGCGCAGGATGAAGAAAAAGCCGATAATGATCGCGGGCAGGTAAGCCCATAGCGAGTCGAGCAGCAGCGGCATGCCGAGACTGGTGATTAAACTTCCCAAGTAACCGGGGTGCCGCACGAAAGCGTAAGGTCCGCTCGAAATCACGCTATGCCCGCGTTCCGGCTGCAGGCGAACTGTCCCGGAGAAAAATGCGTTTTCGATCAGGGCATATGAGCCCAGGGAGTAGCCAATCACGACCAGCGCAAGACCAAGCAGTTCCAATCCCAAGGAAAGATCCGGCGACCAATTAAATCGGTCGTCTAATCCGGCGGCCAGCAGGATGAAAACACTGCCAAACGCCACAACCGGCGAGAGCCATTTATCCCACGCTTGCGTATCATCGTGATCCGAGTAATTCGCGCGCTCCTTGAGAATGTCCGGGGTCTTTCTGGCTGCTATGGCACGGCTGATGATGAATCCCAACACAAACAGGGCTGCCATCACCCAGGCTTCCCACCAGTTCCACCGCCCTGATATGATCATCGGAAGCAGGGGGAAGATGACTAATACCAGCAACAGCATGATGACGATCCGAACCTTATTCTTCATATTTACCTCTTGAACTTAACTCAAATTTATTATCAACTTGAATGACCAAAGGTCAGAGACGATCCTCAGTGATAGTCCTGGTTTTGGATCATAACCTCCGCCAGGAGATCTACCGAAATCCTCAAGCAGGCTTTCGAGCAAGTATTCCGAGCAGCCCGGCAAAACCATTGCCACTGCTACTGATTGAGCCCAAAATTGTTACTTCAGCAAAACCACACTCAGCCAGGAGGGAGCGATATTCTTCATCGGTATGAGCCTGCGTACTGGATGAATGGCTGGTCACTTCACCGGAGGTGTCATCGACGATGTAATAGCGTTGTATCGCCACCCTGGCCTCTTCAGCCCATATATTTTCCTGTAAGCATATGTATGGTTTATCTGAGAACAAACCGCTTTCCTCAGTGTGCCACGAACGTGGTTGGTTGCCCAATTCCCGCACTATCTCGAAGGTGTGGGGTTCAAGCAACAGATAACCACCCGGCTCCAGCGCGGCGAAGGATTTGGCCAGGATTTTTCTCGCGTCTTCTGGTCGGAAGACGTTGAATTCTCCAAAAATGGACATGACAAGATCATATCCACTGCCATAATCTGCTGATCGAATGTCTGCTTCGAAATACTGGCAGTGCAAATTACGGGCATTAGCCTGCTTTTTGGCGTAGGCAATAGAAGCAGGCGAAAAGTCGATGCCGGTGCAACTGTGACCCAAATCTGCTAACCGGGAAGCATAAAGCCCAGGCCCACAGCCCAGGTCCAGGATGCGTGAAGGGCGTCCTTTGAGCACAACCTGGTGGATCCACTCAACCTGCGCGTCAATAGTTTCTGAGCGGCGGCTGGCAGCATCGTGCGCCTGGGATAAATGCTCCTTCAGCATCCGCTCGCTAAAGGCTGGGTCATTCCACGGAATTTTCTCCCCTTCAGACCACGGCTGAGGATTGGGCTGGCGACGGATGATATCAATCATTTTCATGATGCTCTATTCCTCATTCTGTCTTACAGCTCCTCATGAACAAAAGACGTAACTATTTTGAAGACAGCACTGTGACCAAAACCGCCGAAAGGAATACCAGGATAAAACCCAATATCAGCCAACCCAAAGTGGCGGAGTAGTGTTTGGGTTGAATCTGGTCGTTGCGGTCCATCTTCTGGATGAGTGGGAAAAGCCTCCAAAAGAACGTCCCGATCGAAACGACCATTGCTGCGCCGGCAAAGATAAGAGTTTTTCCTTGCGCGGTCAGGAGGATCACGATCAGGAGCAGAATGCTAATTACTTTAGTCCCTGCCACCCAATAGACGAGGTATTTAACGAGATCGTGCACTTCGGGGTCTTGTTTGGATTTTTCCCAGGCCTTGAAAACACCGATTCCGTTCGCGAACTTAGAGCCTGGCAGGAAATAGAGCGAAATGACGTTCGCGGCTTCCAAGATCAGAAACCCAATCGTTACGATCGTTATAGCATTCAGCGTCATAATAGGCTCCAGTCAATCACCATCTCAGGCCAACGCTGCTGTTGTCAACACCAGCCAGAGAGTCCTCTTTTGCGAAACAGATGGTCCTCAAAGCCTACTTCCTGGCTCGTTTTGCGTCTTTGAGAATTTTCTGCGTCGCGTACCAGCCCGTCATCATCGCTATCGGCACGCCTGCTGGGGAATATGCCCATTGACCCGCCTGAAGAATCCCGGGAATCGGAGTCAGGACGGATTTTGGAAGGTTTGTCAATTTATTGACAACCGGCACATCCGTCTCAAATGACCAGCCGGTGATAGCCCCCTCCGAACTTCCCGCCACCTGTTTGATGGTCAGCGGCGTCGATGAGAACTTGAAAAGGATGTCCTCTGCGATGCCCGGATAGATGGTTTTAGAAAATATACTGAGGATGCGATTCTCGAGAGTCGCTTTGAATTCGCCGTACCAGCCAGCTTGCTCAATTTTCTCGACGATGTCGTAATCCAGCAGGCAGCTGATCATCAGCCCGGTTTGCCCTTCCGGTGCCATGCTAGCGTCGCGCAGGGCTGGGATGGAGACTTCGTACGTGTTCAGTTCGCAATATTGATCCAGCCAGTTAAACACTTCCGCCTTGGTTTTGCTCTCAAAATCCTTAACGAGGGTTTCTCTTTCCAATCGCATGGTCTGACCCAACCCTTGCTTGGAGGGGGTGTAGAACATATGCTCCCCGCCTCTCTCCTGAAAATAAGAGGTCGGTCGGTCTACCCCAAGGAAGTAAATAAAGACGGATTCGGCGCCCTTTGCGGCAAGCGTTTGTTCGGTTTTCGTGGCTAATTCCGCGGAGGTTTTCGCGTCCAACCCCGCTGGATTGATGTATCGATAGAGAGATTTCAAATCTGCTGCCCAAATCAACTGGTCGTAAGCATAGCTTTCGCCAGCCGAGTCAGTGACCGTCTTTTCTGCCGGATTCACCGACACAATCTGCTTGTTCAGTCTAATTTCCCCGCCGCCGTCCAGCACTTTGTTTCTTAGCAGGTCCACCACCACGGCGGTTCCGCTTTTTGGATAGAAATAATCGAGGTAAACGTGAAAATAACCCAACGCGAAGTACGTGGGAGTTTTTCTGAAGAAGTGCTGGAGGATGATGTCGATCAGGGATTGATTTTTGGTCAACCGATCCATGAAAACTTCCATGGGCATGTTGTACTTATTAAACTGCCTGAGGGCGTTGAGGAATTTGAAAGTCCAGGGGAGTAATTTTTTGATGAGGAATTTTTTATCCGCCAACAGGTTGGTGGTGAAGTTTGGATTATCAAACTCGTATAAAACTTTGGTGTATTCCGATAATTGATAAATGATCGGGATAATCTTTTCGATGTCATCAATACTCTCAGGGTAGAGGCTGACCAGCATCTTCTGATAATCTTGCAGAGAATCAATGGAATTGAACCGGACGATTTGGTCTTCAACGCCTACGGAAATTTTGTTTTCCAGGAACTCCCAACCAATCCCCAAATCTTTAAAAATCGGTTTCATGATCCCGGAATTGACAAAAGCGCGTGGACCTGAATCAAAGTAAAACCCTCCGGATTGGAATGTCTGAAGCAACCCACCGCACTTCTCATTCTTGTCCAGGATTAAAACGTCATAGTTTTCCCTCATCAGATAAGCGCCGGCGGTGAGCCCAGCCATACCCGCGCCAACGATCACAACTTTTGCTTTTTCTGCTGTCATTTCACTTCACCTAATTTGAGACTTAACGCCCAGAGCTCTTCCGCGGCATCCTTATCCAATGCCGGGGGGGATGGTTCTTCTTCTGTTGTGAGATTGAAAAACTTGCCGGAAATATTGTCCAGTTTCTTGGAAACGCCCAAATAATTCAGTGATTCCGCGGCGATGTCAGCAGACTTCGCCGATCTGTCAACGACTATCTTCTTGAAAAACTTGTAAATGGGGCCGTTATTTTGCCCGCTGTTCGTCTTGACATTTCCCGGGTGCATCGCGTTCACCGTGACCCCGGTTCCAACAAAGGCCTCATTGAGCTTGATCATGGAAAGTAATTGCGCCAATTTAGCGGCGCCGTAACTTTTCAACCCTGAATACGCGTGTTTTTCCCAGGCGAGATCGTCCAGGTGCAAGCCCCAGGCGGCAAATCTGTGGGCTTCGGAATTGACGAATAGGATTCGTCCGCTGTTTTGCTTGATGAGCTTATCTTTGAGGTAATGATTCAAAATAAACGTACTCAGGTAGTTCGTCTGGAAGGTTGCTTCCATGTTATCCGCGGTGATGGTCTTCTGGGTCATGTAGACGCCGGCGTTATGGATGAACACGTCAATGTTTGCTTCAAGAGCGGCTAATCTCTCTCCGATGTCATGAACTTCGGAAAGCCTTGATAGATCCGCAATCCAATAGGCGCATTTTGTGCCATATTGGCTTGTTATTGCCTCACACAAATCTTTGGACTTTTGTTCGTTCCGGTTGATGCAGAGCAGCTCGGCACCGTGGGCGGCAAATATTTGCGCGGTGGCGTAACCAATGCCGGAGGTTGCGCCGGTGATCACGACCAGGCGATCAGTGAAATCATCGGTGCAGATTTCCGGACTCAATTTTTGGTTGCGCAGCATCGCGGCAATGTTTGACCATTTGTATTGTTTGAAATACTTTTCCAAATCAACCTCCCACAAAAACAAATTTCAGCAAACCATGCGTCATTCGCTCTGAGTAACGAAAATTAACAAGTGTTTTCCAATGGCAACCCAGATGGATTGTTACACCAAAGAAGGCGTGGATTTCCCGGAAATTATACTAAATTTCTACGATATTTTTGGCTTCCAACGTTTTAGCTTTGGATGATGCCTATCCCTAAGGCCTGGCTTGAGGGAGGGGAGAAAGGAAATTGTCAACACTATGATGGTTTACAGTTTGTGTCGGGTGATTGTTTACACTTTTACCTATCAAGCAGATAATCTCAGATCGTAGGGTAACCCCTACATTTCGGGGTTTGAGGTAAAGATAGCTGTCGTAGGGGCAGACCCCGGGGTCTGCCCTAGGATATGTAAACAATCACCCTTGATAATGTGTAAACAATCATACTTGTCTAAACAGAAATACAAGCAGCATTAACCGAAATGCCCCCTTCGCAAAACATCTTGTTGCAGCAACTCAAGAATTGTTATTTTAGGCGGATGGACCTATAGTTCGTCAACCAGGTACACCTGGTAATTCTCCACGCGCCATCGCTGGCCGGCTGCGACCACCTTGAAACCTTCCTTTTCCAGCATTGCTTTGTGGGCTTGATCTCCGCCCGGGAATTTCTCGTTCAGGTAACCGTCTGACTTCAATGTCCTCCAATAGGGAATGCCCATATCCACGCCCTCTTTCCTGGCTTCTTCAATTGCGTTTGCGGCGGTCATGATGAAAATGCCGGTCGTCAGCGAACAGCATCCCCGCACGTTGTGTTGTTTTGCGATGTGCTTGCAGATCTCGACGATCGTGACCACTTTGCCGTTGGGCACTTTTTTCATGCACGCGACAATCTCGCTGGGGTTGACCAGAACCACATCCTCACCCGCTTCAACGCCCATCTTGTGCAGAGCGTTGTAGCATGGAAATTGAGCCTCCAGTTTCAACACCTTGGGCAACTTCTCTTTGTCGGCGAGCTTTTCCTGCCAGGTTTTTCTTTTGGGTGTCATAATAGCTCCTGTTTACTTGCCCTCGTGGAATATCAAACTCCTTGGTTGCTTAACTCTCTCAGAACGTCACGGAGTTCGTATCAACCACCAGGGCGCCTTTGTCGCTTAGCTCCTGGTTCCATTTCTCGATCATCCCTGGCGCATCCTTGCTGAAGTTGCTGTGCGCATCGCTGACCAAAACCACCTTGTAGCCTTCTTTTAGTGCGCCAAGGCAGGTGGCTTTTACACAGCCGTGGGTCACCAGGCCAGTCACAACAACCACGCCCACATCTCTCTTGTTCAACTCCTCCTTGAGGTTGGTGTCTTCGAAGGAGTTACCGTGGCGTTTGAAGATTAGCGGTTCGCCAGCGACGGGTTGGATTTGTGGGTGCAATTGCCAGCCCTCCGACCCAAATTTCAGATAGGTGTCGGCGGAGTGCTGAACAAAAAACACCGGCACACCTTCCTGCCGGGCTTTGGAGATTAAGAGGGTAATGTTTTGCAGTAACTGATCTGCTTTATAAACCGGTGTTGCTTCTTCAAACTGTTCCTTTTGAACGTCGATTACCAACAACGCGCTTGAACTGTTGTGGCGGCTTGGTTTTTCGGTCATATGAGCCTCACGATTTCTTGATAAGACTAACTCGCTTGCAATGTAATTATCTGATCACACCCAAAAAAGCATGATTTTGGTTCATTCATCCAACGCCCTTGCGCATCGCCAGTCCCATTGAGCTCAACAATAGAACCGTGGTCGCCACTGTCACGAGCCACAAGCGCCGATCCATGCTGAACATGGGTAAGCCCATCAGCAGGACTGAGCCAAAGAAGAGCACGAGATATGGCACGAGGATCTCGTAACGTGCCGGTGATCGAAACTCAACCTGCCAGATGTACTCCACCGCAATCATCAGCGCAAGGAACGCCAGGAATACTGCCAGGCCTACCCATTGCCGCCAGTCTGCCTGCGCGCGAATGAAAGCAACCAGGGCAAGACCAGCCGGGATGGCCAGCGCGATCATCCCGTAGCCAAGCGAATGGTTGATCGTCAGGCTCTTGGTGAGCACGCGTGAGAAAAAACCAGCCGTCTGGAGTAAATTTACTAAATTCACAACTCCCCAAGTGATGAGTGCCGCCCACCACGGGTTGACAAGTACCTGTTCGTTCATTTTGAATCTCCCATTATTTAGCCCACAGTCTGCGTGTACATCAAGAAATGGCAATGATTTGGTTGATAAAGAAGTCATACTCAAATGATGTTGGACCGTCTTTTAAGGCTTTTAAGTGCCAGCTTACGGTGCGATGATCATGCTCTTGGCCAAGCCAAGGCAACGGAAACTATAATAGTAATCGCGATGGCATAGTAAAAAAACCAGAACTTCTTACTTATATATAGCAGAAAAGCACTGATAACTGCAATAACAACTATGATCGCAATCGCCCACACTGGCTTTTGGTAGAAAGTCAGGATCGCGGTTGTTGTAAGAAAACCCAATGGACCGACGAGAATCGCAGCTTTGAGGAGGTCAGAAATCTTTGAGCGAAACAAAACCAGATAAAAAACCAGTAGCACCAGGGCATAAACTCTACGAATGATGAAAACAGGTGCTGATTGAGGATTGGCGGAAAAGAACAGGGAATCCATTAGATTGTTGATCAACAAAAAGAGTAAGTAACAGACCGCAAGCGCAAGCAATCCGCCGGCCGTGATGACCAGCAAAGGTAGAAAGGTGGAGCGGAAACGCTCATTTTTCATTTCACAAACCCTTCCCGACTTGTTACTACGCTACCCTCTGTATGGGCAAAGAGAGATGTTCAGCCTATTCAGGTTCCGTACTGACTACCAAAATGGTGTCCTCGTCGTCGGATCGTGAGACTTCCCATGCCATGAAGTTGTCCAAATCTGCTTTCGTTTGTGCGATAACATAGCCAATTATCGCCGCATCATCAACATAACCACCTGGAATCGGGTCAGGGATCAGGTCAAAAGGTGAAACAAAGTAGAGGATAGCGACTATCACCAACGCCATGGGGCCCCATGCAATTTCACGGTACTCCTTCCGAATATAAGCTCTCAACAGCCGAAAGAAGGCGGTAAAGTAACTCCAAACTTCAGCCAAAGGTCCTCTATTTTTTTCGAAGTTCTTTGCTTTTTTCACAGCATCTTCAAGTAATTTTTTGGCTTTTTGGTGATCATTTAAAAATTCTTCGGCCTTACTCTTGGTCTTTTCAACTGCCTCTATGATTTGTTTTTTGGTAGGTTTTACCTTCCGAACAGAGGTTTTTGTAGTTTTTTTACTTTGCTTGCTGGTTGTCATCTACTTCTCCTCAAGTCATTGGTTCAAGGGGTGGATTTGGTTGTTCCCCCGGTTTTTCAGAAGGTTAATTATACACTCCAACACAAAAACCGCCCTCCATCACTGGAAGGCGGTTCAACTTTTCGTCTTTGCAGGTATTACACCTGCATCACTGGGTGTCATGCATATCGACAATTATTTATTACCCAACTTCCGGTCCATCAGGGTTGATAAGAGATTCTCTCCGATCAGGGCAATATCCCGACAGTCACGGTAATGAGTCTGGTTTCAGAATGTTAGCGAACTATAAAGGGTATATAGACCCTAAGAAAACCAGCCGAAATTTCATCTACGCCTAAATCGGGCTTAGTAGCAGCTGGCCAGGCCCGAGCATCGCCATCGATGTCCACGCCTGACAGCCCTCGTAGACCCTCCGAAACAGCCGATGAGTTGTCTTGAATATGATATCCGTCTGCCTTGAACTCTGCCGGGCCTTCAATTGTATTGGTTGCAGTCACTGTCCCAACCTGGAAAGCGGTGTTGGCATCCGACAGATTGGTATCCATGCTAATGCTACCACTGCCCTCTGCCCAGGCCGCCAGCGCGTTGTGGCTCAATATGGAGTTCCTGAGAAGCCCTGTTCCACCTGATAAAACATGCAATCCGCTTTGCCCGGCACCAGATATAGTCAGATGACGCGCATCCAAGGTATAACCGTTTTCGACAATCACTCCATCGTTCGCCTGATCAATTAGCGCCAGATTGCTGATGGTCATGTTCGACACAAAGTGAGCACCAATTTTTCCGCCTTTGATCAGGTTTCTGTCTAGTTGCGCGGACTGGCTGTTGACCACAAAGAGCCCTCTGTTAAGACTACCCTGGATGATCGAATTGTTGAACTCGAGAGATTTATTTGTTGGGAGATCCTTAATGAAAACAGCGGTTTGCGCGGATCCGCATGTTCCGCTACATGCTGGTGGCAAAAAGTTAGAACCTCCCTGCTCAACAATCGCGTGGCTAATCAGACCACCACCATTACCTGCGTTGCCGTCAAAGTACAGCCCACCCCAATTCAACTTTATGTTTGGATCTGAACTGGGAATGCTACTGAAGTGAATTGGAAGCGTTGGCGTGCCGACCGCATTTAGAAATCCCAGAACGGTTAGGTAATTATCGTTTTCCATGCGCAGGGTGACCCCAGGCTCAACAGTCATCCTGACGTCGGCAGGAATTGTGAAATTTTCTAAAAGGACGTAAGCATCTAATCCGGTTTGGGATGGCAAATTGAAGTCCTGGTCAGTCAGAGCACCTGTGCCCATGAAAATTGCATCTTCCTGGACGAAATAATTGGTGTTGTCATAATACGGATAGGCATTATTGATGAACGTGTTGCCGGAATACACAATCTCGGAAAGTGGACCTTTTATCCAGATGGGATACTTGTTCAGGCTGAAGGTCGTATCACTAACGTTGACTTTGCTATTATCCACTAACAACCCTCTGGAGGTGTTGTCGGTAATATTGGAATGATCAATTGTGACCTGGTTGGTGGATGCCAGGTTATGCACAAATACTGCAATCTGGCCACCACAGCCCGGGCAATCAGGCGGATCGAAGTTGGACCCGGCATGTGTGATTGTGGCGTATTGGATCGAGCCGCTTCCATCGCCTTGAGACCCATCAAAAAAGATCCCGCTCCAGTTCTGGTTTGGATAATTGGGGGTGTGGGTCAACACAACCGGGTGATCAGCCGTTCCGTTAATGTCCAGGTGGCCTCTTATAACCAAAAAATTGGACCACGCTCCAGCTGCTGAGTCAACCGTTACACCAGCCTCGATCGTCAATGTGACCCCGTACGGAACGATGACAGTGTTAGTCATATAGTGGACATTATCACCCCCTGCGCACCAAGTCTCATCGGCTGTGATAAGGCCACCGTGCACAAGTAATAATGAACACGGACTGGCTGCCTGTGCCGTTTTCGTAAAAGGGCCAAGACCCCCGAAAAACATAGCTAATACAGTTACCTATATCAATAATATTTTGGCAGAGATAAAACAGGTTTTCATCAGAATTCTCCTTGGCAAGATGTAAATGGTATTCAGAAAGTAATGCTTAAACTTCATCAATGCGCTCAACGACTTCTTCATCATGCCCGGTCTTCGTGTTTACTGACATGCTGAGTAAACTCATCAATTCAGCGCTGTTCTTGAAAGGAAAAGTTCTCTTTTTTGGCAATGCTTGAACTTCACCGCAGAATTGCTCATGATGATCAGTGTCTGTATAAAAACACAGATAAAAGGTCTTAATGAGTCGCATTATTACTCCGTTAGCAATAGTTTACAAAATGGGTTTGCCAGACGTTTGCCAAAAATCGGGAAACACAACATTAAATCAAAAAGACGGGTGGAAAATGGACTTTTCGACCCGTCTTTTTATACAGGAAATGCCAAAGCATTATTTCGGTCTGGTGTGTTTTAATGCCTGGTTGTAGAGCAACTGGAGTTGGCTTTCAGGGGCGACGCCAAGGTCGCGGCTTAGTTTTTTCTCCAGCCTCTGATAGAGCTTCAAGGCTGTAACGCGATCATTCAGTTGCAGCGCAGCCTGCATCCCCAAGGCAACAGCCCGTTCCTGCCAGGCATTGTGCAGCAATGCCCGTTGTGCCAGCTCCAGGCAGGCAGCCGGGGATCCGCTATTCAAATTTTCTTCCGCGAGGGCAAGTAAAGCCAGTTCAAAGCGATCGGCAAAATTCTGCCGCAGTTCAATTGCCCATTCCGCATACCGATAGTTGGGTAGATATTCGCCTTGATAGAGCGCGAGTACACTTGCCCAATCTTTCTGAAGGAAAAACTTCTCAAACTCCAATAAATCAATTTTCGAATCAGGCGGGAGGATAAGTGTTACCTTCTCCTCACTCACATCCAGGTATCTGCATAAGAAACGCCGGTCAGGTAAGTCCGGTTCAAGCATGCGGCGTAGGGCAGAAACGGCATGATGATAAAAATCGGTTGCGGCACGTGAGTCTTTTTCCGGACAAAGTGCATAAGCGATCTGCTGCGAGGTCAAAGTCAGTTTTGGGCTGGCTAATAGGAACGCCAGCACTTCCCCAGCCCGCCGTTGGCGTAGTATCTCTTTCTGGATGGGACGACCTCCGACTTTGACGGAATATTCCCCCAAAGTCTTAACTTGAAGCGACGCTGGTGTTGTGTTCTGCAGTTGGGTGAAAAGCCTCTGGCTGGTTTTCTTATACTCTGGATCGGGCGAATCCAGACCGTCAGCCACCCATGGCAATACCAATGCGCGCTCCTTTTCCAACAAAAATTGGAATCCGTGAGTCTGTATCAGTCCAGCTGCCTGCTGCCAGTAATGGTTTGTATCCGTATGTTTCTGAGAGAAAACCAAGGCTGCCAGGTACAGGTAGGCACGCGTTAAATCGAAATGGATGTTCAATGGCTGTAAGATCTTAACTGCGGAAAGCAAGTCTTCTTCCGCGGCTGTTGTGTCGTTCAATGACCAGGCAGCAAGTCCCCGTTCGATCAATGCCAGTCCTTGAAGGTGATGATAACCTGCGCGCACTGCCATCGTATTTGCGTCTTCAGCCCATTCCCAGGCTGCAGCTGCATCACCTGACTCACGATGATATCGGCTCGGACCCAGGCGAACCAGAATCCCCAATCCGGGCTCACCAATGGCCTCAGCAATTGATCGACCACGGGAAAAGTGGGGCAGCACCTGTTCGAGATCGCCGCTTTCCAGTGCCAGGTTACCGGAGAGCCAGTGTCCGTAGCCCTCCTCCAGTGAACCCGGAGATGCATGCCCCAGCAGTTCATCTAAAGTGGCGGCTGACCGGGCATATTGCCCGATAAGCCAGTAAATCCAGGCGAGGGTGACTAGTGCTCCCCAGTGCAACTTGGGAACATTTTGTTCATTTGCAAGGCGCGCCACTTCCTGATCGGCAGCCAGGGCAAGCTTAAATTTCCCTTGAGGCAGATAGATGCCAGTGGCAAGGTTATGTAAACCGCTCATAAAGGCACGGGAATAACCCATCTGGCGGCTCAGGTCAATCGCATGAAGATAACTATCCTCGGCGGCTGACAAGTCGTTGGTTTCAGCGGCACAATTTCCTAACACTAGCCAGGCATCCACCTGGTGCTTGGAATCAGGCGCGTCTAAAGCCAGCGCTTCTTCCGCCATGTTTCGCGCGCGGTCATAATGACCCAGCCGAAAGTGGAGAAATGCAACGCGAACCTGCGCCTCGACGATTGAACCGTTAATTCTGGTAGCACGAGCGTTCTCAAGCGCTAATTCTGCGTTTGTAAAAGCCTCGCCTATATTGCCAGCACGTTCCAACGCCCGACTGGTTTCAATGAGAGCAGAAATTGATTGCATATCCAATGGTAAAAATTATAGCATAACGAGAATGTCGTATAGCTTGAAGCGCACTCTCGGGCGATCACAAATCGAAATTGTTCAAATCACTTTTTAGCAAAACCGCATTTGATAGCTCGAACTTTTGTTGAGCTTTCCACCTGAGCTGATTTCCGGAATCAAATATTGCCAGGTCAAATTCCGAAAAGAGCTCTGGCCTTTTCCATATTCTGGATCACTTCCACGTCAAACGGGCAGCGTTCCTCGCAGGCGCCGCATGCAATACAATCGGACGCGTGGGCGTGAAGCGCCAGGTAATGCTCGCGGACGGTCGCCGGCACTTCGCTCAGGCTCCTGGCCAGATCGTAATACTGATGCACGGCGGCAATGTCGATTTCCTGCGGGCAGGGCAGGCAGTGGTTGCAGTACATGCACGCGCCGTTGGCTGAGTAGCGTTGGGAGGTGTTCAGCACCGCGGTGTAGTCTTTCTCTTGCGCGGAAAGAGATTCATATTGCAGAGCCTGGTGGACCTGTTCGCTGGAAACACAGCCAATCAGAACGCTGGCAACGGCGGGGCGAGTGAGAGCATAGTGTTCGCATTGGGCCACCGTCATGGGTTGCCCAAACGGGGAAGAGTCAGCCCCAAGCAGCAACCCAGCGCCAAGGGTTTTCATCACCGTGATGCCCACCCCCAGCCGTGCGCAGGTTTCATAAAGCTCTTGACGGCTCGGATTGATCCCGCTGGACGCGCCGTGTTCGTAAGTTTTCTGCTCAAACAGGTCGTCGATTGGGGTTTGTTCGGGCAACAGGTCGAACAATGGGTTGACCGAGAACATCAACACGTCGATCTGCCCGCTTTGCACCGCTTTCATGGCCACGTTGGGTACATGGGAGCTGAGCCCAATCGCGCGGATGATGCCTTTTTGCTTGAGCTGCAGGGCGTATTCGAGAATCCCCTGGTTTTCGATGGTGTGCCAGTCATCCAAATCATCCACGAAATGGATCATGCCGATGTCGATGTAGTCAGTGTGGAAACGAGTGAGAAAATCGCGGACGAACGCATCACAGACGGACACATCACGGGAACGCTTGTATTGCCCGTTTTCCAGTGTCGCGCCGATATGCCCCTGCAGATGGAATTTCTGACGAGCGTGCCGGATGGCGTCTCCGATGTGGGTGCGCACTTCCGGTTGGGGCATGAACACGTCCATGATGTTGATCCCGCCATCCAGCGCGGTCCCCATCACTTCCTCGACCAGGCTCTTGTCTTTTTTCTCCAGATGCTCGCCACCCAGCCCGATCTCGCTGACATGAAAATCACAACGTGGAATATGACGATAGTTCATGCTTGGTTTCCTTTGAAAATTGGTTTCAATTTTTTGATCGAGTTGTCTGAAACATACACAGTCTATTTGGGGTGTCATCCGGTGATACCTTTACTTTACCAGAAATCCGCTAAAATGACTGATAAATCGACATCCCTCCAATCCCAACTTCCCACTGCGAATAAAAGAGATACATAATAAGTCCTAACAAAAACCGCCCCCCATCTCTGGAAAGCAGCTCACATTTTCATCCACGCAGCCTTTAACCATGCATTATAGGGGCGCATTTTACAGTTGGTTACCTCAAAGCAATTACACAAACATGCCTGAATGAGATGCTTTACAAGTCTGAATTTTGTGAAGACAAATTGACCTAGTGGATTTTCGACTAAATTCCCTTCGCAACACTGCACTCAATTCATGGATATGCTTTCTAGACAATAGAAAGACCATTATTAACAAACGAGTCTCAATTTTCCATTCTTTTTGACTTCTTCGGCATGGGCACGATCTGCTGCTGCCAAATCTGATCTCCCCATTTCATCATATGCTAGTGCACGGTCTTCATACCAATTTGGATTGTCCGGTTCAAGCTCTATGGCGCGGGTGAAATCTGTGATCGCCTCATTATACCGACCCGCTTCAAAGTAACTCACGCCACGCGAGTGGTGATAACTGGCAATACTAGGCTCCAGCTCAATCGCGTTGGTTTTGTCTATGATCGCCTCATTGTATCGACCAAGCTCGTGATAGCTTACTCCGCGTGAATCGTGAAATTTTGCGTTGCTTGGCTCAAGCTCGATCGCGTGGGTTTTATCTACTATTGCCTCTATATACCGGCCAGCTGCATGATAACTTGCTCCACGTGAGTAGTAAAAATATGCGTTTCCAGGCTCCAGCTCAATCGCTCGGGTGCAATCGCGAATCGCCTCTTCATGAAGGCCGGTAGCATGGTAACTCGTACTACGTGAATCGTAATATCCTGCAATTTCTGGTTCTATTTCAATCGCGCGGGTGAAATCAGTAATTGAGTTATCATACTGGCCAGCTAAGCGGTAACTTATTCCTCGAGAAAAATAATAATCAGCGTTGGACGGTTCTAGCTCGATGGAGCGGGAAGAATCAGCTATCGCCTTTTCGTACAAACCAGCTTCATGGTAGCTTGCACTACGATAATCGTAGTATCTAGCATTGGTTGGTTCCAGCTCGATTGCGCGAGTGCAATCGAAAATCGCCTCTTTATATTGAGCGATTGCATGATAACTAGTACTACGCGAATCGTAATACTCTGCGTTGTTTGGGCTCAGGGCAATTGCATGGGTGAAATCCGCGATCGCCTCTTCATGTTTGCCAACAGCTTGATAGCTCACTCCACGGGAATAATAGTACTCACCATTGGTTGGAACCAGATCAATCGCTCGGTTGCAATCGGCAATCGCCTCTTCATCCAAGCCCATTGCATGGTAGCTCGCTCCGCGGAAATAGTAGTATCTATCATTGCTAGGCTCTAACTTGATCGCAAAAGAGCCATCTGCGATCGCCTCTTCATGTTTACCAGTTGCTTGGTAGCTAAGTCCACGCGAAATGTAATATGTCGCATTATCTGGTTCCAATCCGATCGCCCGAGTGAAATCTAAATTGCATTCTTTATAATGTCCTACTTCATAAAAGCACATTCCCCGTAAATGGAAGTATTCGGTGTTGCCCGGTTCCAATTCGATCGCGCGGGTGAAATCGCAGATCGCCTCTTTATAACGACTAGCTGCAAGGTAAAGCATTCCACGCGAGTCGTAAAATTCTGCATTGGCCGGTTCCAACTCAATCGCGCGGGTACAATCGCAGATCGCCTCTTTATGATGACCAGTTGCATGGAATATCATTCCACGTATATCGTAATATTGGGCATTACCCGGTTCCAGTTCTATAGCGTGGGTGAAATCGGCAACAGCCTCTTTATACCAACCGATTGCACGGTAGCTCGTTCCACGCGCATCGTAATATTCAGCAATTTCTGGTTCAAGCTCAATCGCATGGGTAAAGTCTGCGATCGCCTCTTCATACCGATTGGTGAGGTGGTAAATCATCCCGCGTACCTCATAATTTTGGGCTTTACACGGTTCAATTTCAATCGCACGGGTAATATCTTCGATCGAAACCTTAGATTTTTCTATTTGCATCCACAATACTCCTCCCCCCACATTATAGGAAACCTTGCAGTAAAAGCTCTAATCTCTGATTACCAAGAAAAAAACTGTCCACGTTATCTGGTAGTCATTTTGATTTTAACATATTTGAAAATCATTACCCAGAAAAGTTCTTCGCCCCTAAATCGCTCGCTTCCATCTCTTCCAGCAGGAAGAACTTAAATACACCACTCACAACAAAATCGATAACGATAGGAACTATGCTGGTGTCGTCATGGGAAGACAAAACAGGAAACGATGGGTACTGAAAAACATTTATGAAATACGTAACCAGGCAAATCCCTATTACCTTGATTACTATGTTTTGGAATTCCTTGATGTAACATTCTATCCCGAATCACACCCTAAAATGCCTTGGCTGTTTCTTCGTTCGTAATAAAGTCAGTAGAGAATTGTTTTATTAGCGATGGTCTAATGGCTTTCTTTCCTGATATATTAATTCGCGCAATAGCAAATCTTTCATAAAGAAAGCAACTGGTAGTTAGTGCGATAAAAACCCCCATCCATATTAGGTATTGATATTAGGATCACTAGAGGGGTAACAAACAACTTCTGAAACAATTCATGTAAAGTAGATTGATTTCTGTCCATAATGATCCCTCTTTGACAGCGTTCTTTGATAGTGATTATTATTCTAACAAGTACTGGTTTGTGTTACTGCACGACTGGAATTGTTAGTATGAATTGTCTGGTGCCCAAATTCTACTATCTGGTTACAGTCAATCAGGGGTCACTTTGTCCGCACAAGAGTTTTACCCCATCGCCAACATACCGAATGTTAAGCGCATCAAGTACTTCTAATTCTATTTCGGGCTCGTCTAGGAATTGTGAATATTCCGGATCTGGATTATGTGGAAGACCATTGGCTTTTTGGCTTATCAAGTACCAAATTTCACGCCAATCTGTCTTATCAATGAACGAACCAATCAGTTCTACAAACTGATAGGTATAGAATTCAATTTCATTCTGTGTAAATGCTATTAATGGTGGGAGCATAGAGGTGAGAACTGGTCCAGATGGGACCAACCGAAATTTGGAATCGAATTCATCAATGCATATAGAATATCCCACGTAGAGACAAGTACTGTGAACATATTCGTTGCGCAATTCATTTATTCCTTTTATGCTAGTTAGATCAACTCCCAGCTCATTAAGTTTCGCAATTTTTGCGGCAAGTCCTCGTTGGCATTCGATAAAACCAGCAGCTGGTTTCTGTTTCTTATTTGGTACCATCCAATTCCAATCTACCATACCTGCCAAATACAACAACTCAAAAGCCAAACTTAAAGTCTTATCGATGCCTGCCAAAAAAATGATAACTGAGGCTATCTGAAAACGGTGAGAAGAATCATCAGTATTAAGTGATTGAACCATTTTCAATAAGTCCAAAGCAAGATTTGCGTGAGGTTCCAAAATACTTTTGAGCAGATCTTTTGATGAGGTTTTCAGCTCTGTCACTTGTTCCACCTATCTATTGAAGAAAAAGATTGCGGTTGACTTATTACCGCAAGTGCCTTGTGAGGATTAATATATGCACTTGTTAATTGGTAATTATGACACAAGAATCAAAAACCGCCCTCCAGAGATGGAAGGCGGTTTCAATTACTTTACTTCAAAGCAGATACTACCCCTGCATCACCGGGCAGAATTTGTGGGCATAATCGTCATACCGCGTTCGGCGTAGGCATTGCGGATCTTACTAGCAAAAATTTCAGACCATTCAGCTGGACTTTCACCACCTTCTCATTGCTCTTGAGAAGAATTATGGTGACCGGGGTCACTTAAATATCACCAGGTCCATGGGCGCGAAAAGTTCGATGCCTTTATCGAGCATGGTACAGGCGTACTGGTCAACGCCCTCCATTTTTTCTCCACCAAGCAGCACCTTGTAATTTGGCGCAGGGAAGAACGCCCAGACGTCTGACAGCTGCTGGCTTTTGAACATGGCGTCAACGGTCGCCCCACCGATGGCAAGGCCTTGCCCGGCAGCATTGCCCAGGTTGGTGGTGGCTTTATAAAGGAAATCGTAATCCGCGGAGAAACTAACCGAGCTGATATCAGCCCAAAAAAGCTGAGTATCGCCCGAGCCATCCCTCAATTTGATCCCGTTCGCGTCAATAATAAACCTCGAGTGTACGACCTGGGTGGGCTTCTCCGAGCCCTCATAGCGCTTGAATCCCTGCGCGGCTTCCCGTTCAATCCGCAGCTGTTTGTGGGTAATCGCGTTCGCCTGGAACTGGTAAACCAGCGGTTTCATCTTGCCCAGGCTGATCAGATCTCCATCAACGAGTTGGCGCGTGCCCGAGAAAGGCTCGCCATTGATGGATACATTCTTGGAATTCGTTACAGCCAGGATCTTCTCTGCGTCTCCCTGGAACACCACTTTCGGGTTAATTAACTCGGAGTGTTCGTTGATAATTTTGCCCCACTCCGACCCCTGTAGATAGAGATTGATGAAGTTATATCGCTTGAGTTTTCCACCTTCTACCGGCACCAGTCGGGGCTGGCGGATTTGCGAGATGCGTGAAAGCTCAACAGACGCGCGCGTAATCTCACTGATGATCACTTCGCTGCCTGGCGCCAGCAAGGCCTTCACCTCTTTGAGCAATTGGGCAAAGATCTGGGCTTCCTGCCCCTTGATGTCCGCTACTGAGGGGTTTTGAGGATCGTTGATGTGGACTGTCCAGGACTCAAACTCCGTCTCTTCCAGGGTGATGCTGACAATTTCCTTGAAGAAAACCTTGGTTGCTTTTCCTAATAACGGATGGGCATAGAGCGCGTCGCTCGTGAGAAGCAAGCCGTCTTTAGCACTACCGAAGACGGTGGTATCGAGGAGTAGCAGCACTTCGCTCTCGCTGGCATCTGGCGCGTAAGATTTGATCGCGTTCCGGACTTTTTTTTGCGGAATGGCTGGGGTGAAGAGAAACCCGGTTTCGGGGAATATTGAGGAGTAAGAGCGTACTTTTTCTGCAATTTGGGCGTTCATGGTGGCGATCCTTTCTTGGAGGTTAGCAGCGGTACGGTGTGTGTGATAACTCATGATCGGTGCGGGCACCCATGCTTTGGGGTAGGTTCGATCAAAAACTGTGCTTGCCGAATGAGCAAAAACAGGCCGCGCATCGAGGGCAGTTCTTCCATCAGATATTGAGTTGGGTCCAAACCGAACCCACCAAAAAAAGAGAACAAGAGAGATAATTAATTATACGACTTATTACAACAAAACCGCCTTCCAGCTCTGGAAGGCGGTTTTGATTTACATCTTTGCAGAGACTACCCCTGCATCACCTGGCGGAATTTATTGCCGAAAATTCGACTTGGACCGCGCCGAAGATAAAAAGCGGTTACCTTAGGATTTTACGCATGAAAACTGGAGTTATACGTAACCAGCGCCGCGTACACTATTCCGCAAGTTTCCTCTGGTTCTGGGGCTACATAACAGAGACGCCGCTAAAGGGTCACCGTTGCATCAGAGCGAAAACACCCCATCCCAGATATTCTCGACTGAAAGCAGCGTATTGCGCGGGTTCCGAGGTCAGTGTGGCTCGGACATCACTCGCCAGCTCGTCGTCGGGATTGGCTTCAAGCCATCGGCGCATGGTGAGCCATTTGGCAGCTTCGTATCTATCCCAGCCGTCCTGGTCAGCCAAAACCATTTCCACAACGTCGTAGCCAAACTGGCCGAAAGATGCGAGAAGTTCTGGAAGAATGAGGAACTCAGAGATAGAGTCAACATGACACCCCTTCGCAACCTCTTCCGTCGGCGGTAACTGCCGCCAGTAGGGCTCGCCGATGAGGATGATCCTTCCGGTGCGCAGGCTCCGCGCCAGAAGTTCGATAGTGCCGGCGACTCCCCCACCGATCCAAGTAGCACCGACACAGGCTGCCACATCGACCTTCTCCTCAGAGACAAAGCCGGAAGCATCGCCATGGATGAACTTGACTTGATCGGCAACGCCGAGCTCTTCGGCACGAAGTTTTGCTTGCTCGGTGAACAACTGGCTCATGTCGACGCCGAGGCCGACGATGCCATGATCGCGTGCCCAGGTGCACAGCATCTCCCCCGAACCGCTGCCGAGGTCGAGCACTCGGGCACCCGGTTCGAGGCGCAGCGCCGCACCGAGAGTGGCGAATTTATCGGGCGTGAACGGGTTGTGGATGCGGTGAGCACTCTCAGTGATATTGAATATCCGTGGTATGTCCATTGTTAGGAATCTCCTGCAGGGTGAAGGGAATTTTGATGATAAAAATTATACCTGACTCGTTAAATCTACTCCCAGCCGGTATCCGACTAAAATAAAAGTTTCCATGAACAAAGATTTCTACGCCCTGATCTGCGATCCATTTCTATTTTTTTTCAAAACCAACTTTCTCCCACTTGTATTTTCTACTTATGTATAGGATAATAGACACAAAGCGTCAATTATCCTATATGAAAACAAAAATCCTTTCCTCTCTTGATTCTTTTCCATACTTCACCATTGAAGCGGTAAAACAGCTTCTTGGCGATGAATCTGTTGCAGCCGGCACGATCCAAACTGCGCTCTACCGCTGGATGAAAACTGAACAAATAATCCAGCTAAAAAAAGGCGTCTACATGACGCGACGTTTTTTCGAACTGCACCGCGCTAACGCCGATTTTGCACCCATGATCAGCGCGATTCTGATCCCTCAGTCCTATCTATCTCTGGAATTTGTTCTTCAGCGCAACGCCATCCTCACGGAAGTGACGTTCCCGGTTACTGCGGTCACGCTCAAACAGACCCGTGTTTTCGAAAACAAGCTGGGTACTTTTACATACCGAAACATCAAAGCGGGACTCTATCAGGGTTTTCAGTTTTCCGAATACATGGGTATACCAATAACCCAGGCAACGGTGGCAAAGGCACTATTTGATTTTCTCTATTTACGCCCTTGGAAGGGCAGCAAGCGATTGGCGGACTATGATCTAGGAGAAGATCTGCGTCTTAACCTTGAAGACTTCTTAGAAAATGACCGGGTTGAATTTGAAACCTACATTGAGATCAGCAAAAGCACAAAGATGGAACGAATCCTAAAAAACTTAAGGAAAACCGTATGGCGACTTTAATCCAGCTGATGCAAAACGTCCTGTCACAAAAAGACCCTTTGCTACCCAATGAAACCAAACGGGTAGTCCTCAAGGAGTTTCTACAGGCATATACCCTCGATTTTCTCTACAATCACCCGGTCTACCGCAAGCTCAATTTTTATGGTGGTACCTGTTTGCATGTGATCTACGGCCTGAACCGTCTTTCGGAAGATATTGACCTGGATAACAGCAATGGGATTGATTTGAGCAATCTCGAAAACGACCTGCTGGCATTCTGCCGATCAAACATCGGGTATGCCGATGTGACTGCCAAAACCCAGATTGGGGAGTGGGGCGTCCGGCGCACCACCTTGAAGTTCCCGATTCTCTATGCTTTGGGATTGACCTCGCATACCAACGAACCGCTGCATCTAAAAGTGGAAATCAGCCAGCACAAGCAAATTTCCCTTATTCGCAAAACGCCAGTTCTACTTTTTGGTAGAAGTTTTGTAGCCGCACATTTTTCGCTGGAAACGATGATGGCTGGGAAGATGCTGGCCTGCCTGGAGCGCAATTTTCAGAAGGGCGAAGAGGCAGCAATCAAAGGCCGCGATTTTTATGATTTATTATGGTTCATGCAACAGAAAATCAGACCATTGGATGAAAAGCTAGTCAAAGATGGTCGCCAGTCCTATACTGTTCAATCCGCGATGGAGTTATTGGGCGAAAAGATAGCTGATATGAAGCTCTCAGACCTGGCAGAGGATTTGTTACCATTATTCGAACAGCGGTCTTTCATCGAAGCCTGGCTGGAAGGGTTCAAGGAAAATTTCCTGGAATACGCAAAGATTTACTTGGAAAAAGGGTAATTCCTGATTCTGCCCAGTCTTTCGCAATTCCTTCCGCTTGCTCCAACACGATCCCGATTGGCTTTTCATATTTGTCAAGGGGATAGTCGTGTTTGCGGAAAATCAGCTTGACCAAGATCAACTGGTAGCACGAACAATCAAAAACCGCCCTCCAGCTTTGGAAGACGGTTCGTATTTCTCATCTATACAGCGACTACCCCTGCATCACAGGGCGGAATTTGTAGCCATAAACGATCATGCCGCGTTCGGAGCCGTCATTGCGGATCTTGCGCGTGACCATCTCAACTGGCATGCCGATACGCACGGGCTCGGGACCCAGATCGGTCAGTTGGGCGGTCACAACCGGACCTTCATTCAATTTGACCATGGCAATGGTGTAGGGAGCTTGCTCTTCAAAGCCAGCGGGAGCATTGCTGTAGCTTGTGAAGGAATAGACCTGACCCTGACCGCTGAAGGTGAAGGGTGTTTTGGCTTCGCCGCCGCATTCAGGGCAGACATCGCGGGGTGGGAAAATCTTGGCATCGCAGTGCGGGCAGACTTCGCCCTGCAGGGCGTAACGTTGTTTTTTCAAACGCCAGTGGCGTGGAACTTCCATGTTGATCTCCTTAAGTTCGACTTACGGATTTTAGTTTAGCCAAATGTAACTATCAGGAACTCTCAAAATGGGTGAAAACGGGGTACTTTGGGCACTTTTTGGTCCTGGACGGGCGTTTTGGAAGGAAATGAACCATTTATTGATGGATGTGATATCAACCGGCGCGATTGAGGTCTGGCGTGCTATAATCGATTCTTGCAGGAGACACACATGAACGATCGCGTAATCTTTCCCTTTACAGCAGTAGTCGGGCAGGAGCGAATGCTCCGCTCGCTGATCCTCAACGCAGTTGATCCCCGCATTGGAGGCGTGCTGATCCGAGGCGAACGCGGCACCGCCAAGTCCACCGCAGCGCGAGCCCTGGCGGCTCTGTTGCCGCCCATGAAAGTGGTCAGCGACTGCCGCTTTGGCTGTGACCCTGCCAAGCCCACCACTTGGTGCACGGAGTGCCGTGAACGCTTTGTGGGGGGCGAGGACCCGATGCCTGTTGAAACCAAGGAAACGCCTTTCATCAACCTGCCAGTTTCAGCCACGGAAGATCGCGTGGTGGGCACGCTCGATATCGAACGCGCCATTCAAAAGGGTGAACGCCACTTTGAGCCAGGCGTGCTGGCAGCCGCCAACCGCGGTCTGCTTTACATCGATGAAGTCAATCTGCTGGATGACCACGTGGTGGATATCCTGCTCGACTCGGCCGCGATGGGCGTGAATATGGTGGAGCGCGAAGGCATTTCCTTCAGCCATCCGGCACGTTTCATCCTGGTGGGGACGATGAACCCCGAAGAGGGCGACTTGCGCCCCCAACTTTTGGACCGCTTCGCCTTTTCAGTTGAGATCCGCGGCATCCTGGATAAAGCCCAGCGCGTGGAGATCATGCGCCGCAACATCGCTTTTGAAGCTGACCCTGAAGCGTTTCGCGAGGTCTGGCTGTCAAAGGAAGACGAACTCTCAGCGCAAATTGAGATGGCACGGGAGTTGGTGGATGAAGTGCGCTACACCCAGCGCGATCTTTTGATCATCGCCGACCTGACCTCAGAGATGGAAGTGGACGGGCACCGTTCGGACCTGGTGATCCTCAAAGCCGCCCGCGCGCAGGCTGCCTTTGAAGGGCGCACGCGCATCACGCCGCGGGATATTGCCATGGCTGCCGAGCTGGCTCTGCCGCACCGTGTGAAGGCCGGGCCTTTCCGCAAGAGCGCTGTGGGGGTGCAGGCGCTTGAGTCTAGGCTGGCAGATCTGAAAATGCAGACCACGATCGTCGGCGGCGAAGAAGAAGAAAAACCCGACACGGCGGAAGAATCTAAAAAAAAAGTGACGGACCCCCGGAACCCGACTCTTTAAACGATAGCGATAACAACGACGAGCTTCCGGTTGTGGGGGAGGGGCAGCAGCAAATCTTCACCGAGATAAACGCCCAGTGGTGGGAAGGCGGCAAGGTGGTGAAAACCGGTGAAACATTTGAGCCGCGTCAGTTGGACACCCCGCTGGATGAAATGGTCCGCAAGCAGGGCGGCAGGCGATCCCAAACCCGATCGAAAACCAAACGTGGGCGTTACATCCAGGCGCAAGCCGCGCCGGATGATACCTCGGATGTGGCGTTCGACGCCACCATCAGGGCAGCCGCGCCTTTCCAGAACCAGCGCGAAAGCTTGCGCGCCGAACGCGACGTGGCATTCGCAGTGAGACCATCGGATTTTCAGAAGAAAATTAGGGTCAAGAAGACTGCCAATCTGATCTTGTTCCTGGTGGATGGCTCCTGGTCGATGGCGGTCTCAGAGCGCATGCAGGCTACCAAGGGGGCGATTCTATCGCTCGTGACGGATGCCTATCAGCGCCGCGACCGGGTGGGTTTGGTGGTTTTCCAGAAGGACCGCGCCACACTGGTGTTGGCACCGACCAACTCGGTGCTGCTGGCTCAGCGCGCGCTCGAGAATATTCCGGTCGGCGGCAAAACGCCATTATCTGCAGGGCTGCAGATGGCGTATGAAGTCATCAAGCGCGAAAAGATCCTGCATCCGGACGTGCAGCCGCTGCTGATTGTTCTGACGGATGGGGCGGGCAATGTGCCACTGGTGACTGGGCGGCTGGTGGCGGAAGAGATCACGGAGCTGGCCGGCATGTTTGCCAATGAGAAAATCCACAGCGTGGTGATCAATATGGAGCAAAAGGTGTTTGATAGCGGCCTGGCGCAGAACCTGGCGGACAAGATGGACGCGGTCTGCTATACGGTGGAAGACCTGAAGGGTGAGACCTTGCTTGAGACCGTCCAGCGTGAGATGTTTGCTCCAAACGGGCCTGCGTACCGGGAACTGGGCTAAATGCGATTGTTGTCTATCCCATCCACATGTTGCAGCGGTTTCTAAAGAAATGCGATGTAACGTTGAACTGCACCCCAAAAACTGGACAATAAATCTTGCTCTTTGTGTGACGCATCCGAAGAGGCAAGCCGGAAATGTTATAATCAACGACCATGAAACGCTCAAAGATTGGTGAATTTCCATTCTATCCGCCCCTTTTTGCTATTTTCCCTGTTCTTACTGCTCTGGGCGTCAATATTCGGGAAGTCTATTTCAAAGCAGGGGTTAGATCGCTGCTCGTAGCATTTGGCATCGGAATCATTTTCCTTCTAATTTTTTGGCTGACAACGCGCAAAACCCATATTGCTGGTTTACTTAGCCTTTGGTCTGTTACTCTTTTTTTTAGCTATGGCTACATTTTCACAGATAATTCCGGTTTGATCGTGTGGGGATTTGCATGGCTGATTGGCTGTGTGCTGTTGACCAAATTTGTTAAAGCAGACGGCAGGATATCAGTGGTCCTAAACATTGTTGCTTTGTTTTTACTTATTACACCTGCTTATCAGATGATTTCGTTCAGTGTTACTCAGCAAAGAGCAAATAAGGAAGCACAACAAATCCTTTCCACTCAGAAACTCGCTCTCCCCGATAATCCACCTGATATTTACTTCATCGTGCTGGACTCCCACCTGCGTTCTGATGTGCTTTTGGAAACCTTTGACCTCGACAATTCCAGCTTCACAAATGAACTGGAATCCATGGGTTTTAATGTTCTCGACTGCGCCATGAGCAATTACGCTTATACACCTTTATCAATGTCCTCCATGTTGAACATGGACTATATCTCAACATTGGCGCCTGAGCTACAACCTCCTAAGACAGACCGGACTCTGCTGTTTGAACTAATCAAAAATAGCAGCCTGCGCCGAAGTCTTGAAGAAATTGGATATAGTACGTATAACATCGTTTCCTATCAGCCGTTAGCCTGGGAGGATGCGAGTCATTACATTGCTACAGACGCGGATAGTATATCGAGTTCCAGCCAGACAGCGATCGTAAATAGTTTTGAGAGCTTGGTCAGTGGACCTACATTGGCAAAGCCGATGCTGAAATTGCTAGCCAGGCATGTTCAATCTGATAGTTTTGTGCCGCTTGATTACCTTTATGCTGATGATGTTCGGCAGCAACTGTTCATTCAGGATAAACTCACCGAAATTATCCCCGAAAGAGGACCAAAATTTGTTTTTGCTCACTTCAATCTACCACATCCGCCTTATGTTTTTAATGCTGACGGGAGCTTGATCGAAAACCCACCCCCACTTCCCTGGGTAACACCGATTGCCTGGGATGAATATTTGGGCTATTACTCTGACCACGTTCAGTATATTGACAGCGTGATTCTGCCAATAATTAAGAATATTTTGAATTCTTCAGACAATCCGCCCGTAATTGTCATTGTTGGAGATCATGGGGCTGACAGCGCCAATCGTTTGGGTATTTTAAGCGCTTACTATCTTCCTGAGAATATGGCTCCCGGCATACCTGAAGACACATCATTGGTGAACAGTTTCAGATATGTATTGAACTTTGTATTTAGGGCTGATTTACCTATACTTGAAAACAAGTCTTACTTGTCCACCCAAACAGAGCCCTACGAATTGACAGAATATCCTGAAACAATGCCAAACTGCACACCTTGATTCAAATACTGCTAACTTTCCGCAAAAGTTACAATAAGGAATAAGCGGGTGGGTTAGTTTATCATAGCGTTTACCGCTGTGAGATATTACTGAATGGTACAAGAGGAATGAACCTACCAGTACTCAGAGAACTATTCTAACTAATTGTTGTTCCGAAAATAATCCAGCTAATTGTCGGCAATCACGTTCACATCCGGAAAAAACTGGCGGATGGTGCCGGCGACCCAGCCTTGCAGAGTTTGGGTGGAGAGCTCGCATTCCGCACAGGCGCCGCCAAGCCGCACCGTTATGGTATCGCCCTCAACGCCAATCAACTCAACCGAGCCGTGATGAAATTGCTCGATGTAAGCGCTGATCTGCTCGATCAAGCCTCGGATTTGGTCTTCGCGGGAGAAATCAGGGGCAACGTGGTTGGTCATAGTGAGCTCCTTAGGGCTGATAGATCAATTTTATCATGAGTGAGAATTGTTCGATTAGAAACGGAAAAGCCCAGTGAGTCTTTATCAGTCGAACAGCCTGCCCTGCAGCAGATGCTCGCAAAAGCTTCGGCGATGATGCGGACTGAGCCCATGCTGCTCTATCGCCCGGACGTGCTCCTCCGCGCCATACCCCTTGTTTTGCGCGAAGCCATATTGCCCTTCTGGGTCTGGCAGGGAGAGCATCAGCGCGTCCCGCGCGGTCTTCGCCAGCACGGAGGCACATGCAATCGAAAGCGAGCGTTGATCGCCCTTGACCAGCGAGGTTTGGGGCAGCTTGACAACTGGTAACTTGAAATAATCCAAAAGCAGGTGCCCGGGCTTGGTTTTCAACCCTTCAATGGCACGCTGGAACACCAACCGCCCGGCTTTGCCCATGCCTATCGCGTCAATCTCCGCTGCTTCCACCCAGGCTACCGACCAATCCAGCGCAATATTTCGGATTTCTTCTGCTCCGAGCTCGCGCTCAATGGCGCTCATTTGTTTCGAGTCGCGCACGCCCAGCAAGGCTTCCGCGAGCCCTTCCTTTTCCACGGGGAGGATGACCGCGGCGGCGCAGAGCGGCCCGGCCAGGGCGCCGCGCCCGGCTTCATCAAGCCCGGCGATCAGCGTGCAGCCGTTTTCAGCGATTTGTTTTTCGTAAGTGAGGGTTGGGTAGGGCGGGATCAGGCTGGGGTCAAACTTTGGGGGCATTGTATAAGCCCTTTTTCTTGTTCTGCCGAATGGTGAGGAGGTCTTTTGCCATTTGCAGGCTGTCCTGCAATAGACGCATGCGCGAACCGGGCTGGTAATACCAGGTGATGGGGATTTCGGCGATTTCGAAGCCCAACTGGCAGGCGATGGCGAGGACTTCGACGTCAAAACTCCAACCTTCCAGCCGTTGGAGCGGGAAGATCGCCTCAGCCGCCTCAGCGCTGAAGCATTTGAAGCCGCATTGCGTGTCCTGCAGCCCAGGCAAGACGAGCAGGCGCACAAGGAGGTTATAGACGCGCCCAATGAAATGGCGGTAGAAGGGTTCCCCAATGCGCATGGAACCCGGTGCTTCACGCGAAGCGATACCAACTGAGGCGAGAGGTGAGCCATTGGGCAGGAACTTCCCGATCTCCTTCACCCGCATGGAAAAGTCCGCGTCCGCCATGAAGCGATAGGCTCCTTGAGCGGCAAGCATGCCGGTGCGGATGGCATTACCCTTGCCGGGCTGCGCCAGGCTGATCAGGCGAAGCTGGGGCATGCTTTTCGTCCACTCCAGTACGATCTCCGCGGTGGCATCGCTGCTGTTATTTTCGACGACGATCACTTCAGTTTCAAAGGGGAGAGAGGATATGTACCTGTTCACCGCCTCCAGGGAGGCAGGCAGGCGCTCGGCTTCGTTGTGGGCGGGGATGATGAGGGAGAGAAAAGGCGTACTCACAAGTTGGTCGCTTTGCAGAGCCTGAAGAAAAAGGTCGGGGTGGGCGGACTCGAACCGTCGACCTCTGCGTCCCAAACGCAGCGCGCTAGCCGACTGCGCTACACCCCGGCGAGGGTGAAGTATATCCTGATTTGTCGATTTGCGTCAAGTTCATGAATGGGTTCAATACATATGAGACAGAAGACTCGGGGTCAAGTCAGGGTGAT
>DAISYV010000014.1:0-29921 GCA_036825115.1 Anaerolineaceae bacterium | reverse complement strand
CAATGTGCTTTTTTGTAAAGCCCTATCGTCTCATATGTGTTTGAACTTGCTCAGCGCATGTCGAGGATGATATTCGATATTTTTCCCAGGTATTTTCGGAATATTTTGCCGACAATGCTGGTACTCATTATTATTTAAGTATTATAATTTTTACTAGTGACTTACGAGTTTTTTACAGGTAACTCTTTCCCAAAAAAACTTGAATGAGAGGGAATTATGTTTAAGCGCCATGATGTATTTTTTCAAGAAACCCAAGCCGAAGAACTATCTAAACAAGTAAGAGCCTCGCAAGATCCATCTAAGAAGACCAAAATTATCAAAAAACTCATAAAACTCAATGATTCCCACCCAAAATCCCAGAAGATAGCCCTACAGTTAGCCGAATCTATGGCGTCTAATTTGGAACAGAATTTTTCACAAATCAAGTCAATAGATGCCTTAAGCAAGGTCAAAACACTGCGCAGTGCATTCCCTGATTCTTTGGCTATTGCCCACTCTTATGCGAAAGTATTGCTTTGGTCAGTATTGTCGCAAAAAAGTGTGCTTGACAGAGACAAATCGTTTTATGAACTGATACATCTGCAAGAGTGTTTCCCTGGTTCAGAACTAATAGCCAAGATGCTTTCTACCACTCTTGTCGAATATAAAAGTAAACAAGGTAAGGTGGATGAGATAGCACAATCAGTCGCCCGCCTCACAAAACTTCACCATGCCTTTCCTGATTCCGAACATATTAAAAATATGCTCGACAGATGCTTAGTCATGCTTGCAAGCATCAAAAAAAGTGAGGATGAGGTATCTAAAATTGGTGATCCGAAGGACCAGGTAATCAAACAAGACCCCGAATCACAACAGAACGAACCAATTTCGGAAGCAATGGCTGAGCAGCAGGCAATTTCCTTGATTACCATGCTAACTCCCCAAACAAAATTAGGACAGGCTGTTGGTTACGTTAGAAATGTGTTAAATATTTTTCAATCTTTTCCAAAATCTGAGAGCATCGCATATCAACTTGCGATGGGGGTTGCCAGAATATTATTCATTCAATCTTTTATCGATGAAGAAAAACGGTCTAACATTGCAATAGACAATAAGGTATCCTGGTTCCAACAGTTACAAATTCTCGAAAAATTGTTCCCGGAATCCGAAAGAATTGCTTTAGTGCTATGCCAGTGGTCAGTCAATATCTTGCTTAACCAAAACTGGATTGGATACAAATTCCATTTATTTTCTCGGCTTTCAGAGATGTATGAGAGATTCCCGGATTCAGAACTAATAAGAGCCTATTTCTCAAAAGGCTTGGAGGTTGTAGCAAGTAATTTTTCGACCGAGGACGATGTAAAACAATTGATATCCAGGCTAACTATAGAGCCGGAAGCCTACCCACAAATGCAAATTGTTGCATTGATACTTGCTCAAAGATTGGTCCATCAGATTAGGCATCCCGATTCAGAGAAAGGACGAACTACAATGATCAACCAATTAAGAAATCTTCAAAATGTCTTTCCTGAATCCCAAGAGATTGCCACCTTACAGTCTGAACTTCTAAATGAGTTAACGACAACTGATGTCAACAAAAGTAAATTAGAGAATTCTGTCTATAAAGTGACCGAAAATCAGATAACCACACCAGAATCTCCCGAAGATGCGTCTCTTCAAGCTGCTTCTATAGTCGATAGAATGACCATTAATAGGAGTGTTGAGGAGTTAACGAAATATGTAGATCAATTAGTTGAACTTCGAAAATCGTATCCTGACAACGAAGAAATAAGCTTTTACCTCGTCAAAGGAACGGAGAATCTGATTAATAAACTTTTTTATGGGGGCACAAGGAAAATCATAGAGAGACTTACAATCCTCGTTAATGAGTCATCCCAACGAATCATTGATATCCAGCAAGAATTTCCCAGCTCTGAGAGAATTGCTAAGGTACTTTTTCGATGGATGTTTCGATTTCTACATTTCAAGGCAGACAACTTGGAAGCCCAGTTTCAGACCATCGCCTATCTCACAAGGATACAACAAACTTTCCCGGATTCGGATGAGATTAAAGCGATGTTTTACAATTGTTTGGGGATTGTGGCATCAAATCATAAAACTGAGGAGGAGTTGTTTACCAATGTCTCCAAGTTCTATGGGCTTCGGGAGGCTTACCCTGAATCTCTAGAAATTGCCTTTATGCTTGCCAAGGGAATGTGCTATGCTGTTCGCACCCAAACAACTGAGCAATATAAAGCAAGAGCCATTTCCTTTCTTAAGGAGCAGCATGAAAAGTTTATTGACAAGGCTGGTCGCTTCGATCCGTCTGACGACATAATTAATATGATGACACACAGTCTCAGAATCAAAGATCTCGAATACACTGCAGAGGAGATCAAAAAACTTTTACTAGCTTTTCCTAAATCGCAGAAAATAGCATTTGAGTATGCAGTAACCTTACATATCCTGCTTTTCGAACGAAAAGATCCAGAATCAAAAACAGAGGCATTTAACCTCATCTCAGACTTGTCACTATCATTCCCAGAAGATGAGGAGTTAGTAGTCCTTTGCTCAACGGGGTTATTAGGTCTTATGGCAGATCAAAGTAACAGGAATTACAACTGGAAGATAGTCCGTAAGCTTGCTAACCTGCAATACTACTACCAAAATGCAACGAGGGTTGCAGATTCTCTAGCAATAGGATTAGCTAACATATCCGCAGATCAAACCAACCCAATAGAAAACGAAATGATCAATGAGTGGCTCTCTGAGTTAAAAGAATCATTCCCCGATTCAGAGATAATCCCTCGACAACTAATTAAGAGTCAGCAAGCTACGTCAGCGAGTCAGGACTATCTCAAGGACACATCGCAAATCAAATCGTCGCTTGCTGCATTTCAACAATCCTGTCGGATCAAAATAGAAGACCCCGATAAGGAGACGATGGAAATTATTAAACAATTAGTAAGCCGGAACTCCATTGAAAATGTTCAGGAGACTATTGCGAGTTTGAATGAATACAGGCAGACTTACCCCGATTCTGAGGAAATCGCATTAATGTTATCTAAAACCTTAGTGAGGTTGGCAATAACACAGCAAAAGGTTTCAGATCTGTCAAGAACTGTTGAGCAGCTTACCGAGTTATCCCAATCCTTTATTGGAAATCGAGTGTTTGACGCGGAACTCGCCAAAGGATTGTTGATCCTGTTGTCAGCCCAAGATGATGCCAAAGGCGGTGGAAAAATTGTATCAAAGTTAGCAGTTTCTAAAGTCCCAGATGTGAGTCCCCAAGAGTCTGTTATCTATTCCGACCTCAGTTTGATCATCTTAACTAGCAAATTAGACACGCATAAAAATTTCACAAAGACCCTTAATGATTTAGCTGCTATTTTGCATCGTGATGGGGTTACCCAAGAGATCGGAAACCTGGTTGCCAGGGTTTTGGTAGACATGGCCGCTTATCCAATTACAGGGACAGAAAAATCTCAGGTTATTTCCCTACTTTCTGACCTTCAAACGAAGTTTCCTGACTCTCAGGAGATTTTGTATTTACGTGCAAGTGTAAACACAGAGTAACACAAGAAACGTTTTCTGTTCTAAAGGTAGAAACTGGTCATTCTATTGGGAGAAAAAAAGTAAACCTCTTAACTAAGAGGTAAAGAACACGCCAAGATATATAGGTTGTGTGATTTCGAACAATAATGGGATGACAATCGCCAGAATGCTATTGTTGCAGAGCGTAATTTCACTTTTCTCATGTATCTATCATAAAAACCACTTTGCAGTGTAATCTAATGTTACAATATTCGCATCAGATCCACCTCCCGTAAGGGAGGAATATTTGAATCATTAAGGAGAGTTAATGACAGAGGCAGATTCCCGTATTCAAAAGCTGAAGAGCATGCAGGAAGCTTCAAAACTTGGTGGCGGGCAGGATCGAATCGACCGGCAGCACGCCAAAGGCAGCCTTACTGCCCGAGAACGGATCGACTTACTGCTCGACCCCGGCACCTTCCGCGAAATTGGCAGCATGACCACACAGGTAAACCCGCCTGAGGGCGATGAAACTCTCGGCGACGGCGTTGTCACTGGTTATGGCAGCGTGGATGGACGCACTGTTTACGTCTACGCGCAGGATTTTACCGTCCAGGGCGGCTCGCTTGGTGAGATTCACGCGCAGAAGATCTGCCGCGTGATGGACCTCGCCGTCAAAACCGGCTCCCCGATCATCGGCATGATCGATTCCGGCGGCGCACGCATCCAGGAAGGCGTACGTAGCCTGGGCGGATATGCTGAAATATTTCGCCGCAATGCCATTTATTCCGGCGTGGTTCCCCAGATCAGCCTAATCATGGGACCCTGCGCTGGCGGCGCCTCGTATTCTCCCGCTGTTACCGACCTGGTCATTATGGTCAAGGGCAAATCCTACATGTTCCTCACCGGACCCGCGGTCATTAAGACCGTCACCGGCGAAGAAGTGGATTCGGAAACCCTCGGCGGCGCCAATGTTCACCTCACCACCAGCGGCAACTGCCACATGGTTGGCGCGAGCGACCAGGATGCCATCGCCCTTGCACGACAGGCACTTTCCTACCTGCCGTCCAATAACGTGGACATGCCTCCCCTTCTCCCCACGCAGGATGCCCCCACCCGCCGCGCTGAAGAACTGAACAACCTCGTTCCCACAGACCCCACCGTGCCCTACAGCATGCGCACCGCGATCGAAGCCATCATGGACCAGGGCTCCTTCCTTGAACTGCAAGCTGGTTACGCCCCCAACGCCATTGTTGGATTTGCGCGCCTGGCTGGCCGCCCTGTGGGAGTGATCTCCCAGGAACCGATGATGATGGCCGGTGTGATGGACATCAATTCTGCTGATAAAATCGCCCGCACAGTTCGCCTGTGTGATGCCTTCAACCTACCGATCGTGACCTTCATCGACTCCCCAGGCTTTTTGCCAGGTGTCGCCCAGGAATATGGTGGAATTATCCGCCATGGTGCCAAAGTGCTCTACGCCTACGCGGAAGCCACCTCCCCCAAAGTCAGCGTAGTGACGCGCAAAGCTTATGGAGGAGCATACGTGGTTATGAGTAGCAAATACATCGGCACAGACATCACCTATGCCTGGCCTTCAGCTGAAATCGCGGTGATGGGAGCTGAAGGCGCTGCCAACATCCTATATGGCAGACAGATCAAAGCAGCGGCAGACCCCGAAGCCGAACGCGCCCGCCTTACCCAGGAATACCAGGAAACCTACCTGAATCCCTATGTCGCCGCTAAAGCCGGATACATCGATGAGGTCATCGAGCCTGCAGAAACTCGCCAGAAGTTGATCGAAGCGCTGGCTGCTCTGCAGAACAAAGTCGAAACCAATCCGCCGCGCAAGCACGGCAACATGCCGGTTTAGGGGGAAGAAATGATCGAAACCCTGAAACAAGGCTTGTTGATTACGGTTACTGGTATGGGGATCGTGTTTGCCATGATCCTTTTGCTTTGGGCAATCATGGTCCTGCTGGTCAAGCTCACCAACCGACCCCAGAAAGAGGAGGCTGCTGAAGAAACCGCCACCTCCCGGCCAGAGCTTGAGCCTGCTGCTGTAACTGCGACAGGTGATGCTTCAGCGCTTGCTGCTGCCATTGCGGTGGCTTATGCGCTGAGCGCCAAACCCAAAACTGCTTTCGCAGCCGATACCCAATCCATTCAAACCGGCAGCACATGGCTCGCCGCAGGTCGCGCGCAGCAGGTTGCGCGACAGAATAACAGAGGACGAAGCGCATGATCATCAAAGTTGAAATTGAAGGAAAAGTTTACGAAGTTTCCATTAAAGACATTCACAGCAACCCTGTTCTGGCAGAAGTTGACGGTAAGTTTTACCAGGTATTTCCTGAAGTTCAAGGTCCTGCAGTGGTTCCCGCCGTAACCACGCAGCCAGCCCCGATTCCTGTGGCTGTGCCTGCCGCTCCCGCACCAAGCGCTGGCAACGGGCTGACTCTGAACGCGCCGCTTCCCGGTGTGATTGTTTCGATCGACGTGCAGGCTGGTCAGACAGTCAAGTCAGGTCAACAGATCTGCATGCTGGAAGCCATGAAGATGAAAAACGTCATTCGCTCGGATCGCGATGGTGTCATCGCCCAGGTGAACGTCAACGCCGGCGATCTGGTCAAGCATAACCAACCGCTTTTTACCTTCCAGGCATAGGAGCAGGCATGGACTTTACCCAGTTAATTGCTGACCTCACCAAGGGATTTAACAATTTCACATTGTTGAATGCCGTCATGATTGTGGTTGCCCTGGTGTTGATTTACCTCGCCATCTGGAAGGAATACGAACCGGTTTTGCTGCTTCCGATCGGCTTCGGTTGCCTGCTCGCGAACCTTGGCATGTCCAACGAACTCGGCTTTATGAAAGTCATCTACGCTGCCGGCATCAAAACGGAACTATTTCCACTGCTGATCTTCATCGGCGTCGGCGCCATGATCGACTTCAGCCCGTTGCTCAGCCAGCCCAGCCTGGTGCTGCTTGGTGCCGCCGGACAGTTCGGCATCTATTTCACACTCTTGCTCGCTATCATTCTGGGTTTTCCGCTGAATGAAGCTGCCGCGATCGGCTCCATCGGAGCGATCGACGGCCCGACAGCGATCTTTGTAGGCGAACGCCTGGCACCCAATATCATTGCGCCGATCGCGGTGGCGGCGTATTCCTACATGAGCCTGATCCCAATCATTCAACCCCCGATCATGCGCCTGATGACAACCCGCAAAGAACGCTTGATCCGCATGGAATACTCTCCAAAGCCGGTTTCTCGCCTCACCCTGGTGCTTTTCCCCATCATCGTCACGCTGCTTGTTGCGCTGGTTGCGCCTGATGCTGCCCCCCTCATGGCCGCCCTGATGCTCGGCAACCTGCTGCGTGAAGCTTTGGTGGTGGAGCGCCTCAGCAAGATGGCGCAAAACGAACTGATCAACATTGCCACGCTCTTTTTGGGGCTGGCAATTGGCTCAACCATGACCGCGCAGAGTTTCCTGAATCTCAACACGCTCATGATCCTGGCTTTGGGTTTGCTGGCCTTCGTGGTAGACACCGTGGCGGGCTTGCTATTTGGCAAGTTGATGGCTGCCGTCACACGCGGCAAGGTGAACCCTCTCATTGGTGCCTGCGGAATTTCAGCTTTCCCGATGGCCGGACGGCTGAGCGCGAAGATGGCCCTGGAGGAAGACCCCTCCAACTTCATCCTGATGCACGCGATGGGCTCGAACACAGCCGGACAGCTCGGCAGCGTGATTGCCGGCGGCGTGCTGCTCGCCCTGGTTTACGGATTTATTCACTAGAACAATTCAAATCAAAAAACACCTCTGTGTAATTCACAGAGGTGTTTTATTTAATTAAGACACAATTCTAAACCTTCAGCATGTATCCTTTGCTGCGGATGGTTTTGATCAAATCCGGATGGTGAGCGTCGTCTTCCAATGCCTGCCGCAGCCAACTGATGTGCACGTCCAGGGTGCGTGTGTCTTCCACGTAATCAGTATCCCAGACTGCCTTGAACAAGTCTTCCCGGGTCAGAACCTCTCCAGGTTTCTCCATCATTTTTCCTAGCAGATCAGCCAGGCGTGGGGTTAGATGAACTTCCTTATTCTTGTAAACCGCAATTCGGCTATCCGGGTTCAAAACCAAATCCCCCCTTACAAGCATGCCCTTATGGCTGTTATTTTCAAGCGTCCGCAAGCGGTTGACCAGTTTTTGAACCGTGAAAGGCAACCTGAGGAAGAAATTAACGTTCTCTGTTTCCGCAACCGGCTCATTTTCTGCCACAATCAGGCACAAAGGCGTTGCAGGGAGGCTGTTGTGGAACCAACTCACCAGGCGCATACCGTTTGTGCGCAGGGAAGCCGCGTTGATTACGACCACATCCGGGGTGAAGTGTTGCAAAGCATCGAGTCCGTTACTACCACTGCTTTCAACTTTTAAGTAATATCCCTTTTTCTCAAGATCACTGGCAAAACGTCGGGCTACATTCCGTTTCCCCTCTATCAATAGCACCTGTAATGATTCTGCCATGTGCAAAACTGTCCTCTTTTATTTTCTTTGATAACCAGGTCCGTCTCCAAAGAAAAACTACTTCATAGCCTTCCCTCGAAACTCTATTATAGTACATTGCCCCAAAATCACACACTCTTTTTTCGAATTCTAATATTTTCCGAATTTTTAAGGTTCGCTCAGTTGATTCGCTGGGCTTACATGTTAGAATCACTATGACATAACCAACATAAATATGAAATTTGGTGCATTATGGGAAAAATGATCGAGTGCATAATTGATAGTATCCGCGTCAGCCTGACCAATCAGGACCGGATTACTGTCCTCAAGGAAAAGGATTCCGAACGCTACCTCCCCATCTGGATGGGTGTGCCTGAAACAGACTCAATTACTATCGCGCTTCAAGGTGTGGCCATTGCACGCCCACTTACCCACGATCTTATTATTTCCGTCATGAACGCGCTCGATATTCGCCTGGAACGTGTGGAAGTCATCAATCTCGAAAATGACACCTTCTATGCCAGCCTCATTCTCGAGCAAAATGGCGTCCGAAAAATTATCGACAGCCGCCCGTCAGACGCGATCGCAATCGCCATTCGTGCCAAAGCCCCGGTCTTCGTCGATGAGGACATCCTCGACGCGGTCGGCATCCGCCCGGAAGATGTCCTGCCGCAAGCCCGGAGCGAAGAAGACTCCTCCGATGTGGATGCGGATCTCGATATTTTTGAGGACTTTCTCGGGCAACTTGGCAAGGATGATAAAGACAAAGATCAACCCAGCGACCCTTTAGATGAGGATCCCATTCCATAAGTGAGGCAGCATAGTGAGCGAACAACCTGAATTTACCAGTACCCAAACCAGCTCCGACGCAAATCAGCTTTTTGACCGCGACATGGAGGAGGCTCTCATTGGCTCCGTACTCATCACGCCGGACGCCTATGTGGACGCCGCGCCGCTGGTAAACGCTGAGGATTTCTACCTCCACCGCAACCGCTGGATCTGGGAAGCTTTCATCGAGTTATTCAAGTCTGACAGCTATTTTGACGTTCTGACCGTCAAGGAAGCTCTCGAAACCAGCGGTCACCTCGAAGACGTCGGCGGCTTGGATTACCTGATCTCCCTCACCAATCGCGTCCCCTCCTCGCAGCACGCAGAATCGTACGCCCGCAACATCAGCGCCCTGGCTGTGCGCCGGCGCTTGCTGACTGCCGCAAACGACATCGCCAAGCTCGCCTATCGCAAAGATACCGGCGTGGACAACGTCATCTCAGACGCCGAAAAAGCCATCTTCGGGGTCAGTCAGGAACGCTACAAGCGCGACCTGGTGCCGATTGCCGACGCCGCCGATGACTACCTTGAGCGCCTGCTGCTCAATGCCAGCATCCCCGGCGGAGTAACCGGGCTTGAGACCGGCCTCAAAGCGGTCGACAAAGCCCTCGACGGTCTGCAGCGTTCCGACCTGATCATCGTCGCTGGTCGCCCGGGTATGGGCAAGACCGGTTTCATGATCGGCATCGCCAAACATGTCGGCCTGGCCCTCAAGCGCAATGTCGCCTTCTTCACGCTCGAAATGTCCGCTGAGCAGCTCATTCAACGTATGATCGCCCAGGAAACCAACATCGACTCCCAAAAGCTGCGTTCTGCCAAGCTAAGCGACTCTGAAGCCCAGGAAGTGGTGCACGCCCTGGGTGTGCTCTCCGAATCGCGTATCTTCGTCGATGACACCCCCGCCATCACCCCCCTGCAAATGCGCACCAAATGCCGCCGCATGCAGATGGAGATCGGCCTGGATTTGGTGATCGTCGACTATCTCCAGTTGATGTCCGGCGACACCCGCACCGAAAACCGCGTGCAGGAAGTTTCGTACATTTCGCGCTATCTCAAGGTCTTGGCGCGCGACCTAGACGTGCCGGTGATGGCCGCGGCTCAGCTTTCCCGCGCGGTGGAGCAGCGCCAGGATAAAACCCCCGTGCTTTCCGACCTGCGCGAATCCGGTTCGTTGGAACAGGATGCCGACATTGTCATGTTCATCAACCGACCCGAACAGATGAAGGAAGAAAGCCCGCTGCATAACCTGGCGAAACTAATCGTCGCCAAACACCGCAACGGTCCCACCAACAGCGGTATTGACCTGGTCTTCATTGAGAAACTCGCGATGTTCCGCGACAAAGCTTATGTGGATTAATCAGAGCTGCGGAGAAACTTTTGAGCAACCATTTTTCAGGGAATTATCAAAGCGTCAAACTGCCATCCGACCTCATCGCCCGCTCTGATGCGCTTGGAAGCGACGCGCTTTTGCTTCTGCTGGGCTATTTCGAGCTGCTCAGCCGGCAAGAGACCCCTTCAGACGTGGTAGAGCAGTACATACTCCTCGACCACATGCCTACTCCTGAAGATACCCGCTGGCAAATAGCCCTGGCTGAACTGCTCGAAGAAGGGTTGCTTCTCGCCTACCCTGAAGTCCCTGAAGGCTCACAGCAAGCATTGCTGCTCTTCCCAGCCACACCTGAAGGTATCCAGCGTCTTGAAGCTCTGCGGGAAGGCAACTTGTCTCTTGCTGAGATCCAGGCCGCCAATCCGCTGCCAGACCCCAACAAGCCCAACATTTTCACCCTTTACGAGCAAAACATCGGTCCACTGACGCCGATGGTCGCCGAAATATTGAAGGCGGATGCCGAAACCTACCCCGAAAGTTGGCTGCGCGAAGCCATGCAAGAAGCGGTCAGCCGCAACATCAGAAATTGGAAGTATGTCCAGGCAATTCTAAAAGCCTGGCAGGAAAAAGGACGTGACTCTACCCATGGAACCACTCAAAGCGCGCTTGAAAGATTTCGAGAACTTTATCGCCAGCAGAAACAGCAAAGCGGCCGAAAACCCTGAGCCAACCCCTGCTCGCCGCCCTGGCATCGACATTGGCGACCCGAACTGCCCGCGCTGCCACGGGCTGGGCTTTGTGGGGCGGGATGTTCCTATTGACCACCCGGATTTTGGCAAAATGGAAATTTGCAGCTGCCGGCTTGCCGAGGTCACGGCCTCCCAGCGCGATCAGCTCTTCTCCCTCAGCAACCTCAGCGCGCTCAGCGACCTGACATTCGACAGTTTCAAGCCCCGCGGGCGCGTGGGCTTGGGCACCTCCCAGGCTGATTCGCTGCAGCAGGCCTTCAACTCTGCCCAGAATTTTGCGGGCTCCTTAACAGGCTGGCTGCTCCTCACCGGCACCTACGGCTCTGGCAAAACGCACCTCGGCGCAGCCATCGCCAACCAGGCCGTTGGCATGGGCATCAGCACGCTCTTCCTGACCGTGCCGGACCTGCTCGACTGGCTGCGTTTCTCCTACAGCAACACCTCCGACGCCAGCTTTGAAGAGCGCATCACCCAAATCCGCACTATTCCCCTGCTCATCATGGACGATTTTGGCACGCAAAACACCACCCCATGGGCGCAGGAAAAGCTCTTCCAGATCATCAATCACCGCTACATCAACAAACTGCCCACCGTGATCACCAGCAATCAAGCCCTGAACGACTTCGAACCGCGCATCCGCTCGCGCCTGCAGGACCCCGACCTGGTCACGCATGTGGAGATCCTCGCGCCGGACTTTCGCAACCCTGCCGACGACATCGGTCACCCGGAACTCTCGAGCCTCAATCACCATTCCAAGCAGACTTTTGGCTCCTTCAGCTTCCGCAAGAACGAACGCCTCGAGCAGGATGACGCCCAATCGCTGCGGGAAGCCTTTGAGATCGCCAAGAAATTCGCCGAATCGCCCCAGGGCTGGCTGGTCTTTTACGGTCCCTACGGCTGCGGCAAGACCCACCTGGCGGCCGCGATCGGCAACTACCAGGCCGGGCTGGGTTATCCGCCCCTCTTCGTCGGCGTGCCGGACTTGCTCGACTATCTGAGAGCGACCTTTTCGCCCAACAGCGCCACCACGCTCGACCGCCGCTTCTACGAGATCCGCTCCACCCGCCTGCTCATCCTGGACGACATCGGCACCGAATCGGCCACCCCCTGGGCGCGCGAGAAGCTCTACCAGCTGATCAACCATCGCTACAACGCCGAGCTGCCGACCGTCATGACCACATCCAGCGAGCCTTCCAGGTTGGATCAACGCATCTTCAGCCGCATGTCCGATAAACGCCTCTGCAAACTGGTCCTGATGTCCGCCCCAACCTTCACCGGCGAGGGCTAACCAGGTACCCCCCCTTTAGTCGAAGATCCCCGAAACAGTGTGAAGGGGAAGTGGGGCATCGCGTAGCGAAGGGGTGGAGTTCTCGTAGGCCGTCTTCCTGCCCGACTCCGTCATCGCGAGCTCTTTTGCGAAGCGATCTCGCCCAAATCCCGTCATCGCGAGCGTAGCGCGGCGATCTCAATTTTCGACCTGATAACCAAACTGCAGATTGCCGCGTCGCTACGCTCCTCGCAATGACAGATCCGTCCGCCATCCCGAGCCATATTTGCAAAAAATGCAAGAATTGCAACGTTTTTTGGAAGCATAGAAAAGCAGTTTTCTTGCAAATACTCGTTTTTAATGTGCTATGTTGCAAATTGAAACACATCGGGTATTATAGCACATTTGTTCTATTTTTGCAAGCCTGATCAAAGAGGTTGGCTGCTATACAGCCCTTAAACCAAAAAATCAGATTAACAACTCGCATCAGGTATAATGCATTGAACTCACCCCTCTCAGTACTATCGGGGGAGATTATTTAAGGGAGAAACCCATGACCAATAACAACGAACTGGAAAAGACCCTCTGGGCTGCCGCGGATAAAATGCGCTCCAACATGGACGCGGCCGAATACAAACACGTTGTTCTTGGCTTGATCTTCCTCAAATACATCTCCGACGCGTTTAATAGCCTGTATCAAAAACTGGTTGAAAACCAGGGCGATTACGAAGGCGCGGACCCTGAAGACGCGGATGAGTACCTGGCAAACAACGTTTTCTTCGTGCCCGAAACTGCCCGCTGGCAATACCTGCAGGATCGTGCCAAACAGCCCGAGATCGGCAAATACCTCGATGACGCCATGGATGCCATCGAGCGCATCAACCCACCTCTCAAAGGCGTGCTTCCCAAAATTTACGCTGATCCTGACCTGAACAAGGTCCGCCTTGGCGAGCTGATCGACCTGATCGGCACAATCGGATTTCAAAAGGACCCAAGTAAATCTCAAGATCTGCTTGGCCGCGTTTACGAGTACTTCCTGGGTCAGTTCGCTGACGCCGAGGGCAAGAAAGGCGGTCAGTTCTACACCCCTGCCAGCATCGTCAAGCTTTTGGTGGAGATGATCGAGCCCTTCAACGGCCGCGTCTACGACGGCTGCTGCGGCAGCGGCGGCATGTTTGTGCAGAGCGAAAAATTCGTGGTTAACCATCAAGGCAGCATCAAGGACCTTTCCATCTATGGGCAGGAGTCCAACCCCACCACCCTGCGCCTTGCACGCATGAACCTGGCCATTCGCGGGATCGACGCCCAACTGGAATTAGGTGATACCTTCCTGAACGACCGCCACCCCGACCTGAAAGCCGATTTTGTGCTTGCCAATCCGCCTTTCAACGTCAGCGATTGGAGCGGGGAGCAACTGCGGGATGACATCCGTTGGAAGTACGGCGTGCCGCCAGTTGGCAATGCCAATTACGCTTGGCTGCAGCACTTCATCCACAAACTCAGCCCTAATGGGACTGCCGGTATCGTTTTGGCTAACGGCAGCATGAACAGCAATACCAGCGGCGAAGGGGACATTCGCAAGAACATGATCGAAGCCGGCATTGTGGACTGCATGGTGGCTTTGCCCGCCCAGCTTTTCTACAACACCATGATCCCGGCTTGCCTGTGGTTCCTGGCGCGCGATCGTACCAACCATAAGTTCCGCAACCGCTCCAACGAGATCCTGTTCGTCGATGCCCGTAATTTGGGCACCATGATCAACCGCCGAAACAAAGCATTCACGGATGAGGACATCGCAAAAATCTCCCGCACCTATCACGCCTGGCGCGGGGAGGGCGACGAGTACGCCGACATCGCTGGCTTCTGCAAAGCAGCCACGCTGGAGGAAGTCCGCGGCAACAACTACGTCTTGATGCCCGGGCGTTACGTGGGCACGGAAGAAGCCGAAGATGACGGCGTACCCTTTGAAGAGAAGATGGCAGAGCTTACTGCTCAACTTGCAGATCAATTTGCCAAAGGACTTGAACTGCAGGACCGCATCCGCGAGAACTTGAAAGGAATTGGCTATGATCTCTGATCTTTACGCCTTCCCCCCCAACCAGGTTGCCCAATCTGACACCCTGACCGCCCAATTGGTTATGGCTCACCGCAGGCTGGCTGAACTCAAAGGGGTTGCCCCTTTGCTCCCCAACCAGGATATCTTGCTGAACACACTTTCACTGCAGGAAGCTAAAGACAGTTCTGCCCTTGAAAACATCATTACTTCGCACGATGAGCTCTTCAAACAGGGTTTAGACCTCCCTCAATTTGATAATGCAGCCGCAAAAGAGGTCAGTCGTTATTCTGAAGCACTCAGGTTAGGGCATGAACACATCAAATTAAACGGGACTCTGTGTCTTGAAGATTTGGTTGCCATTCAAAAAGTTTTGGTGATTGGTGAACCAGGTCCCGGCATTCGCACCAAGCCTGGGACACGAGTTGTCAACCGTGCCACTGGCGAAGTGGTGCATGACCCGCCCCAGGATCATGATCAGATCGTGGAATTGCTCGAACGTCTTCTGGACTTTTACAATCAATCCAGTGGAGAAGGGCTTGATCCCCTCATTCGCATGGCGTTGGTACATTATCAGTTTGAGAAAATCCACCCCTTTTACGATGGCAATGGACGCACTGGTCGCATCCTCAATCTGCTTTACCTCGTGCAGCACGATCTTTTAGATCTACCCACCCTTTACCTCAGTCGTTACATTTTGCGTGAAAAGAGTTCCTACCTGGCACTATTACGAGCAGATCCAAAAGATGATAACTGGGAAGGTTGGCTAAGTTTTCTGCTGAAAGGTGTGGAACTTACCTCAACGGAAACCATCCAGACCATTCACAAGCTTATCGAATTAATGGCTGAATACCAACAAAGAATGAAAACAGAACTTCCAAAAAATGTATATTCGCTCGATTTGTTGAACACTCTCTTCAAGCATCCCTACACTAAAATTGACTTCATCATCAGGGATGTTGGTGTTCAAAGGGCCGCTGCTGGGCGATACTTAGACGAGTTATCCAAAGCCGAACCACCATTTCTGGTTAAGACAAGATTCGGGCGAAGTAATTACTATATCAATCAGCCATTGTTTAAATTATTACAAGGAAAGTAAATGTCACAGATAACAAAAACTGAGTCTATGCGAGAATATCATGTATTAATTTTGGCAAAATTAATACATGACGAGCATGACGTGTATTAATTATTGGATTTTTAATACATGAACGCGGCGATATGTACTCATTTTTCAGAAATTAATACATGTTATCGGCAATATGTAAACAAAAGTGGCATTTCGTTTACATATCAGTTTTCAAATGTAAAAGAATTGGCATTTTCTTTACATAGTCAGTTTCTCATGTAAAGAAATGGGAGAATCATTGACATGATGAAGTCTTATGCTGTTCGTCAGCGATATGGTACCAAAAGTGGCATTTCGTACCCATATCAATCCGGTTATCTACCCAAAATGGGTGAATCATGAACATGAAAATGATCTTCCGAGTTTCTCAATTAGCAAACCAAATTAGAAGCGTTGGAGTTCTGCAACCGCGCGTTCGCCAGAAGTTGAAGGGGATTGGTTATGAGTTCTAAGGGATGGGAATTATTTACCTTCTCAGATTTCGTCACAATTAACCCTTCCGTAAAGCTTGACAGCTCTACGGAGTATTCCTTTGTTGAAATGAAGAATCTAAATGAGAACTACAGGTATGTCAGTCCTTCAATAACAAGGAAATTAACTGGTGGTGCTAGATTTCAGGAAAAAGACACATTATTTGCTCGCATCACCCCTTGTTTAGAGAACGGTAAAATTTGCCAGGTGACCAATCTACAAAATGGAGTTGGCTTTGGATCTACAGAGTTTTTGGTGTTCCGTGGGAAAGCTGGAATTTCAGATTCTGATTTTGTTTATTATCTATCAAGGTCAGCTGAGGTTAGAAAATTTGCCGAATTAAATATGTTGGGCACTTCAGGGAGACAAAGAGTTACTTGGAAAGCATTTAATAATTTGCAACTCACTCTACCCCCTCTTCCTACCCAACACAGTATCGTTGAAAAACTTTCTGCGCTGGATGACAAGATAGAGCTCAACCGCCAGACCAATGCCACCCTCGAAGCTATCGCCCAGGCAATTTTTAAGGAATGGTTTGTCGACTTCAACTACCCCGGCGCCACCGGCGAACTGGTCGAAAGCGAATTAGGTCCAATCCCAAAAGGCTGGAGGGTTGGAATTTTGAGTGAAGTTTTAAGTTCAATTGAGAGTGGATCAAGACCTAAGGGCGGCGTTGGTGATCTTGCCGAAGGAATCCCAAGCATTGGAGCCGAAAATATAAATGGGTTAGGATTTTATGATTTTTCAAAAGAGAAATTCGTATCAGAAGAGTTCTTTGCCAAATTAAAATCTGGAATTGTCAAGTCAGAGGATGTCTTGTTATATAAAGATGGAGCAAGTCTTGGGAGAAAAACGATGTTTATGGATGGTTTTCCTCATCAGATTTGTGCAATTAATGAACATGTATTTATTTTAAGGTCCAATAATCTAATCAACCAATTATTCTTGTACTTTTGGCTTGATCAAAGTTATATGACTGAGAACATAAAAAGCCTTAATTCGAATTCTGCCCAACCTGGAATCAATCAACCAGCAGTAAGAAGCTTACCTATATTGATTCCTGAAAAAGAAATCTCAGAAAAATTTGAGCAAATCGTGAAACCCCTTTTAAGTAACCTATTCAATGATTGTAAAGAATCATATTCACTGTCTCTTCTCCGCGATAAATTATTGCCAAAATTGATGTCAGGAGAAATTCAAATATGATCGTCGAGACGTTCCTTCCGGTTAAGGGAATATGATCATGCCCAACCGTTTGCGCGTGGGGACGTTGGGGGGTGGTCGTACGGGCGTATTGCCATCGGGGCGTATTGCCATACGCCCCTACGGAGAATGAAATACAACCATGAATCCTCTCAACCATAAAACCCCCGAAATCCACCACCGTCGTTCAATCCGGTTGAAAGAATACGATTATTCCCAACCTGGCGCGTATTTCATCACGATTTGCACCCACCAACGGGAACATCTCTTCGGGGAAATTGTGGATGGGGTCATGAAATTAAATGAACACGGGCAGATCGCACAAGAGGAATGGCAGAAAACCGCCCTGATCCGCAATGAAATTGAATTAGATGAATTCGTGATCATGCCCAACCATTTTCACGGCATCATATGGATTGTGGACGGTAGGGGCACGGCGCGCCGTGCCCCTACGGGTGGGTTGGGGGAAACCTCCGCAAATTTCACGCCAACCCATGAACAATTTGGTAAACCGGTTGTTGGATCGATCCCAACCATTGTGCGCGCTTTCAAATCCGCCGTATCCCGGCGCATCAACCTTGCCCGCTGCACACCTGGCAACCCTGTCTGGCAGCGCAATTACTGGGAGCACATCATCCGTGATGATCAAGATCTAACCAACGCCCAGGCTTACATTCTGAACAACCCAGCCCAATGGGAAAACGATGAATTGCATTCAAGGGGAACAAGATGATCCTTTACGAATCTGAAATCGAACAAGTCACGCTCGAACTACTGCGCGACGAGAGCGGCTATGGCCTGGCGTGTGGACCTGACCTGCTTGAAGGGCCTGCCCCGGAACGCGTTTACAACGAGGTTATCCTCAAGGGGCGATTGAAAGCCGCTATCAACCGGCTCAACCCCGACATCCCGATCTCTGCCCGCGAAGAAGCTTTTAAAAAAGTACTGCGCACCGAAAGCCTGACGCTTATCGACAATAACCAGGCTTTCCACCGCTACTTGACCGAGGGGGTGGACGTGAAGTTTGGCGTGGGGGAAGGCAAGAGCCGCACGGATAAGGTCTGGCTGATCGACTTTAACCACCCCGAGAACAATGACTTTCTGGCAGTGAACCAATACACTGTTGTCGAAAATAACGTCAACAAACGCCCGGACATCGTCCTGTTCATCAACGGTTTGCCATTAGTGGTGATTGAACTTAAAAACGCCGCTGACGAAAAAGCCGATCTACAAGCGGCTTTCCGGCAACTGCAGACCTATCACCAACAAATCCCTTCTTTGTTCAAGTACACCGCTTTTGAGGTGATCAGTGACGGCTGGTTTGCCAAAGCCGGCACAATCACCAGCGATTATTCGCGCTTCATGGAATGGAAAAGCGTGGAAGGCAAGACGGTCGTCGATTCCAAACACGAGGCGGAGCTTGAGCCTTTGGTGAGAGGGCTGCTGAACAAGCGCACGCTTTTGGATGTGATCCGGCACTTTATTGTGTTCGAGAATGCCAGGGAAAAAACGCTCAAGAAGTTAGCCGCTTATCACCAGTATTTTTCAGTCAACAAAGCTATTCGTTCCACTTTACGCGCCTCAGCGGAGCGGACATCGCACTTCGTCACCGACCACCCTGCAGCTTACGGTTTACCAACAGTTGATGAACAACTCGCGGGCGATCGGCGCGCTGGGGTGATCTGGCACACCCAGGGTAGCGGTAAGAGCCTCTCGATGGTGTTTTATGTCGGCAAGCTGGTTTTGGCGCAGGAAATGAACAACCCCACTTTCGTGGTGCTGACCGACCGCAACGACCTGGACCAACAGCTTTTTGAAACCTTCAGCAACTGCCAGCAGCTTTTACGCCAAACACCGGTTCAAGCCAGTAGCCGCGAAGAATTGAAACGTTTGCTCTCGGTTGCTTCGGGTGGAATTGTATTTACCACAATTCAAAAGTTCTTCCCGGAGGAGAACGGTAGAGTCTATACCGCACTGACAGACCGGCGTAACGTGGTGGTGATCGCAGATGAAGCCCACCGCAGCCAGTACGACTTCATTGACGGCTTTGCCCGCCACATGCGCGACGCTCTGCCAAACGCTTCGTTCATCGGCTTTACAGGCACGCCGATCGAACTGACCGATCGAAGCACCCAGGCAGTCTTCGGGAATTATGTGGACGTGTACGACATCCAGCAGGCAGTTGAGGATGGCGCAACCGTGCCGATCTATTACGAAAGCCGGCTCGCCAAAATTGCACTCTCTGAAGAGGACCAAAAGACCCTCGATCAACGTGTTGAAGAGATCACTGAGGATGAGGAACTGACAGAAAGGCAAAAACGCTTCGCACGTTGGACTGGCAAAGAAGCCGTCGTGGGCAGCAAGGACCGCCTTGAGCAAGTTGCGGCGGATATTATCCACCACTTCGAACAGCGCACGTCTGCCGCAGAAGGCAAGGGCATGATCGTCTGCATGAGCCGGCGCATCTGCGTGGCGCTTCACAACGAGATCATAAAACTTCGCCCGGACTGGTATAGCCCGGATGACGACAAAGGCGCGATCAAGATCGTGATGACTGGTTCTTCGAGCGACCCCCTGGACTTTCAGGAACACATTCGCAACAAAGAACGACGCAAGCTGATCGGCAACCGGCTGAAGGACCCGGAAAATGATCTGAAATTGCTGATCGTGCGGGACATGTTCCTGACCGGTTTTGATGCGCCCTGCCTGCACACCATGTATATTGACAAACCCATGAACGGGCACACCCTGATGCAGGCTATCGCCAGGGTCAATCGCGTGTTTGGGGATAAAGAGGGCGGCTTGATCGTTGATTACATCGGCATCGCCCAGGACCTCAAGCAGGCTTTGCTCATTTATGCCGCCAGCCAGGGTAAGGGTCAGATCGCGATTGATCAGGAAGAAGCAGTTGCCAAGATGCTGGAGTATTACGAGATCGTGGTGAACATGTTCGGGCGTTTTGATTACAAACGCTACTTCACCCTGGAGCCGAAATACAAGCTCAACTTCATTCTCAATGCTGCCGACTACCTTTTGGGGTTGCCCGAAATCAGGCAAGGTAAAACTGTTCGGAATGGCAAAGAGAGATTCAAGGATAACGTGGTCAAACTACAGAAAGCCTTTGGGCTGGCAGTTCCCCACCCCAAGGCGATCGAGATCCGCGATGATCTGGCATTCTTCCAGGCGATCAAAGCCCGCTTTACCAAACTTGAAGACCGCGAAAGAACCCGTACCAACGAAGAAATCGAAACCGCTATCCGGCAGATCATCAATGACGCGATCGTATCCAGTGAGGTCATTGATGTGTTTGACGCGGCAGGAATCAAGAGACCGGATATTTCCATTCTGTCCGACGAGTTCCTGGCCGAGATTGATGGGATGGAACGAAAGAATCTGGCATTGGAACTGTTGAGACGTTTGCTGAATGACGAGATCAAGACCCGTGGGCAGATGAACATGGTTCAGGGACGCAAGTTTTCTGAAATGCTGGCTGAAGCCATAAAGCGCTATCAGAACGGGCTGATTGATTCTGTAAAGGTCATCGAAGAACTGATCCAATTGGCGAAAGAAATCCGGGCTGCAGATGAGCGTGGAGAGAAACTGAATCTGCAAAAAGATGAATTGGCATTCTATGACGCCCTGGCGGACAACCCCAACGCGGAGAGCTTGCTGGGAGACCAGATTCTGAAGCAGATCGCGCATGAATTGACGGAGAGCGTACGCAAGAACACCTCGATTGATTGGCAGTACAAGCAAAGTGTACAGGCGAAGTTGCGTGTTATGGTGAAGCGGATTTTGCGAAAATACAAATATCCACCCGATGACCCAAGCACGGGTGAGTACACAGTTTCAGTCAATAAGGTGTTGGACCAGGCTGGCTTGTTGGCTGATTATTGGTCCAAATAATTGTTTGGTCTTAAAGGGATAGGTGGTGTTCTTCGGAGCACCACTTTTTGTTTAGCTACTACTGAAGGGGGGGGTCAAGGGTTGGCATCCCACAAGGGGAGGCTTTGCACTGCCAAACCCCTACGATGGCTTGGGCTTCCCCAAAGATTCGATTTTGCATATTAGAACATTTGTGCTATACTATACGCGCAAAATAAACCTTCGCACCTTAACAAAGGAGTTTTTACACTCAAACAGGCATTCTGCGCTATCAAAAAACAGTGTAAATAGTGTAAAAAGTGTAAAAAGTGGAAATAGGTGACAGCTGGTAGCTGATAGGTGATGGGTAATTCGTAAAGGCTAATGCACGAAAAAGCGGAGCAGGCACGAAACCTACACAACATCGTGTTCGGCTGGGCATAGTAATCCCACTTAACTCGCGTTAATGGGTATAATATAACGTCGCCGAAGCGTACCCTATCCGCTTCTGTTAAGATGTCTGCTGGCTAACCCTGGCATTGAAAGGATTGTCTGTACATAATATGAATAAAATCATTCGAGAAGCCCCGAATAGTTTTGACCTGCCCTACCGCATCAAGCGGCTGGCTGACCTTGCCCACAACCTTTGGTGGGTCGGCAACCCCGAAGCCGCGCGCATGTTCAAGGAAATTGACCAACTTACCTGGGAGCAATCCACCCATAACCCGATCGTTTTCCTCAGGAAGGTTGACCGCCAGGTCTTTGATGATCTGATCAAAGACCGCTATTTCCTCGAACGCTACGACCGGATCATGCGCGAGTTTGATGCCTACATGCACAAGGATGACACCTGGTTCAACGAAACCTATCCCACCCTGAAGGATGAGCAGATCGCTTACTTCTCGTTTGAATACGGTTTGCACGAGTCGCTGATGGTTTACGCCGGCGGTTTGGGCGTGCTTTCGGGCGACCACCTCAAGGAAGCCAGCGACCTCGGCTTGCCGCTGGTGGCAGTTGGATTCCTTTATACCTTTGGCTACTTCTCGCAGAGAATCAGTGAAGATGGCTGGCAGGAAGCCCGCAACATTGAGCTACACTTCGACGACCTGCCCCTGATCGCCCTCTACGACGAACAACGCAAACCGATCACCATCTCGATCGAGCTGCCTGGGCGCAGCCTTTTTGCCCGGCTTTACGAGCTCAACATCGGACGCAACAAGCTCATCCTGATGCACACCAACATCCCAGAAAATAACCACCAGGATCGCCAGCTAACGGACCGCCTGTACATCAGCGATCCCGAACTGCGAATCTCGCAGGAAATGCTGCTGGGCATTGGCGGCTTACGCGCTCTGCAGCGCCTGGGCTACAAACCCTCGATTTTCCACATGAACGAAGGTCATTCCGCCTTCCTGACGCTCGAACGCGTCCGCCAGCTCATGGCTGAAGGCAAAACCATTGAAGAAGCCAAGGAAGCCGTGCGCAAGACCAGCGTTTTCACCACCCATACCCCCGTGCCTGCTGGCAATGATGAATTCCCCGCGTGGTTGATCGACAAGTATTTTTCAGGTGTTTGGTGCGACCTCGGGTTAAATCGTGATCAATTCATTGATCTTGCCCGGGTAAAAACCGACTGGTCGGACGAAGTCTTCAGCATGCCAGTGCTCGCGCTGCGACTCTCAGACTATCGCAACGGCGTCTCCAAGTTGCACGGCGAAGTCTCGCGCAACATGTGGCAATACCTTTGGCCAGAAACGCCTGCCGAGGAAGTTCCGATCTCTTACATCACCAACGGCGTCCACACCGGCACCTGGCTTGCCCGCCGGCTTGGCATCCTCTTCAGCCGTTACCTCGGCCCTGACTGGAAGGTTTTCCAGGACGACCCAACCATGTGGGAGAGGATTGAAAACATTCCGGATGATGACCTCTGGCGCGTGCGATTGCACCTCAAACGCAAGCTGATCAACTACATGGTCGGTCGCGCCCGCTATCAGTGGGAAAACACCAACGTTCACCCCGTGCAGACGGTCGCCAGCGGCGTTTTGCTGGACCCGACCGCGCTCACGATCGGCTTCGCGCGCCGTTTTGCCACTTACAAACGCGCCAATTTGCTCTTCCGCGATTACGACCGCTTGCTCCGGATTGTGACCAACGCCCGCAAACCTGTTCAGATCGTTTTTGCCGGCAAGGCGCATCCCGCTGACGAACCCGGCAAACTCCTGATCCAGGAGGTCTACCGCAAGGTGAAAGACGCCCGCAACGGCGGACGGCTGGTCTTTTTGGATGATTACGACATGGATATGGCGCGCTATTTGGTTCAGGGCGTAGATATCTGGCTCAACACCCCGCGCCGCCCGCGCGAAGCTTCGGGTACCAGCGGCATGAAAGCCGCCATGAACGGCACGCTCAACTTCTCCGTGCTGGATGGCTGGTGGGCTGAAGGCTACAACGGTCACAACGGTTGGGCGATCGGCGACGACACCCACTACGACAACCTGGATCAGCAGGACGACGCCGACGCGAAGAGCCTCTATGACACGCTCGAGCACGAGATTGTGCCGCTCTACTACACCAAACGCTCAGCTGACGGCTTGCCTGGTGATTGGATCCAGCGGATCAAAGAGTGCATCCGCACCACCTCGCCTATGTTCTCGATGACCCGCATGGTCAAAGAATACGCGGACGACCTGTACCTGCCCGCGCTGCTTTCAGCCAGGGGCGAGGATACGACCGAGGCGTAGAGAATTGAAATGCAACTGATATTAACTCCTGCAGCCATTCTGACAGCGCTTCTTATTTTTTTGGTGCGCGTGGCTTCGATTGCCATGGACACCTTGCGCTTCATGCTGACCATGCGCGGAAAACAGGGAATCGCATGGGTACTCGGTTTCATTGAGTCGGTACTGTACGTTGTTATCATTGGAGCGGTTTTGAACGACCTCTCAAATGTTTTGTACGTGGTCGGCTACGCCGCTGGTTTTGCCACGGGCAATGTGGTTGGAATGGCGATCGAAAAACGCCTTGCGATCGGCTTTTCTCACATCAAGATCATCACCAAGCAGCACGGTCTTGCAGTGGCTGACGCTCTGCGCAAAATGGATTACGCTGTAACTGAGATCTCAGCCAGGGGAAAAGATGGGTCAGTGTCGCTTTGTGACCTGTCGGTTCGGCGCAAAGACGTGCCTGCGATTGAAAAGCTTGCCTTGGAAGTCGATCCGGAAGCTTTTATCACCGTTGAAGATATCACTCCCCTGCGCAGCGGCTATTGGGGTACAGGGTCAGTGCGGAGGTAAGTATTTTGACTGACAATTCTGTAAATCACGAGAAACAGGCCATCATTTTCGATTTGGATGGCCTGATTATTGAAACCGAAGCAGTCTATTGCCACATCTGGAAGCGTGAGTTCGCTAAGGCGAGTCTGGCTTTTGACATGGCGGGATATCAAAACCTGATCGGCGCCCATCACGTGGTTGGCGGATACAGACCTCAGCAGGTTTTGGCTGATCACCTCAACAATGGTGTCTCAGCTCGGGAGTTGCGCCTTGACGTGGAACGTGAAGCTCTCCAGACCATCAAGCACGCAGAGGCCCTACCCGGTGTCCTCCAGGTTCTGGATGAGGCCGATAAAAGAGGTTTCCTGCTGGCAGTCGGCTCCAGTTCAGAACGCGATTGGGTGCATGGGCATTTGAAGCGGCTTGGCATATTCGATCGTTTTGAGACGATCGTGACGGCAGAAGATGTTGACAAAAACGCCAAACCCGCTCCAGATATTTTCCTGAAGGTGATTGAAAATCTGGATGTTGCTCCGCAAAACGCGCTGGTGCTTGAAGACTCGAACAATGGTGTTGTGGCATCCCATCGCGCCGGCATCCGTGTGATTGCAGTGCCCAACGAGGTCACAACAGGGCAGGACTTTTCGCTCGCGACTGCCATCATTCCCAGCCTCGAAGCCCTCAACCTGGACGATTATTTCCCGGCTTAGGTTGGGACAAGCCGTTAGCGCTTCTTTCTGCGCCGCGAAATCCCCTAACTTTGATATATAATCAAATTATTCTGAATAATTATTTAAGGAGAGGCTTAATGGAACTCAATCCCTCAGAATTTTATTTCGGTCAAACTTATGACCTCGCCAGCAAAGCGGTCATCCCCGACAAACTCACTTTCTATGACCCCAGCGACCTCACCACGCACGCCATGATCACCGGCATGACCGGCTCTGGTAAAACGGGTATGGGCATCATTCTGCTCGAAGAAGCGGCGTTGCAGGGCATTCCCGCCATTCTGATCGACCCCAAAGGGGATCTGACCAACCACCTGCTGCACTTCCCAAAGCTGCTGCCCTCTGACTTTGCCCCCTGGGTGGATGAAGACATCGCCCGGCGTGAAGGCAAAACCCCTCAGCAAGCCGCCGAGGAAGCCGCCGGAAATTGGCAAAAGGGTCTTGCGCGCTCAGGCATCGACCAGGCACGCATGCAGAAACTGGCTGACAACGTGGATTACGCCATCTACAGCCCTGGTTCTGATTCGGGCTTCCCGGTAAGCATTCTTTCGTCCCTGAAAGCCCCTTCCATCTCCTGGGAGGAGAATACGGAAATCCTGCGCGAAAATATCAGCAGCACAGCCACCGCCTTGCTTGAACTGGTGGGATATAAGGATATCGACCCCGTTCGCTCACGGGAACACATCCTGCTTTCCAACATTTTCGAAAACGCCTGGAGCCAGGGGCAGGACCTTGACTTGGAATCGCTGATCATGCAAGTTCAGACCCCACCCTTTGAGAAATTGGGGGTTTTCCCGATTTCGAAGTTCTACCCTGAAAAGGATCGCTTTGAACTGGCGATGGCGCTAAACAACTTTATTGCCGCGCCTTCTTTCCAAAACTGGCTGCAAGGGCAACCGCTCGACATCGGCGCTTTCCTGTACTCGCCTGATGGCAAACCGCGCCACAGCGTCTTTTACCTGGCGCACCTGGCTGACCAGGAACGAATGTTCTTCATCACGCTGCTCTATTCCGCGGTCGAGACCTGGATGCGGACGCAATCCGGCACCGGCAGCCTGCGCGCACTGGTATATTTTGACGAAATTGTGGGCTACCTGCCACCGGTTGCAAATCCGCCCAGCAAGCCGATCATCCTGCGCCTTCTCAAGCAAGCGCGCGCCTTCGGCGTCGGGTTGGTGCTCGCCACCCAGAACCCAATCGACCTGGATTACAAAGCGCTCTCCAACACGGGCACCTGGATCATTGGCAAACTCCAGACCGATCAGGACAAACAGCGCTTGCTGGACGGGCTGGCGACAGCAACGGGCTCCTTTGACCGCGGCTACTTTGACACAACCATTTCTTCGCTTGGCAAGCGCGTTTTCTTGATGCACAACGTGCACGCCAAAGCCCCCGAAATCTTCACCACCCGCTGGGCGATGAATTATCTTCCCGGACCAATCATGCGCACGAAACTCTCTGAGCTCAACCGCCTGGTTGGCGCAGACGTCTTGCAGGTCTCCAGTGCTGCCAACGGCAACGGCCCGATCACGGTTGAAGAAGTGCTGGGCGGTTCAAGCCAGAACCTGCCAGGCAGCCCCAATGAACCGATCCTCTCTTCCAAAGCCAGCGTTCTTTACCTGCCCGTCACAGTCAGTCTCAGTGAGGCGCTCAGGCTGGCAGCTGAACGGGGCATCCCCACCAACGCGGAACAGCGCTACCACTATGAGCCCGCCTTGATAGGTCAGGCAAAGGTGTATTTTGCCAATCGTACTTATGGAGTAGATCAGGAAAAGAAGATTTCTGTCAACCTTCCCGGCATCGAAGGGCGCGGCCTGGTGCGCTGGCTGGATTATAAACACGAGCCCATCGATTTGCTGGCAGCCGAATCCAGCCCCCTGCCAAACGCCACTTTTGGCGACTTGCGCTACCCGTTTGACGATCAGAAGAACATAGCAAGCCTCTCCAAGGATTTCGAAGAATGGATCTACCGTGAAAACGGTTTGACTCTGTTCACGAATGATAAACTCAAGCTGACCTCCAAGCCCGGTGAGAGCCGCGAAGATTTTGAGCTTCGCTGCAGCCAAGCCAGCCAGGGCGGGCAATCTGACGCGGTCAAGAAAATTGAGGACAAATACGAGAAACTGCGCAAGGCGATCGAAGCCAAGAAAATGAAGGAAGAGATCGAGCTTGAAAAGGACAAGAAGATCCTCAATCAGCGCCGCATTGAAGAAGCTGGCACAGGTCTTTCCACCGTCATCGGCCTTTTCTCTAAGCGCAAAAAGAGCATCAGCAGCTCGCTTACCAAGCGCCGCCTGACCTCCACTGCCAAATCAAACGTGGAAGAGTCGGAACTGATGATTGAAGAATATAACAAGCAGCTCGCCGAACTGGACACAAAGATGAAAGAAGAAATGGATGCCTTCCAGGAAACCGCGCAGGAGACTGTTGGCACCATCCGCGAAGTCACCATTAATCCGCTCAAGAAGGATATCATCGAAGAGTTCTTTGGATTGGGCTGGCTGCCCCATTACGCCTTCAAGGACGGCGAACGCTGGGTGTTGATTCCCGGTTATAGATAATCGCTACACACAAAAACCCGCCGGATCGGTGGGTTTTTGATTCTCTTTTTCTACCAGGAATTATTCCAATGGTTGCGCTGAAGTGACCGCGCCAAGCTGGTTCACTTCCAGCTCCCATTCGCTGCCAGGGTAGGCAAGCTGGTACAGATTGTAATCCGACGTTCGCAGGTCGTACTCCCGCCCGCCAGCGCTGAACCAGATGGTGTAGGTCTCGGTTGCCTGCCCAACTCGCTGCATATCCGTCAGGTTTGCCGCCGGCCAGATTGCGTTCAAATCGGTACCATTCAAGCGCAAGGTTTCACCAACCGTCCAGCCCATGGTCTCATACCGGCAAAAGTCCTCATAGACCCGATATTTGCAGTCCTGCACCACCTGGCTCATACCGTTGCCGAGATCAATCTTGTAGGGCGTCCCGCAAATTTCCTCCGAATGCTCAGTGGGCTGGTCGGAATCATAGCGGTATTCCAGCGTACAACTTGAAATTGTCGCATCAGCCGGAATATTCGTGGCCCAGTCACTGGCGTTCACCAACTGGTAAGACTCCACTACCACCACCCTCTCCCATCGAGTGGACGCAACAGTCGCGTTAACCACATCCGTGCGCAGCATGCTGGTGAGAAGGAATATGCCAAAAGCACAAATCGCCAGCACCACCAGGATCATAGCGATCGACACTCCCCGTGGCATCGGGGTTCGGGTTGCCATTGGCTGCTGCCCCGCATTTTGTTGGGAGCTGCTCTGTTCACCATTGACAGGGTAAGGCTCAAGCACATCTCCGGAAGGTCTGGAAGTAGCCCCCACCGATATATCACCACCGCATTGCACACAGGTTTGAGCGTCTGCAACGTTGCGCGTGCCGCAATAGGGGCAGTGTTTGTCCGGTCCGGAAAGAGCCATGCGAATCAGGGCTTCGTCTTTGATGAAATTGAAAGTGTTGGGGTCCACCTGCTCAAAGCGTACTCCCAGGGGTTGCGGCGCGCCGCAACTGGTGCAGGATTTTATGGCTCCTGGATTTTTAGTGTTGCAACTATCACAGGTCCAAATCAACTCGACGTAACCCAGGATTTTTCGTGCCATAACTCCTCGCTTTCGTTCGGTAAAACTAGTTTTTAGTATAGCAAATTAAGCTGCATCCTGCTTAATTGTTGCTTGCACAGCCTTTAAACCCAGGATGGAAATCAGTGGTATCGATCCCAGGAAAAGAGGAATGAAGGTTGTGATGGAAAGCCCCACAAGGATCAACATCATTGTCGCGATCACGATTGCGTATCCCGGTTGCAGCAGGATGATTGCCAATCCATTTTTCCAGGCAATCTTGAGTTTTTTCTCCTCTTGCAAAAAGAAACAGCTGACAGAGTAAAATTGCCAAATCAGCCAAAAAATACCCAAGAAAACCATCAAGATCATCAATGCTAATGCGATCGAGTGGTTGATGCTACTGTAAAACCAGGTGTTAAAGCCCAGGAAACCCAGAACCAACAGGTTTAACAATCCCCAGAACAGACTCTTGCGCCAGTAGGTCTTAAAACCCTGCCAGAAACCCATAATGCCAGTGCGTATGTCATGAGTCAGGTCCAGCGATTGTTCATAGACGCCAAAAAGCGCCATTGGATACAGCACCACCGTCAGGCTGAGAAGAATTGCCACCAGCGCTACCACTATCTGGTTGGCCCAATCTTTCCACCAAATTACGATCGAATCTCTGATCACCGAAAAAGCAGCTTTTATGGGCATAGCTTGATTATAATTGATGCAAATGACCTCAACCCAGGAGCATCACCTATGTTAACCCCTGAAAATACTCTGTTAGTCGTGATTGACGTCCAGGGCAAGCTTGCCCGCGTGGTTGACGAAAGTGAAAAAGCTGTTCGGGCGATCTCGCAACTGGTGGAAGGAGCACAATTACTTGAAATTCCCGTGCTACTCACCGCGCAGGTCCCCGAAAAAATCGGTCATACCATCCCGGAAGTTGCCAGCCTTCTGCCTGGGCAGAGCGACCTACCTCGGGTGCACTTCAGCATCTGGCAGGACGCCGCAGTTCAACAGGCTATACGCAATTCAGGGAGCCGTCAACTGCTCCTGTGCGGCTTCGAAACCCACATTTGCCTTTATCAGTCCAGCCTCGATCTCATCGCTAATGGGTTTCAAGTCTACCTGGCTGCAGACGCCGTCTCTTCACGCAACCCTTACAACAAGGAAATTGCTTTGCAGGAACTTTCAAACCAGGGGGTACACTTAACCACCGTCGAGATGGCGCTTTTCAGCCTTTTGCGATCCGCGCAACACCCGGCTTTCAAAGCCATCTCCAGGTTGATCAAATAACCAAGTTATTTTCATTGGCGAAGAGCTTGTCAGGGTGATGCATTTATTGGCAATATCCCTTTTGTTGAAGCATAGTTAACGCTTCTCTAATTGTTAGAGAGTAAGATTGACAAATATCATTTCGGAGGAAT
>DAISYV010000013.1:4782-30174 GCA_036825115.1 Anaerolineaceae bacterium | reverse complement strand
ATGATTGTCAGCATTCAAACGCTGCGATTGGAATACTACGAATTTTTCAGCAAGTTTTTCTCAGGCGGAGGGCGAAGATATCAACCTTTCGGACTGGCTAAATCGAATTCAGAAGGAGCAAAATAAAATGCCTATTCTTACTTACGCAATCATTTTTCTAATCGGGCTTGTCCCACTAATTCCGGCTTGGGTCTATTTCAGATATCGCCTTAAATCCCAACCGGTAAAAGCCACCAAGAATGTGCTCATCGGGCTGGGTGGACTCAATGTGGTTATTGGGTTGATGGCTGTCGCGCTGGGAGTTATCTGGTTAATGACGCCCACAGGCGTGCAGGCTGCGGGTTTCATACAAGAGGCTGCCAGTGATCCTTACGCCTCTCTTGCTGCTGCCATCTCAACCGGCGTGGCTGCTGTTGCATCTGGCATAGCAGTTTCAAATACCGGATCCGCTGCTTTAGGGACAATTACTGAGAAACCAGAACTATTCGGTCAGGCCCTGATTTTTGTGGGTTTGGCTGAAGGTATTGCCATCTATGGGCTGCTGATTTCCTTCCTGATCCTCAATAGATAAGGCTGTCGTGAAAGTTTGGGTTATCGGACACGTCGACGCCGTACTCGGGTTTGCCCTGGTTGGTGTTCACGGTCAAGCCGTAGATTCCGTCGAAGGCATGAATCGAGCGCTCGATGCTGCGATCGCCAATCCTGAGCTTGGCTTGGTTTTGGTGACAGAAGATTGTTCCAAACTGGCACCAGAACGTGTAGCCCGATTAAAAAGCGCGATCGAACCACCTCTATTCTTAGAAATTCCTTCGCCCAATTCAACAAATTCCGAGGGAGTTTCTTTCATGGGCTTGGCTGAACAATCGATCGGCATCCGAAAATGACGATTAGCGAAACGGATTAACAACTATGTTGAAATCGATGGATGAAAGAATAGCGGATTTAACGCGCACAATTTTAGATGCCGCACAAGCCGACGCTGAAAAGATCAATGCGGAAGCCAGGCATCGAGAATCTGAAATTCTAAAACGTGGAGAATTGCAGGCGAAGCAACTATACGCGGAGATTCTCGATAAAGCCAGGAGAGAGGCTGAGCTGCGCAAGGAAGAAAAACTTGCTGAAATAACGGTTAAAGCCAGGGTGGAAGCTTATGAGAGGCGGGAGCAGTTATTGGAAACCGTTTTCTCACAAGTCCAGAATCGCGTGGCAAATATCCCAGATGAATCCAATTACGCCGAAGCATTGATGGGCTTGGTTCGGGAAGCCATCAGGTACTTGCAATCCAAAAACGTGGTGCTGAAGTTTGACGCCAAGTCCCGGGAGCTGATTTCGGAAGAAGAATTGAGAAAACTCAGTTCTGAGCTTGGCACTCGAATCGAGATCGGAGAAAATCTGATTGAGGGGACCGGGGTAGTAGCCATGGACGAAAAGGGACACCGCAGCTTTGAAAACACGCTGGAAAGACGACTGGAAAGGCAACTGGAAAGGCTTCGAAGTAAGGTTTTTGAGATCTTGATAGGAGAAAATGCATGACAGATGCAGCAGCTGTTATCACCTGGATCAACGGACCCGTCATTCGAGCTCGAGGATCAAGCCAAATCGCCATGGGAGACATGGTTGGTGTAAGTGACCAGAATTTGATTGGGGAAGTGATTGGTTTGCACGACGATGAGATGACTATCCAGGTCTTCGAAGAGACCAGCGGTCTGACACCTGGCATGCCAGTTTATAGCACAGGTTTGCCGCTCTCTGTCGAATTGGCTCCCGGTTTGATTGGCAGTATATTTGACGGCATTCAACGCCCTCTTCCTGTCATTGAACAGAAAACTGGTTCATTTATTGGTCGTGGCTTTGGCGTCACCCCCCTTGATCGGCAAGCACGCTGGTCATTCTCGCCTCTGCTTGAAAGCGGGTCGAAAATCACCCAAGGTCTTGTGATTGGAGTTGTGCCGGAAACAGGCATGATTATGCACAAGATCATGACCCCACTCGGGATCTCAGGTAAGTTGACCTGGGTTGCAGCTGCGGGCGATTACACAATCGACGAAGTGATTGCCAGAGTTGAAACTGAACATGGAGAAGAGTCAATCACCATGTTGAGACGCTGCCCAGTACGCAAGGCGCGTCCCTTTAAAAATCGCAAAGAAAAAAACCTACCCTTACTGACAGGTCAACGCGTTTTGGATACCTTTTTCCCACTGGTAAAAGGTGGCTCCGCAATCATCCCCGGAGGCTTTGGAACCGGAAAAACCATTACCCAACACCAGGTTGCCAAGTGGTCAGATGCTGATGTGGTTGTCTATATCGGTTGTGGTGAACGTGGCAATGAAATGACGGAGGTTTTGCAGGAGTTCCCCAAATTAATCGACCCGCGTTCGAAGAGACCTTTGATGGAACGCACCATCCTGATCGCCAACACCTCCAATATGCAGGTAGCAGCACGAGATGCCAGCGTATATACCGGGATAACCATCGCTGAGTATTACCGGGATATGGGTTATCATGTTGCCCTGATGGCGGATTCCACTTCGCGGTGGGCGGAAGCAATGCGTGAAATATCCGGCAGACTTGAAGAAATGCCAGCTCAAGAAGGCTATCCTGCGTATCTCTCATCGCGGCTGGCAGAGTTCTACGAGAGGGCAGGCTTGGTAGAGACTTTCAATGGAGATACGGGCTCTGTCAGTATCATCGGCGCAGTTTCCCCTCCAGGTGGAGATTTCTCCGAACCTGTCACCCAACAAACCCGTCAATACACCCGGGTATTTTGGGGACTGGATAAAAATCTGGCTTCAGCACGCCATTTCCCATCAGTGAACTGGTTGAATTCCTATAGTGAGTATCTGGACAATGTAACTGACTGGTGGCAAGCAGAAACTCAGATGCCCTGGAGGGAATTGAGAGCGAGAGCCATGCAGATCCTGAACGAAGAAGGTCACCTCGACCAAATCGTCAAGCTGGTTGGTCCGGATGCACTGCCAGATGAACAGCGCGTCACCCTTGAAACCGCTCGCCTGCTGCGGGAAGCATTTTTGCAGCAAAACGCCCTTGACGAAATTGACACCTATGCCACCCCACAGAAGCAAATGAAAATGCTCGATTTGATCCTGCATTTTCAAGAGCGGGCAGAAGCAATTGTTTTACAAGGTGCGATCATTAACGCAATTCAGCAATTGCCTGTTCTCAATTCCCTCATCCGCATGAAAAATACCGTACCAAATGAACAGCTCGAACGGCTGGATGAGATCCGCAACTCGCTGGATGAGCAATTCGACCAATTGGAGTTACTCTATCGATGAAAACGACTGAACGCAGCGCAGGCTTGTTAATTGCTGGCATCAAAAGTGTCGAAGGACCAATTATCCGGGTTGAAGATACCGGAATAGTCGCATACGATGAATTCGTTGAGATCATCGATTCCAAGAATCAAATGCGGGTTGGTAGAGTATTGGAAGTTGGTGATAATTTTGCTGTGATTGAAGTCTTTTCAGGCACAAGCGGTTTGACCACCGCGGGTACAAGTGTGCGTTTTAGTGGAAGATCACTACAAGTGCCTGTGAGCCGCGAAATGCTCGGGCGGATCTTTAATGGAATGGGAAAACCAATCGATCACGGTCCTTTGCCTTTGGCACATAACTTTGCTGATATCAACGGACAACCAATCAACCCAACAGCACGGATTTATCCTCGCGACTATATCCAGACCGGAATCTCCACCATAGACGCCATGAATACTCTGGTTATGGGTCAAAAAGTGCCCATTTTTTCTGGCAGCGGAATTCCGCACGACATGCTGGCCAGCCAGATTGTGCGTCAGGCGCGAATTGGCAGCCAGGCTGGGACCAATCAAGAACGAGACGAGAATTTTGCTATAGTTTTTGCCGGCATGGGAATTAAACATGATGTGGCAGAATCATTCCGAAATGCGTTCACTGAGAGCGGCGCGTTAAACCGCGTTGCGATGTTCCTGAATCTGGCCGATGACCCTGTTGTGGAGCGCCTCGTTACACCTAAAATTGCTCTAACGTTAGCCGAATACCTGGCGTTTAAGTGTGACCTGCATGTTTTGGTTGTAATGACAGACATCACCAATTATTGTGAAGCACTCAGGCAGATCTCAAACAAACGCGGTGAAGTTCCCAGCCGAAAGGGCTACCCCGGGTATATGTATAGCGACCTGGCAAATCTATATGAAAGAACTGGCAGGATCAAAGGCAGTAAAGGCTCAATCACCCAGCTTCCGATATTGACCATGCCCAATGATGACATTACGCATCCCATTCCAGACATCACTGGTTACATTACTGAAGGTCAGATTGTGTTGTCACGCAGTCTCACATCTCAGGATATTTATCCCCCTGTCAGCGTGCTCCCATCACTCAGCCGCTTGATGAAGGATGGTATCGGAGAAGGTAAAACCCGTGCTGACCATCCCGCGCTTGCGTCACAACTCTATGCAGCCTATGCGCACGTCCAGGATGTACGCTCACTAGCCTCAGTGATTGGGGAGGAAGAGCTCTCGTCAATTGATCAGAAGTATTTTGAGTTTGGCAGAGCTTTCGAAGCGCAATTTGTCAATCAATCGTTCTCCGAGAATCGATCCATTGAACAGACACTCAATATCGCCTGGAAAATTCTCTCAATTCTCCCAAAAACAGAGCTGACCCGCATTAACGAAAGCGATATCGAAAGGTATTATGGTACCGCTTAACATTGCCCCCACCCGCAGCAATCTTCTCCAGATGCGGACAAAGCTGGCTTTTGCCAGGGAAGGATTCAGCATCCTGGATAAAAAACGAGAGGTGCTGACCGGGGAACTGCTGCGCGTGGCTGGGGAAGCTGAAACATTAAATCAACAAGCGCAAATCTTGTTCAAGGACGCTTACCAAGCGCTGAAACTGGCGCGTTTGTCCATGGGACAGGAAAGAATCGAGTGGGCGGCAATGGCAGTGACCCACTCAGTTGAGGTGAATGTAATCAACCATGGCATGATGGGAGTTCCCATACCGAGGGTGGAAGCTCACGGTGAACCACCAGCTATCTCGTATAGTCTGGGAGACACTTCTGTCGCCTTGGACGTATCGAATGAAGCATTCCGAAAGGTGTTACAGATTATCCCCCGTCTGTCTGAGCTGTCTGTATCGGTCTGGCGTCTCTCACGCGAATTAATCAAAACACAAAGACGCGTGCATGCTTTGGAAAAGGTCTTTATTCCTCAATACGAGGAAACGATCCTGTTTATTGAAAACACACTTGAAGAGCAAGACAGGGAGGAAATCTTCACGCTCAAATGGCTGAAAGCCCATCAATCCAATCAGGTTTGAGTAATTATCAGTACCCGGGGGGATAATGAATCGCCCTCCATCATGCCAAAGTTCTAGCCCATCAGATCCCAGCTGTTTACGCATCGTTAGAGGTTCTTGACCATCACGTCTCCATTCACGTTCAAAGGGGATCACTCATAGAGCAATCACAGCCTGATCCAGTCAAATGCAATCGGACATTTCTACAAATTCATCATCACCGCATTTTCCTGAACATCCCACCATTTGACTCCACAGCATATCATGTTTATTTCGCGAAATGGTATACTTGACAAAAGCGGGTCGAACCGTTTAATATGCTATTAATTGAACTTTGTTAAGTTACAAAGGAAGGAATCCTAAACATGGCACAAAAAAAATCTCAGAGCCTGCTTTCTTCTTATCGTAAGAAATCGCGCAAGAACAGCAGCAAAGCGCTCTTGTTGATCCTGGTTGCTGTCTTGATCATTGCCGGGTTGGTGATGCTGGCTTTATGGGCGACTGGCAACCTGGGCGGTGGCGGACTGCAACTCTTCGCGACTGACACCCCCACCCCCACCCTGACCCTGACCCCCACCCCGGTCACACCGACCAATACCTCCACTTTCACGCCGACCATCACTGAAACGCCGACTCCTTCGCTGACACCTACCCTGGACGGACCTTTCGATTACATAGTTAAGGAAGACGACTATTATTGCGCGCAAATTGCTGAAAAGTTTGGTGCTGACCTGGAAGTATTTTTATCGATCAACCCGGATTATGTTTCCGGTGGCAACTGTTACATCAAAGCTGGCGACATCGTCAAGGTGCCTGCCCCCTGGCAGCGCATGCCCACCGCCACTATAGTCCCCACGGAACTTGCTCGAGGTACGGTCCTGGACTACTACGTCGAAGCTGGCGCCACGCTCACCTCGGTTGCGCAATGGTTCCGCTCCACCCCTGAACGGATCATTGCTGAAACGAACAAATACCGCTCATCCATTGGGAATACTAATCTGCTTAGTGAGACGACGCCGCTCTTCATCGGTGAACTGCTCAAGGTGCCGGTCAACATTGCCACACCCATACCCTCAGCGACTGCCACGCGCACGATGACCCCATCCCCCACACCCTAATCCTGAAGTTTGAATCAAAAACGGATGCGGTTGCCGCATCCGTTTTTTTGTATCTTTTTTAGGTTAATCTTTGCACTGTTTAGGTGGTATCAGTGCCAAAAATATTTTAACTAAGTGTTGTTGCAAGCCTTACAAACCGTCATCAGAATCGCAAGAGTCAAGATCAGGATATTTTCCTGTCGCTTTAATGGTTTCAAACTCATCTTCCAGGAAAAAGTTCATCAGGAAACGCAAAAGTATGATGATGATCAGGAACATCAAATCCGAAGAAGAAGGTGAAATTGTCAGACGCAAAATATCCGAAGCAACCACAAATTCCAAAGCCAAACTTAAGCGATGACCCAAGCGCAATCTTAACCTTTCAGAAGACCGCAGCTTTCTGGAATAATTCAAATCAACCAAGCCCCTCAGAAAATTGTACGTCACTTGAAGTGCAGAGACACCTACGATCAAAGTCGCTGCCCCTTCGCAGATTAGTATTACAAAGCCCACGACTTTTTCCAAGGTAAATTCATAAGGAATTTGAACAGAAGGTTCATTGACCGGATTCGTTCGAATTAAATATAGCAAGAGGATGATGGCAACAATCAAAATAAATGGGAGTAGCCATTTTCCTATTCCTAAATGGTCAGATCTTGGTTTCAATTCTTCAGTAGTTTCTGTTTTTTCCATTATTGAATTCTTTCTTTGTTAATTCTTTAGGTAGACCAGGTTGCCATTATCCACAGCGGACTGGAATAAGGCGTCGATGACAACCATGTTGTTGATGGCGTCGGATAGTGGGAATCGCGGGACATCCTTGCTGACTGCTACATTGTAAAAATGATCCAGCATGCGTTTGTAGTCGTTCTCCGCGCGGAAATTGATGCGCTTGCTTTCCTTCCCAGCCACATTCAACAAAGCGCTGGTGCCTTCTCCGACCGGGAGGAAGGGTTTTTCGATGTGGATCGAACCTGCTGAGCCGACCACGCGCAGGAATTGAGAGCCGTCAGCGTTGAACGAAACCATGAACTGCCCAAAAACCTGGTCGCCAAAGTCGAGCGTAGCGACAGTCTGCAGGTCCACCCCCGACTTACTCATCTGGCAGAGCGCTTGAACACTGGTTGGTTCACGCCCAACCAGCTGACGTTGAAAATTGACGTTATAACAACCCAAATCGTATAACGCGCCGCCACCCAGATCGGTTGCAAGCCGGATATCATCCGGGTTACTGAGCGTAAATGTGAAACTTGATTGAATAAGTCGAATTTTCCCGATGGCTCCGGAGCGGACAAGCTCATGGATCTTCTCAAAGCGCTCGCTGTAGCGATACATAAAGCCTTCCATCAGCACAACGGAATGCTCGAGTGCGGTGCTTATCATTAGCTGGGCTTCATCAGCTGTGAGGGCAAAAGGTTTTTCCACCAAAACATGCTTGCCGGCTTGCATCGCCTTGATTGCCCAGGGAGCGTGCTGGCTGTTGGGCAGTGGAATGTAAACCGCCTGGACCTTACTGTCGGAAAGCAGCTCTTCGTAACTGCCATACGCGCGAGGAATCTCAAAAGGCGCGGCAAATTCCTGCGCGCGCGTCAGATCGCGGCTGGCAACTGCGATAACCGGGGTGTGTTTCATGCTGAGCAGGGCTGGAATAATAGCTGTTTGCGCGATCCTGGCTGTCCCAAGAATTCCCCAGTTCAAATCCGGCTTGCGAAACAAGTTGCCCCCAATGGGCTTTGATGATAAGATATCCACGAGACCTCAATTCTATAACTGCATGATGCCGTTTGTAAACATTATATACCGTATTCGTGCAGTTTTTTAACCCGAAAAAATGAATATTAATAAAGGAGAAAAATGACCTCACCCGAAGTAATTCAAAAATTGCAGGAAAAAATACAATCCCAACGCGATCAGATCATCCGCTTTATGCGCGAGATTTGCGCGATCCCCAGCATGGACTCCGATATTGAAGCCGTTGGCAAACGCATCGCGAAGGAAATGAATGCGCTGCATTTTGACGAAGTTCGTTTCGACAAAATGGGCAATATCATGGGGCGCATTGGGAATGGCGAAAAAGTGATCGTGTTTGACTCTCACATCGACACTGTCGGCATCGGCGACCCGCATGAGTGGAAATGGGATCCCTTTGAAGGCAAGGTTGAAGATGGCGTGCTCTATGCCCGCGGTGCCTGTGATGAGAAGAACTCGACCCCTGGTATGGTCTATGGATTAGCTGCCGCCCGCGATTTGGGCTTGCTCGAAGGCTGGACCGCCTGGTACTTTGGCAACATGGAAGAGTGGTGCGATGGCATTGCCCCCAACACCTTCGTGGAAGTCGACCCAAAGATCAGACCGGACTTCGTGGTTATTGGCGAGCCCACAAAGATGAACGTTTACCGCGGTCACAAAGGACGCATTGAGTTAAAAGTGACTGCCAAGGGCGTTTCGGCGCATGCCGCCAGCAATCACGTGGGCGTCAATGCCATCTACCTGTTGCTACCGGTCATCGCTGGCATCCGCGACCTGGAGCCTGAGCTGGGTGATGATCCGTTCCTTGGACACGGCAAAATCACGGTCTCAGACATGGTTGTGAAAACCCCCAGTATCAATGCGGTACCGGATGAGGCTGTCATTTATATCGACCGTCGCATGACATTTGGAGAGACCCGGGAAGCGGCGATCGCGCAGGTGGAAGCCCTGATCCCGGAAGAGAGCAAGGATCGCGTTAAGGTGGAAGCCCTGTTCTATGACGTGCCTTCTTATACTGGTTTCGTATTCCCGGTGGATAAATACTTCCCCGCCTGGGCGATCCCTGAAGAGCACACGCTGGTGCAGGCTGGGCTCGAATCCCGCCGACTGATTGGGCTGGAGGACGCGCCGTCTGGCAAATGGGCTTTCAGCACCAACGGCATCTATTGGGCTGGCAAAGCGGGTATCCCCTCAATTGGCTTTGGTCCTGGCGACGAAGTGACCGCGCATACGGTCAACGATAGCGTGATATTGAATGATGTCGTCAAGGCCGCGGAGTTCTATGCCCTCGTGGCGAGCTTGATAAAGTAAACATTCTTTAGTAGTTCTGAATGTTGGCCGGGTTGTTAATTCAACCCGGCTTTTGTTTTCTGGAGACCTTCGGTCAAAGGCCGTGCTCAGTGAGGGCACCGGCACGATCAGGGATTGGCGGAGGGAGCAAGCCCCCTCAGTTCTAAAGAACCTCGTGGAGAATGGCGTTGAAAACCTAAGATCTTTTCATGTTCTCTTATAAGAAGAGATGTTTGTGTAGGTCAGGTTCCGCAGCCTGCCCCGTGTTTTTTTTGCGGGGTTGAACCTGACATAATGGGCGCGTGCCAACAATGGTTATGATTAAGAATCCAGAATTTTGCTGTATTGAATTACAACAATAGACGCAAAATCTAAGGACTGATGCAGGCTGAGGTTTGTTATGTCAGGTTGAAAATCGCAACCTGACCTACGCGAAAGCTTGCTTGGAATAAGAGGAAAAAACCAGGTTTTTGCTGTATTAAATTGCGCCAATAGACACAAAATCAAAGGACTGATGCAGGCCAAGGTTCGTTATGTCAGGTTGAACCACGCACAAAGACGCAAGCAGGATCGCAACCTGACCTGCGCGTTCCAGTGTCTATATCATTCATCCATTTTAAAGTTTGGCACGATTTTGTTTTAGAGTTTGGCTTTCTCCTCGTGATATGTGTGAGAGACGGGGAAGCTAATCTTTCAGGCCAAACAAAAAACTGTCAACAATCAATTTCTTGTGGTCAAAGTATGTCTTACTGGGTATAATCAAGAAAAACCCTAAAGGAGAGAAAAAATGCAAACCTTTTTACATGGTCGTGATCTGATTGGCGATCTGGACTTCTCAAAAGAAGAAGTCGAAACCGTACTGGACGTCGCCTGGGATCTCAAGCGCAAACGCGCCCTCAACGAACCCCATCCCTACCTGCGCGATAAAGTTCTGGCGATGCTGTTCTTCTTCAGCAGCACCCGCACCCGCGGCTCCTTCGAAGCTGGTATGGCTCAGCTTGGCGGGCACGGCGCTTTCATCGAGAGCAAAACCACCCAGATTTCCCATGGTGACACCGCCAAGGAAATCGGCGAGATCTATGGCCGCTATTTTGACGGCATCGCCATCCGCCACTGCGACTGGGGCATTGGCAACGCGTACCTGAATGAAGTTGCCAGGAACTGCCGCGTGCCGATCCTGAACATGCAATGCGACGTTTACCACCCCTTCCAATGCCTGGCCGACCTGATGACCATCATGGAAAAGAAAGGTCGCGACCTGAAGCGAAAGAAGATCGTCGTCTCCTGGGCTTATGCCGCCTCTTACCTCAAACCGATCTCCGTGCCGCAATCGCTCATCATCCAAATGCCGCGCTTTGGCATGGATGTGACCCTCGCTTATCCCAAGGAATTCATGCTGATGCCCGAGATCGAGCAGCAGGCAGCCGATGAAGCCAAAAAATGGGGCACCTCCTTTGAGATCGTACACGACATGGACGAAGGCATGAAAGATGCCGACATTATCTATGCCAAAAGCTGGGGACCTCTGATGACCACGGCTGACGCTGTGGAGGGAAAGAAACTCCAGGATTCTTACACCGATTGGATCATGGATCAGCGCCGTTTGGAACTCGCCAAGAGCGATGCCATCTACATGCACCCCCTGCCGGCTGACCGCAACATCGAAGTCACCGATGAGGTCATCGATGGACCCAATTCCGTTGTTTACGATGAAGCTGAGAACCGCCTGCACGCCCAAAAAGCCGTCATGGCTCTGACCATGTAGTAAATTAGGACCATAGAAAGAGAACACAATTACCTTTGTGTTCTCTTTTTTAATACCAGGCTCTCACACCAAAGTCCATGCACTGCTACTAAGGCAGGAAATTTTGGAGCAACTCGTCTTTCCACAGAACCGTTACACCAGCAAGCAAATTGAGTTACTATCTATCTGTTTGGCAGCAAATAATGATAGAATATTGGTAGTCATTATTAGCAAATTACGCAGCAAAAGCTACACATATTCCGCAATATGTAGTAAAAAGTGTGGAGAGTAAAAATACTCCAGAAAAGGTCAGTATTATTGAAGAGTAAATCAGATACAGACAACCACTAGCAACATCATAGTAGTTGATTTCTATGCCAACAATGATCGGAAGCCTCAAACTTTTTCTTAGATAGTCGAAATTGGCTGAAAGGTAAACGGAACATGAGCAAGAAAAAAATCCTAATTCACGGGGGGATAGTAGTCAACGAGAGCAGTATGAGTGAGCAAGACATCGTCATTCATGACGAAAAGATTGTTGCCTTATGCTCACAGGGTGAATGTCTTTCTGATCAATTTGATGAAGTCATCGATGCCACTGGTCTCTATGTTTTTCCTGGTCTAATCGATCCACATGTCCACTTTGATGCCCCTTTCATGGGAGGGACGACAGATCACGACTTTCATACTGGAACAAAAGCCGCAGCATTTGGCGGAATAACAACTGTCATCAGTTTTTCAAACCAGGCAAAAGGTGAATCGCTTATAAGCAACCTGGCTTACAACGAAAACAAGGCGTTTGGCAAAGCTTATGTGGATTGGAGCTTGCATGGTTTGATTTATGATGCAAGCGAACAAACCTTATCAGAACTACCTGAACTGGTGAAAGAAGGCATCCCAACTTACAAGTGTTTTACAACTTACCGGCATTCCGGGCGACTGATGGACGATGATGGCATGCTGAAAGTTTTAAAGGCGACAGCAGATGGCGGGGGCATGTTGATGATTCATTGTGAGAACGATGCCATCGCTGAATACCGCACAAAACAAGAGCTGTCTCAAGGTCACAACAGTTGGATTTATCACGCACGCAGCAGACCAGCCCTGGCTGAAAATGTTGCCATCCAAAGGGTTGTGGACCTTATGAAGGTTGAACCCGCGCCGGTTTACATCGTCCATGCTTCCACGGCAGAGAGTGTTCAAATTATTCAGGACGCACAATCTCAAAACCTGCCGATCCATTGTGAAACCTGCACGCACTACCTGATTTTGACCGAAGAACTTCTGAATTCTGAAATGGGTCATCTGTTCATTTGCAGCCCACCTCTACGAACCGAGAAAGATATGGATGCTCTTTGGACCGCTGCACGAATTGGTCCCATCGCGGTGGTGTCTTCAGATGATGCTGGTTTGCCGAGTGATCTTCGCACCAGATTGGCGGAAGGCAGATTCGACAAAGTTCCGAATGGAATGCCTGGCGTTGAACCTCGTTTGACGATGTTGTACACAGAAGGCGTATTAAAGAATCGCATCTCTTTGCAACGGCTTGTCCAGTTGACCGCGACGAATCCAGCCCGCATTTTTGGACTACATCCCGATAAAGGTTCCATTGCTCCGGGTGCTGATGCCGATATCGTTCTTTTTGATCCAAATATCGAATGGACCATGTCAGCAGAGACACTCCACATGAACACTGATTTTTGTCCTTTTGCGGGAAGAAGCGTAACAGGAAAGCCGAAGACCGTCTTGTGTAGAGGAGAACTTGTGATCCAGGATTTTGAGCTCGTTGGTTCCCAAGCCCACGGACGCAGAGTGTTCCGCAAGCTGGATAAAACACTTCTTGGTTGAACCTTAACATCTGGAACCAAAAGAATTAGAGTCCGAGGCAGACAAAAGTCAACCCCGAGACAATCAGTCCTTAACAATATTAAGAACCAAGCAGGGGTAATTCGCTGACCTTCTTGGAAAGGAGCTAGCTAGTACAGAATAGACCACACAGTTCTTTGAAAAAATAATGTTCTTTAAAACAGAAAAAACCAAGTCAAAAGGAGAATAGTCATGAAGAAGTTACAAGTTGTTTTTGGTTTGTTGATTGTTGTCGCGCTGGTTCTTGGAGCCTGCCAACAAACCACCGAACCCACCACTGCCCCCGCTGCTGAAGAGGAAAAAGTAAGAGTGGCAATGGTTTTGCCCGGCCTGAAAACCGACGAAGCCTTCAACCAATACACCTATGAAGGCATGATGCGAGCAGCCGCTGAGTTTGATCTCGAAACGGCCTATCGAGAAGAAGTAAAGCAGGACGAACAGGTTGAGATCATCCGCCAATTTGCCCAGCAAGGTTACGACATCATCATCGGCCAGGGCGGACAATTCGGCGAAGCGCTGCAGACGGTTGCCAAAGAATATCCGGAGCAGAAATTCATCTTCAGTGTTGCTACCGACACTGGCGGTGTCCCGAACTTGACCGCGGCAACAGTTAGCTACAGTCATGCGGGTTACCTGGCAGGCGTAATGGCATGCCATACAACACAAACGAACAAAGTTGCCATGGTAACTGGCGAATGGTACGACCCCCACAGGCAAATGGAAGCAAGCTTCAGGAAAGGCGCCGCAAGTTGTGGTAAGGAAGTGGAAGTCAATGCTGTAACGACTGGTTCATGGTCAGATGTCAACAAGGCGAGAGAAGCGTCTCTTGCTTTGATTGCTGATGGTGTGGACGTGTTGTTCCCCTGCCTCGATGCCGCATTTGTTGGCGTCCTGACCGCGGCACAAGACTCTCAGAATGTTTGGGTTGTGGGCGGCGTTATTGATGTGTACCCGATTGCGCCAGAGGTAACCGTTGGCAGTGTGGTTTTCAACTGGAACGAGCTTGGTTATCAGGAAGCCGCAGGAATGCTGGTGGACGGCGGGTCCCACATTTTGGGAATGGCCGACAATGGTATTTCAGCTGTGACAAACGAACTTCTCTCAGCCGAGGGTAAGGCTGCTGTTGAAAAAGCTATCGCTGACCTCAAAGCAGGTAACATCGACGTAGTTCCCTAAACAGGAATCGTTGCGATCAAAGATTTAGAAAAATGATCTGTTTACAAACTGAACCTAAATTTTTGATCAATCTGTTGATTTTGTAAACTGTTTTACAACCGGCGCTGTGGCAAAGAAACCTTCGAAGTTACAGCGCCGGTCTTTTATAATAAGAAACCAGTTTTAGTCCTTTGCGGAAGTTTAATGGAACCATTGGTACCCGAAAAATTTAAACCGTAAGGCGGACCATGGATGAAGTCGATGAAGAAGAGGTTTTATGACACAAAATGAAGAAGTAACCTTGTGCATGGAAAGTATTACCAAACAGTTTCCCGGAGTACTCGCGAATGATCAAATTTGCCTGGATTGTCGTAAGGGTGAAGTGCTAGGCTTACTCGGGGAAAATGGGGCAGGTAAAACAACCTTGATGAACATTCTTTATGGACTTCATCAGCCAGATAGTGGAAAAATACTGATAAATAATCAACCCGTCGAGATCGAATCGCCAGCCAAGGCGATCAAGCTGGGCATAGGAATGGTCCACCAGCATTTCAAATTGGTTGATACACTGACAGCCCTTGAAAACGTAATCCTTGGAATACCATCCAAAAGTTCTCTCCATTTGGATTTATCCACTGCCAGAAAACGCTTTTTGAGTCTTTGTGAAGAATACGAACTATATGTTGATCCCTCCGTGGAAACGTGGAGACTTTCTGTAGGTCAGCAACAATGGCTTGAAATTTTAAAGGCATTGTACCGGGACGCGAAGTTGCTGGTGCTGGACGAACCAACGGCTGTGCTAACTCCTGCTGAGAGTGAACAACTCTTTAAAGCTATCAGAAAATTAACCGGTGAGGGGCGGTCGATTATTTTTATTAGTCACAAATTCGGCGAGGTACTGGAAATTACTGATCGAATTACCGTTATTCGAGATGGGCACGTTGTTGGAACTGTTCTCACAAAAGAAGCGAGCTATTCCGAACTGGCTCGAATGATGGTCGGGCGACCTGTGAGTATGGAACGTAAGCAAAGACCCGAAAATCCCACAATTGAGCCTGTGTTGGTTATGAAGAATGTTGAAGCCAACAACGATCGCAACTTGCCAGCCCTAAAAAACATCAATCTTACGGTTCACGCCGGTGAGATTGTGGGAGTGGCAGGAGTTGATGGCAACGGTCAGCTTGAACTTGCTGAGTGTGTTGTTGGGTTGAGGAGTCGCACAGCAGGAACGATCCATGTAAAGGATCACCTTGTAAATGAGGTTATGTCTGACCCATCCTTTGTGGGATACATTCCAGCTGACAGACAAAAAGTAGGGTTGTTTTTAGGTCTTACCGTCGCAGAAAATCTTGTTGTTAAGGATTACAAAAAACCTCCTTACAATCGTCACGGGGTGCTTCAGTATGACACCATCAGGCAACACGCAAAGAACTTAATCAAGGAATACAACATAAAGACTCCCACCGAAGAGGTCGACGCCTCAAACTTATCTGGAGGAAATCAGCAGAAAGTCGTTGTAGCCCGGGAGCTTTCTGAAAAGCCCGCGCTTGTGATCGCCTCCCAGGCGACGAGAGGGCTTGACCTGGGTGCTGTTGAAAGCGTGCATGATTTTTTGTTGGCAGAACGAAATAGAGGCGCGGCAGTTCTGTTTATCTCTACAGAACTTCAAGAAGTGATGTCAATCAGTGATCGCATCATTGTTATGTTCCGGGGAGAAATTATGGGCGAAGTAGATGGTGATGATGCGGATGTCTCAGTGATAGGTCAAATGATGCTGGGTAAAGTTGAAGAGGTGGCTGCATGAAGAAGGAAACAAAAACAAATAAGTTTATTTCCATCCCATTCATCGGAGAATTGGCGCTTTCAGGTGCGAGACCTCTTATCGGTGTGTTCCTGGGGTTGTTGGCAGGCGCAGGCTTGATCGCTCTGTCCGGGGTTAACCCGCTACATGCTTACCGGGCTATGTTGGAGGGAGCTATCGGCAGCCCGCAAGCCATCGCCAACGTTTTAGTCCGAGCTTCACCACTTCTGTTGGGTGGTGTCGGTGTCGCGATAGGTATTAAATCGGGTGTCTGGAACATCGGTATTGAAGGCTACATGTATGCTGGCGCGATTGGAGCTGGAATAATCGGGATCATGGCTTTGCCGGTTGCCCCAATTGTTCATATCATCCTTGCCATGCTCGCGGCAATGGTTTTTGCGGCGGTTTGGGGGTTTGCGCCGGCTTACATGAGAGCATACAGAGGCGTGAATGAAGTTGTGGCAACGATTATGATGAATTATGTTGCCATCTTCCTCACAAGCTGGCTGGTCCACGAACCGCAGTTTATGGCTGAACCTGGCAGCTTTTTCCCGATGTCGTTGTTGATCGCTCCGACCGCAAAATTGCCGATTTTGATGAAAGGTACCAGTTTGCATCCCGGCTTCATCATTGGAATCGCTGCCTGCGTCATCTTTTACCTGGTTTTACGTTTCACACCTTTTGGCTTTCGCACGCGTATGCTGGGAGTGAATCCGATCGGTTCAAGATACGCGGGTGTTAAAGTAAAAAAACAAATTCTTCTTGTGCTCTTGATAGGCGCTGTCTTGGGGGGGCTCGCAGGGGCAATCGAAATATTAGGGTTGAAGATGCGCGTTTACATGGATTTTGTGGCAGGCGTCGGTTATGAAAGTGTTGCTGTCGCACTGCTCTCAGGTGGCAATCCGTTAGCTGTCATTGCCAGCGCGCTTTTCTTTGCAGCTTTGAAAGCCGGTGGCGCAACCATGTCGATCCAAACAGGCGTTGGTGCACCAATGACTACCATTATTGAAGCCCTGTGTGTGATCTTCGTGATTGCGGTTGGGCATGGAGAAAGAATGAGATTACGAAGGCTTGAAGCCAAAGCAAAGGGTACTGAGGAGGTACAGGAAAATGACAATTGATATCATTGTTGATTGGTTACAAGCCACACTTCGATGGGGTGCTCCTCTAATCATCGTATCTATCGGTGAGGTATACGCTGAAAGATCAGGCGTTATTAATATGGGCATTGAAGGTATCATGCTTTTTGGTGCCCTTGCTGGTGTCGCTGTCAGCTTCCTGACTGAAAATGTGCTCCTTGCAGCACTTTTCTCGATATTCTTGGGAGCGTTGTTCGGTTTAGCTGTTGCTTATCTCACTGTATCCCGAAGGACCAACCAGGTGGTGACTGGGCTGATGCTCAATCTCGCGGCGTTAGGGGGAAGCAACCTTTTGTTTGCGTTGCTCTCAGAATCACGCCACGAAAGAGTTGCAAGATTTCCAATTCTATTTCCGGAAGTGTTTCATAATATCCCGATCCTTGGTCCCATATTATTCCGCCAACCGGTCAGCACCTGGATCGCGTTGATTCTACCCTTCCTGGCTGCCTATGTCCTTTACCGCACAGATTGGGGGTTGAACGTCCGGGCTGTCGGTGAAAATCCGCAATCAGCAGCTACGGCTGGTTTACCCGTAATAAAACTAAAGTATCAGGCCGTGATTCTTAGCGGTATCTTTGCGGCACTAGGAGGATGTGTACTAACCCTTGGGGAAGTTGGTTACTTCGCTTCCGGAGGCATGACGGCTGGAAGAGGCTTTGTGGTGCTTGCCGCAGTAGTTGTTGGTGGGTGGGATCCAATCCGAACCGCACTGATTTGCCTGGTCTTTGGTGCCGCCGATGCAGCACAATTGCGGATGCAAACGGCAGGTTCTGTAATTCCGTATCAATTCCTGCAGATGCTTCCGTACTTGATCACTGTAATCGCCCTTGCTGGAGTTGTGGGTCACACACGGCCACCCAAAACATGGGGTGCTCCATACGATCCCAAAGATGTGTAAGGAACAATGTAGCGGAAAGACTCCGTTACGGTTAATCCGTTGGCGCGTGTTTAATTTGGAAACTTTCAGGGAGAACTTGAAGTGCCTTTGACGAATTCTCAACAAGAAGAATTGATCCGTTTCACCCAGGAAATGGTTCGATGCCCGGGTTTTTCGGGTGAGGAGGCAAGCACGGCCGATCTTGTAAAGCGTCAGATGACCCGCCTTGGTTTTGATGAAGTTGAAGTGGACCCCGTGGGAAATATTATTGGCACTATCCATGGGAACAATCCAGGCCCCACCATCGTTTTTGATGGGCACATGGATGTGGTCCCGGTCCGGATGCCCGAACTCTGGGAACGCGAACCCTATGGGGCTGAAATTTTTGACGGCAAGATCTGGGGGCGGGGGTCGACTGATATGAAAGGGGGTCTGGCAGCCGCGCTTTGTGCAGCTGGCTTCATGGATCGCTCAAAAATCACTGGAACAATCATCATCACTGCCACTATCGCCGAAGAATTGATGATCGGCAAAGGGCTTGGCAAGGCACTGGAGGGTCGTGATGTCGACGCGGTCATCACCTGTGAGCCGACAGGGACCAATCGACTGGCAGTCGCGGGAGTGGGGAGAACTACGGTTGAGATGACAGTTCATGGACAAGTAGCCCATAGTTCTCAGCCGCACCTGGGTGACAACGCGATATATCGCGCGATAGATGCAAGTCAACATATCCGCTCGATGCCCAGACGTGAGGATTCATTCTTCGGACACGAAGTGATAGAACTTGTGGAAATGAAATCAAGGCCGTCCCCCGGCAACGGCAGCGTTCCAGATTATTGCTGGTTGCTGTGGGAATGCAGACTTCTCCCGGGAGAAACGCGTGAGAGTTTCCTTGGCCGGTTCCATAGCGCTCTGAGCACTTTTCCAGGTAAGGAAAAAGTTGAACTCAAGACAGGTCAAATATGCCTGAATTCCTACACAGGACAACCTCTGGTTTATGACGATTTTCTTGAGGCGTGGTCTACGCCGCCAGATAATACCTTTAGATTACTCGTTGAAAAAGCCATAAAAGAAGCTGGGATCACCTTCTCGCCGATTATTTTCAGAGGTTGTACGAATGTGAACATCAGCGCGGGCGCGTTAAAAATCCCATCACTCATTTATGGACCTGGCAGCCTGGATCTGGCACACAAACCAAACGAATACCTTGAGATTGAAGAATTATTACTTAGCGCTGAGGTGTATTCCAATATCATCAAATTGACAAACTGATATTAGGGACACCTGTGAACGACTGAAAATAAAATTCCTGATTAAAAGTAACAAGGAAGGTGGTAAGCATGAGATTGCTGATAATAAATCCCAATACCTCGGAAAGTTTCACAAAATCCATCCAGTTAGCAGCAGATGCTGTGAAATCATCCAGCACAGAAGTGGTTTGCATCAATCCTTCCGCGGGTCCACGCTCCATTGAAAGTGTTTATGATGAGCTTCTCAGTTCTGGTCCTTGCCTGGAATTAATGATTTCCAACCGAAATGAGTATGATGGTTTTGTGATTGCTTGTTACGGGCACCATCCAGTGATAAACGCCGCGCGAGAAATGTTGCGTCAACCTGTCATCGGCATCATGGAGGCGTCTTTGTACCTGGCATGCCTGGTTGGTCAAAAATTCAGCATCATTACCTCTGAGGAACGGGCAATTTCGATGTTCGAAGAAGGGGTCAGACTTTACGGATTGGAAAGTCGTTGTGCATCCATCCGATCTACCGGGACTGCCGTATTGGCGCTGGAAGGTCAAAACAAAAATGACGTTGAAAATCTCATGCTGAGAGAATCAAGGAAAGCCATCGAGCAGGACGGAGCCGAAGTGATCAGCCTGGGTTGCGCGGGAATGGCGGGATTGGATAAACGTTTAAGCAGTGAACTGGGTGTTCCTGTGGTCGATGGAGTCCCTGCTGCTGTAAAACTGCTGGAAGGACTTTTCAGCTGCGGTATTCAAACGAGTAAACAAAGAGCTTATTCGCGCCTTGATATGAAAGAAATAGTGAATTTACCAGCAATCTTTTCCGAACCTTACAATCAGGATTAGACCAATGAATCAAACTAGAGCTTTGATAACTCTGACTAACGAGGAATCCAAAAGACTGATTGCTAAAGGTATTGCGCATCTCCCTATTGTAAAGAAAGCAAAAGAAACTGGTATCATCGGTTTTTGTGTTTGTAGTTCAGCAAGATATGTAGCTGAAGAAGTATTGACAAGAAAAATGCCTCAAATGGTTCCTTACGTTTGTGGTTACCTCAATCGTGAAGGTTTATCAGCGTTACCTGAAAGCGAGACAAAAGATCAATTGGTTCTAATTAACGGCGAGGAAACCTGGCTTGATTGGCCAAAAGAAAACCTCAGCAAGTACATTAAAAAAATGGATTCGAAGGACATCATCATAAAAAGCGGCAATATCCTCGACAAAAATAATAGAGCCGCTACACTCGTGGGACTTTCCAATGGGGGCGAATACGGTAAGTATCTCCCCTACATATTATCACGGGGAATAACTTTAATAGTCCCCATGACCATCAATAAATCCATTCCATTTGATCTTGAGGAAGTAATTCCTGAAATGGGTATCACAAAATTTCCAGCTAATCGCACTCATGGAGAAGCTTGTGGATTGTTACCTTTACCAGGAATTGTCTTCACTGAAGTCGACGCGTTTCGCATATTAACTGATTGCAGAGCTCTTCCAGTAGCTGTTGGCGGCGTTGCTGACGGACAAGGATGTGTTAGTTTAGTTTTGATCGGTGATGAAGCAAATATCGATAAGGCCTGGCATCTGGTCGAATCTATCAAAGGTGAACCTTCGTTATCGCTGACATAGATCACAGATGCGGCACACCAATTCACTTATGTGTGCGACCAAGCTTCCATTTTGCCCTGGGTCAACTGTTGAAAAGATGGTATCAAGCTGCCCTTGCAAAAAGCCGTCATGGCTCTCACCATGAGTTAGACTCTACCTGGTTGGGTTTTTGCGGGAAGCGATTGCTTCCCGCTTTTTGTTTATTCTCAGGCAAGCCGCACTCACTTCACCTCGATTTCATGTAAAATACTTGAGTATGGCGCAACTGAAAATTCCACCAAGGAGTTTGGGACTTGAATAAATTCTTCCTTTTTCTGGTTAATGTGGTCTTGGGGCTTTCCCTGGCGCTTCAGGTGCTGATCCATCCCACTTTTGACGCCTCCGCCAGGACCATGTATCTGATCGCGGCAGTGATCTTCATCAACTGGGCGGTTTTTACCTGGCTGGCATACTCCTCAGTAATGAAGGAAAAACAGCTTGCTTCAGCCTCCAAACCATCACTTCAATTACCTAAAGATGTCTCCAACCAAAACAAAAAAACACTGTTAGACATAATGACGGTAGTGTACCTGGTGGTCATTTTGCTGGCATTGATCAGCCTGAATGTGCTGGCATTCCTTGAGAAGACTGAAACCACTTACGTGGTATGGATCTTCCTGACCGCCATTGTTTTTCCACTCCTGGTCACCTGGGCGGTCAACCAGGGAATGAAAAAATCGAGCCGAGAAAAGTGATCTGAGATGGCAACCTCCAAAGAGTATATCGACTATGTGCTTGAGTGCCTGGGGCACATTGAAGGCATCAGCGCGCGCAAGATGTTCGGCGATTATGGTCTCTACATGTTCAACCGCGTGATGGGCTTTGTGTGCGACGACCAGGTGTTCCTCAAAATCCTGCCAGGCAGCACGCGCGTGCTCGGTGAGGATGCACCCACCGGCGAGGCATACTCGGGCTCAAAACCGTATTACATAATCGAAGATCTGGAAGATAACGACAAAATGGCGCTGCTTTTTCGCGCGCTCTACGATAACGTGCCCGAGCCAAAGCCCAAAAAACCACGCGGAGCAAAATTTGCCTGACATTCCCACAGGAGGGATCCGATGAAAGCTAGCACACTTGATGTCATAATGTTTGTGATCCAATTACTCAGCCTGATCGCTTTGGTGGTGTATGTGATCAAAACTGCTGAAGTCGCGCAGGGCACGTGGAAATCCGCCCAGGCAATGGATCGCAGCGTCGCGGAGATGGTGGAGGATCGCGATCAGCAGATTGCGCCTTATGTGGTCGTGTACTTTGATAATCAGACGGATTCACCAATTTTTGACCTGGTCATCAAGAACACTGGCCGCACAGCCGCACGAAACGTTGAGATCGCTTTTGACCCACCCCTGCAAACATCCCTAAAGAATTATGACATAGAGAAACTGGCTTTCATTCACCAGGTGATCCCGACTTTGCCCCCCGACTATGAGATCCGTGCTTCCGTGGATGTGATCAAAAACGTTCTTAACTCAGAAACTTTACCAAAGCAGTACCACGTGAAAGTTACCTACTTAGGTGGAGTCAAATCCGACCTACGCGAGGCGGAATATATTCTTGATCTCAATGTTTTCAATGGGATCCTGGAGACCCACACGCGAAGCCTGACCGATCTGACAAAAACAATTGAAAAGATATCAGATACGCTTGATGAGCTCGCCAAGAATTCCCTTGATAGAATGAGACCCTTTTAGGGATCAGTCAATCAGTCGCGCGCCATCAGCCGGCTCTCCGACCAGTACATTTTTTACCCCCGGCAGCTCCAATAAAGCCTTTTGGAGCCATTCCAATTCGCTCTTCAGGGCAAGCACATGCACGTTTGGTCCGGCATCCACCGTGGCGCAGACGGCGTGACCCTGCTTTCGCCACTGCCAAACCTGCCAGAGCAGCACTTCGGTGGCTGGCTCCCAGTAGACCAGCGGCGGATTGCTGGTGCGCATGACGGCATGCATGTAGTTTGAATCCAACTCGACCACGTCGGCAAAGAGCATAAAGTCGCGCCCCAGCAGTGCCTCACGGCAGTCGTTGAGGCGTTCTGGGGCATCCAGCACGCGCTGCGCGTTGAGCGGAGAGGTGTGCGCCAGTTTGTGCCCGGCGCTTGAACCGATTGGCTTGTGCCCCTGGCTGACCACGGCGACCACGTCCACCAAGTCCCAATGATTCCTGGGGGCGATGCTGATGGCATAGGAACTGGCATCATCGTCGCCAGGCAGCCATTCCACGAATCCATCCGGGATGGAACGGCAGGCCGAGCCGGAACCCAACCGGGCAAGACGCGAAAGGTCTTGTTGGTCCAGGTTTAGCCCAGCCGCTTTGCTCGCTGCCAATGCCAGGGCGGCAAAAGCGGAGGCTGATGAGGCGATGCCGGCACCAGTGGGGAAGTTGTTGGAGGATGAGACGCAGGCAAAATACTTCGAGCCAGCCAGCTGCCGAACACGATCAAGAAAAGCGCTTACACGCTGCAATCCCACACCCGCTTGTGCTTTGCCATTCAGTTCGAAAGTGTCTTGCTGAAGTGCTTCATCGAATTGGACGGTCGTGCGGCTTTCCAGCCCGCCCAGGTTCATCGAGATCGAGCCATTGAGCGGCAGGCGCAAAGCGTCGTCGCGGTTGCCCCAGTATTTGATAAAGGCGATATTTGGATGGGCGATGGCGGTGGCTTTTAGTTGCATGGTTTTCTCTCTGATGTAAATTATAGCGTAGACACAGACATGGTTGTGACGGTTTGTTTTTTTTTGTAGGTCAGGTTCTTAAGTTGAACCTGACGTCACAAATGTTGGTAAGAAAACCTTTATCAGAGCTAGGCTTTCGATGTCAGGTTGAACCCCGCAACCTGACCTACAAAGACTCCGAAATTGAATAATTGAACCAGACGCAGTTGTAGGGCAAGACAATTTTCTTGACGGAGTGCGCAAACGAAGCGCATTCCGCCCTGCAGGTAAACGGTCTTCATCGGCAGGATCTGCAAAGGGAACCCTCGTAGGGTGGGTTGGCGTCACAGTATCTCGACCTATCTTGATATCAAATTAGCCAACCCACCAAAAACAGCAATCCTCCTTTCGAACAAAATTGATGAGTCTATTTGCTTGTGGTGCGGTGGGTAGGCTATAACCCGGTGTGTTCCTGCATACGCCTCGTGACGCCAACCCACCCTACGCCTGAGATTTACCATCAATTCAGTTATTCAGCTTGACCTTCAAGACTATATTTACAAGCAGTCATCGACACACAGACTGCTTAAGAGGTAAAATTAATCAAACCGGTGAAGGGGAACCGGAAAAATCCAAGGAGTGCTTTATGAACACCAAAGATTTCCAATCCATTTACGCTTTTCAAAAAACTCTTACATCCCACGGGCAATCCATGACTACCTTCTTCGACAAAAAAGGCCGCGTTAAAAAGGTGGATGCCTGCATGGACTCAAATAACACCGATCAGTCCATCCCACTGGCAAGCATCATTGACCATACCCTCCTCAAGCCCGACGCGACAGCTGAGCAAGTCGCAATCCTGTGCGAGCAAGCCCTGGAATATCACTTTGGCGCGGTTTGCGTCAACAGCTATTGGGTGGCTTACTGCAAAGCCGCGTTGGCTGGCTCGAACGTCAAGGTCGGCGCAACGATCGGCTTCCCCCTGGGTGCGATGTCCACCAAAGCGAAAGTTTTTGACACCAAACAATCGATCAAGGATGGAGCGACTGAAATAGATATGGTGATCAACATCGGCGAGCTGAAGTCGCGCAACCTGGCAGCCGTGGCTAATGATATCCGCGAAGTTGTACGCGTGGCGCACAAAATGGGCGCAATCGTCAAGGTCATCTTGGAGACCTGCCTGCTCACCGACGAAGAAAAGGTGACAGCCTGCCTGCTCGCCAAAGAAGCTGGGGCAGATTTTGTGAAAACCTCAACCGGTTTTTCAACCGGCGGCGCGACTGTTGAAGATATTCGCCTGATGCGCAGCGTAGTCGGTCCGGAAATGGGCGTTAAAGCCTCGGGCGGCATCCGCACCCTGGCAGATGCCCAGGCGATGATTGAAGCCGGCGCTACCCGCATCGGCACGAGCGGCGGCATCAGAATGGCTGAGGAGCTGGCTGCCAGCCAGAAGTAAGTTTCTGTTTCCATAACGTTTGTATTAAAAAACCACCCTGAGACAGGGTGGTTTTGGTTACATCTTTCTTGAATGTTGTCATCCTGAACGCAGTGAAGGATCTGGTTCGTAATGACCAGGTAAATAATAGATTCTTCGCTTCGCTCAGAATGACCTGAAAGGATGAGTGGCGAGTTAGAGTGACCAGGGAGAAGGGGATCGTCATCCTGAACGCAGTGAAGGATCTGGTTCGTAATGACTAGGTAAATAACAGATTCTTCGCTTCGCTCAGAATGACCTGGGAGGATGAGTGGCGAGTTAGAGTGAACAGGGAGAAAGGGATCGTCATCCTGAACGCAGTGAAGGATCTGGTTCGTAATGACTAGGTAAATA
>DAISYV010000013.1:0-4682 GCA_036825115.1 Anaerolineaceae bacterium | reverse complement strand
GGGATCGTCATCCTGAACGCAGTGAAGGATCTGGTTCGTAATGACTAGGTAAATAACAGATTCTTCGCTTCGCTCAGAATGACCTGGGGGATGAGTGGCGAGTTAGAGTGAACAGAGAGAAAGGGATCGTCATCCTGAACGCAGTGAAGGATCTGGTTCGTAATGACCAGGTAAATAATAGATTCTTCGCTTCGCTCAGAATGACCTGAAAGGATCAGATTGACAATCCCATAACCAAAAAAATCAATTACCGTCTCTAACTTCCGGCATATCCCGGCTGGCGATGACGTCCACGCCCGTGCCGATGACATTCGGGATGATGACCTGGGTAGCTTTGACAGGCGCGTTCACTTCCACCGCGCGAATCGCAGCCAACACGTCGCTTATGCGCCGCTTGGGGATGCTGCCCTTGGTGTAGACCGGTAAAAGTGGGTGTAAGCCGCCAACCACCCTGACCGTGCTGGCAATCATACGTTGAGGGGCGATGGCTTCTTGGCGACCGTAGGTCTCGCCGCGCTTGCAGCGGTGCCCAAGCACTTTGATGACTTCGTCACCTTCCATGCGTACGATCAATTTGCATCCCATTGGACAGGCCGTGCAAATAAAGCTCTTTTCTTCCATCTTATGCCTCCGATTTTGGGTAGATATCCACCGTCAGGGAACCGGCTTTTTCAACTTCAGCGTGCATATTTGGTTTAAGCACGATCGTTACCATTTCACCAGGACGGACGTATCGTTCTGAACGGCGGACAATTCTGTTGTTCTCGCCGTGAACTTCCAGCCAAACATCTTCTTCGATTGGTCTGGTCACTCGCATCTGCAGGTGGATGTCGCCTTGTTCAAGCGCTTGTTTGTCCAATTTGTGGGGGACGATGTAGCGCACATTTTTGCCTGGAACCAAGGGTATGTAGCGAGCAGTGCGCGCTTTCTCAGCCAAAGCAAATTCTGCGGCACTTCGTCCGGCTTCAGAACCTGCCATTGACACCCAATCGACCAGGTCGTAAACATGCACAACATTACCAGCAGCGAAAATACCAGGAATATTGGTCTGGAAATGTTCGTCCACAAATGGACCCCCGGTCACAGGATCCAGAAGTACACCAGCCTTCTTGGAAAGTTCGTTTTCAGGGATCAAACCGACTGAGAGCAATAAAGTATCGCAAGGGATGATCTCTTCACTTCCGGGAATGAAATTCCATTTATTATCGACTGCCACAGCCTCAATCGCTTCAACCCGATCCTTGCCAATAATTTTCTTGACTGTATGTTGAAGTTGTAAGGGAATGCCCCAGTCATCCAAACACTGAACGTAGTTTCGGCTCAAGCCGGAAAGGTAAGATTGAATTTCAAGCACCCGTTCCACATGAGCTCCCTCAAAGGTCAGGCGGCGTGCCATGATCATGCCGATGTCACCGGAACCAAGAATAACGAAGTTATTGCCGGGCATATAGCCTTCCACGTTTACCCAGCGCTGGGCAGTGCCGGCTGTAAAGACGCCATTAGGGCGATAACCTGGCAGACGAACCTGAGCGCGTGTGCGCTCCCGGCAGCCCATCGCCAGCACGATGGCATGGGCATCTACTTCGACGTAGCCAAAATCACGGCTGGAAAGAAAGAGCTTCCGCTGGGAAGTCACATCCATGACCATGGTATCCAACAGGAAAGAAATACCCAAAGATTTAGCTTCATTGATATATCGTTGAGCATATTCCGGGCCAGGCAAATCTTCTTTGAAAGTTTGCAAGCCAAAGCCGTTGTGAATACACTGTAAAAGGATCCCACCCAGTTCAACGTCTCGTTCAATTACCAGAACGTCATCCGCGCCGCCCTTTTTCGCATCAATGGCAGCAGCCAGACCGCCAGGGCCTGAACCAATCACAACTACATCGTATTTCTTCTTAATTATCATCAGCGGCCTCCGACTCTTTAGTCTCCCGGACAAGATATTCAGAATTATGACCTCGTTTAGTGATTTCCATAGGTGAGATGCCAAGTTCTCTTGAAAGAATTGCGACAACACGGGGCATATCGAATCCACCCTGGCACCTACCAGTCCCCAACCAGGTACGCCGCTTGATAGCATCGTAGGTCAGAGCTGGGATAGGTGCATGAATCTCAGCTAAAATCTCTCCCTCAGTAACATTTTCACAGCGGCAGATCACGCGACCAAAGTGTGGATCCATTTCTACAAGCAGTTGGCGGTCCTTATGTGACATATCGCGATAGCGTGGTCTGGCTGGTCGGATTGGTTCCCAATCTTTCTTTTCGCGAAGGTCTTCTCCCGCATCTTTAAGAAGATCAATCACTTCTTCAGCTATAGCGGGGGAAGAAGCCAAGCCTGGTGATTCGATTCCACCCAGGTTCACAAATCCACGCACGTTTTCCGGAATTTCAATGATGTAGTCTTTATTGTAATTAACGCCCGGTGTCTTGCAAGGGCCATTACCCATCGCTCTCAAACCAGCAAATGTGGCAATGACATGGCGCCTATCCAGTGAAGGTATCAGTTTTTGTGCGCCTTCCCAAATTTCTTCCATCCCTGGGATTGTGGTTGATGTATCTTCTTTGTCATCGATCAGTTGAGCATTCGGTCCAATAATGGTATTGCCATGGACCGTGTTTGTGACCATGATTCCCTTACCAGCATCCGATGGTACCGGGAAAAGAATGTTGTCAATTTGAATGTCAGCGCGATCAAAAACGAAATACTCGCCTTTGCGTGGTTGTATCTTGAATTCAGGACGTACACCCGCTTTGTGCATTACCACATCTGAATATAACCCGGCAGCATTTACTACCCAACGTGAGAGGAAATCGCCTTGATTGGTCTTGATACCAATGATGCGATCGCCTTCCATGATGAAGTCTTCAAAGGCAGTGTTGAATTTGAATTCAACGCCATTTATAGCGGCACTTTCACCGGCAGCTACATTCACCTGGAAACAATCGCATATTCCGCCGGTGGACGCCCAGAGCGCGCCGCTTACCTTGGGATTGATGTTCTTCTCGCGTGCACGCACTTCTTCTCCACTGATGATCGACATCCCAGGCACGCCGTTCTTTTTACCTTGCACCATTAAGGTATCCAAGGCGGGAAGTTCCTCTTCACCGATAGCAACTACATAATCACCGCTGCGGGCAAAAGCGAAGTTCAACTCTGCTTTAAGCTGATCCCACATGGCATTGCCCTTTACGTTCATGCGCGCCTTAAGCGATCCGGGGACCGGGTCATAACCCGCATGAACAATGGCAGTATTGGCGGCAGTAGTCCCCATTCCGAGATCAGCTTGCTTTTCGATTACGAGAACTCTGCCCTCGTAACGGGAGAGCCAGCGGGCTATCATACAACCAATAACCCCCGCCCCTATTACTATAAAATCGTATTTTTCTTGCACACTTGCCTCCATTCTTTTAAATTTCGATATGACCAAAATTTATAATACCGCTAAGGTAGTTTATTCCAGGATCAGATGATGGTCGCGAAGCACTTTATCCCTGAAGCATGTGTTGTAAAGGTAATTGAATTGCTAAAAAACGGTCATCATTTGCAAAAGTTAAGACATTTTTTTTATTTCTGAGGTATTATACTACGTAGATAATAATCAAAGAGATTATTCATCAAAAATTTACTGACATTCAGAGTGCAAAAAGTTGAAAAATAATTTATAATTAAGTTTAATTGTGTTATAGTTATTCTTAGGTAATATCGGCGATTGCGAGTGGGTTAGTCGATATCAATTTTGGCAAATCTTTTAGGTTCTAGGGAGTAAAAGGATACTAAAGTGAGTAGCCCAAAAAGAATGCAGCTGTTATTGAGAGAGGATTGTAAAGAACAATCCCTTGATACAGGTGCGTTTTTTATTTACCTGCCCAAGACAACCAGGAAAGAAATTTACAAACGGCAAAAGTAACCGGAAAGAGAGGTGCTATCGATCTGCTAATGTAATAAATTTTTTCAGTAACTATCATATTTTTTCAAACCACAACTTTAAAAGGAGAAATATTCATGGAAAATCGTACTATGAAAGAATTTATTGGCGAAGTGTTCGGCACCTTCATCCTGATTCTGCTTGGTGATGGCGTTGTCGCCAACGTTGGTCTGGCACCTCGTGTTGCTGGCACCGCTTATAACTGGAACACCATTACCATCGGTTGGGCGTTCGCAGTGATCATCGCTGTCTATGTTTCTGGTGGTATCTCTGGTGCACACCTGAACCCCGCAGTGACCCTTGGTCTGGCTGTCCGCCGTGGCTTCCCCTGGAAGAAAGTTCTGCCCTTCATCGTTGCTCAGATGATTGGTGCTTTCCTCGGCGCCCTTGCTGTTTTTCTGGTCTATCGCGACGGCCTTCAGGCTGCTGGAATGCCCAATGTATGGTCAACCGGACCTGGCTCTGTCTTCGGACAGGCTTGGTGGGGTTCAGCGAGCTCTGGTGCAACTGGTGGCTACACTATGTTGACTGCCGCTATCGCCGAACTCTTTGGAACCTTCATGCTCATGTGGGGTATCGCAGCTAGTGGAGACGCAAAGAATATGGGTCTCAAAGACAACCTCGGTGCTTTGATCGTTGGTTTTTCTGTTCTGGCTGTTGGCCTTTCCCTCGGTGGTCCTTCAGGCTATTCCATCAATCCTGCTCGTGACCTCGGTCCCCGCATCCTTGGTGCCCTGGTAGGAACAAAAGATC
>DAISYV010000012.1:0-31933 GCA_036825115.1 Anaerolineaceae bacterium | reverse complement strand
GTCCATCGGCGACTTCGTCTGTAATTTCCTGGTTTCGGTGAGCGGGCAGACAGTGAAGTACAATCGCTTCCGGCTCAGCTTCGGCAACTAATTGATCATTTACCTGGTATGGAGGGAAGACCAATTCGCGTTTGGCGGTTTCTTCTTCCTGACCCATGCTGGTCCACGTGTCGGTATAGATAACATGGGCTCCCTTGACGGCTTCGTGTGGATCGCGCAGGAAGTTCAGTTTGCTCCCGCTGGCTGCCGCAATCGGCTTGACTGTTTCGATGGCTTGCGTGGGCATGTCGTAATCAGCGGGATTTGCGATTGTGAAGTTTGCGCCCAACTTGGCGGCAATCTGCATCAGCGAGACAGCCACATTGTTGCCATCGCCGACGTACGTGATGTTGACATCTTTGATTTTGCCGAACTCTTCATAAACGGTCATGATGTCTGCCATCGCCTGGCAGGGGTGACTGTAGTCACTGAGACCGTTGATAACCGGGATGGAGGACCATTCTGCCAGCTCGAGCACGTGTTGGTGCTCAAAGACACGCGCCATGATGCCGTGGACCATACCGGAGAGTACCCGGGCAATATCGGCAATTGACTCGCGTTTGCCCAATCCGATCTCATTCGGCGAGAGGTAGAGTGCGTCTCCGCCGAGGTGGCGCATGCCCATGTCGAAACTGACACGGGTTCGCAATGAGGGCTTTTGAAAAATAAGTGCCAGCACTTTGCCTTTCAGGGTTGGCTGATTGCCGCCCGCCATGTACTCTTGCTTTAGCTCAACAGCTAAATCAAGCAAGGCGAGCAGCTCATCGGGGGTGTAATCGATGATGTCCAAAAAATCTTTGTGCATATTTACTCCTACAATCTCCTTTTTTTTTGGCAGACTCAAGATAATCGCACAACTCAAAAGAATGGTGCGATCGCCTGGTTGGATTGTACCAGACAAATAGCTTTCTTCCCGATGGAAGAGGCGAAAATGGGACAAGGAGACAACCTTAATCGACCTCTCAGGGGAGAAAGGACGAAGTGTGATCTGAACTGTTCGCAGATTTAGTTTGGGTCGTGAATACTTTTTTGGATCGGGTTATTGAGCTCGGCAAGAATGGCATCCTGCATGTTGGACATCGCCTGCCAATCTGACTGTGAAGCATGGTCCATTCCAGTCAAGTGCAATATCCCGTGCACAAGCAACATTTCAAGCTCGGTCATCATTTCCAGCCCACGGGAATCTGCCTGCCTTTTTGCCGTTTCGTATGAGATCAAGATATCACCCAAATAGGTCTCTCCGCTTTCTGGATCAATAAAGGCGTTTTCGAAGGAAAGCACATCCGTTGCTTCGTCGGTGTCGCGATATTGAAGGTTGAATTCCTGGATTGTTTTGTCGTCCGTTACCTGCAGGGTTACCTGTGGCTCGGTTTCAAAGCCCAAAAATCTGAAGGAGGTTGCACTGACTTCTCGCAATCGATTTTTGTCCAGTTCTTTCCGAATTGCCTGGCGCGATTTGATCGTAAGCATGTTATTTCTCAGCCGTTGTTTGAGTCTGACTAGCGATGTTGACCGGTTCGGTTTTACCACGCCGGATTTCAGGATACTGAATGCGGGGATGGTAAGAGCGTTGAAGTGTCTGGAAGAATGATTCCCGGATTGTGCTCAAGTCTTTAAGCGTTAGATCGGTGTTGTCAAATTGACCAGCATCTTTGCAAGCGTTAAAGACCGAATTGATGACGTCGCGGATTTCATCGTCAGTTCGGGCAGTCTCAGCGCGGGATCTGGCTTCGGTACCATCAGCGAGCATCAGGATGGCGGTTTCTTTCGAACGCGGAGCTGGACCAGGATACCTGAACAGTTCAGGATCAACTTCATCTGGATTTTCAGCTGCCGCACGTGCTTTGCCATATTGATAGCGGGTTATCATCGTGCCATGGTGTTCTCTGATAAAGTCTGTCACTCTGGACGGTAAGCGATAGCGTTTCGCGAGGGCGATACCATCAGTTACATGCTTGATGATGGTTGCTGCAGCAACTTCTGGGGAAATGTCGTCGTGAGGGTCAACGCTTCCGCGGATTTGATTTTCGACGAAGAAACCGGGGTTTTCAGACTTTCCGATATCGTGGTAAAGTGCTCCAACCCTGATTAGCAACCTATCAGCCCCGATAGCTTCAGCAGCCTGTTCCGCAAGGTTCGAGACTTGTAAACTATGTTGGTATGAACCGGGCATTGTCTGGAGCACATGTTGCATTAGCGGGTGATCTGGTCTGGAAATGTCCATTAATTGCAGCGCGGTTGGAACATCAAGTACAAAGGAGAAAATATACTCAAATAGAATCGTCAGCGTTCCAGAGGCGATCCCGTTAAATAAGGCGGATGCAATAAGAGAAATCAGACCCAGCAAATCCGTGAAGGAATCACCAATCCGGAAAATGAGTACCATAGCAATTCCGACCAGGCTCACAACAGCACCAGCACCCAAAAAAGAGCCAATCCTTCTTGCCCGTCCAATCACGAAGATACCCGCGAATGTCGGCACAATGTAAAAGAGCGCCAGCTCCATGTCGCGTGGGTGACCAAAGACAGTAAGGATTGCAAGCAGCAAACTAAACAACAGGCCAGTCTCAAGACGCAACACGATCGCGATTGTCAAACCAAAAGCGGCCATCGGGAAGAGCCAGGGAATGACGGTACGATCGACTACCAGGAAGCGGGCGAGTCCAAGAAAGACCAGGAAGAACGCGGCTACCAGGATAATCGTCCTTGTTTCTGTGAGAATTTCTACTCTCTGCATCCGCTTGTAGTACAACGCGCATATCAATCCGCAAAGCATCACCAGGATGCCACTTGTGATCAGGAGGTCGTTGCGGTCCTCCGGTTCACCCAATCCAAAGACGTTTAAGGATTCCAGATCACCCAATTTGATGACCTGGCCTCGCCGCACGAGTACTTCACCAGCCATAATTTGCCTGGTGATTGGCTCAACGCTGTTTCTCGCCACTTCCCTGGCTTGTTGGGTCTGTTCTTCGCTGAACAAACTGGTTGGGACAATTAGTGGCGACACTATCAGGGTGATCAATTGGGTTTGGTCACTCCTAAAACCGAAATCGATGATAGCCGGGAGATTGCTGCGCGTTCGACCGATCTGATCGTTGCGGATGCTCTCACGCAGGACGACCTCGAGTACCCGGTTTGCTTCAGTAGTGATTGCCTGCCATTCCTCTTCAGTAAGAGTAAGAATGGCTTCGTAGGCTTCATCAGTCAAAAACAGATCTGTGGCAGTACGCATATCATTTAATTTTTGAGGTTCGGTCGAAAATTTATCGTTGCGTACAGATGTGAAGAAATAGAGTGCATTATTCAATGTTTCGAGTTGCGCTTTCGCGATGCTCGGATTCGCGGGCAGGAATACCGGTTCCACTACAGCAGCGGCTTCCTTGCGAGCCTGATCGGTGAGAACTTTTGACTCGAAGGTGATGGAAAAAGGAGCTGTGATTTCCTGTGGAGCAACTTGTCCTATCTGGACCACTTCACTTTGATCACTCAGGATGTCTGGCAAAACCAGACAAGCAAAAGCTAACAGGCAGGAGATCACCAAAATGAAGCCCTTGACTACTCCCTGAGCGCTTTTTTCGTTAGTTTTGCCTCTATTTGACTTTCTTGCCATGAAATTATCCAGTCAGGAGTTCCCGCACGACACGGCTGGCTTCAGCATTGCTGGCTCTTCCTGCCAAAAGTGGTTGGAGAGTTTTCATCACGACACCCATATCCTTGCTGGAGGTCGCGTTGCATTGCACGATCACGGTACGTGCAAGTTCTGTCAATTCCTCTGTGTTCAGTTGCGCGGGCAGGTAGGTTTTTAAACAGGCAATTTCCTGGTCAGCTTGTGCCACCATGTCCTGTCGCTGAGCTTTTTCTGCGTCAGCCTTTGTTTCCTGGCGGGTTTTGATTTCTTTCTGAACAATCGCCAGGAGTTCATCTTGATTGAGTTCACTGCCTTTGGCAACTTCAGCAAGTTGGATGGCTGATTTAATCATTTTTACAACCCACTTTGAGGTTTCATCGTGGGTTTTCATGGCGTGGACTAGATCCACCTGCAGTCGTTCTTTTAGATTCATAGTTTAATTATACCTGCCTCTTCCAACTATCTCATTCACCAAGAGTGATCAATCCTTCCAACTTCTCATAAAGGGATTGACTGATCCCCTCAACTTTCATTAAATCTTGCAGCGAGGTGAAAAGCCCATTTTGTTGCCTGTAGTCGATTATTGCCTGCGCCTTTACTTCGCCTATGCCAGGCAGTTCTTCCAGTTCCTTAATGCTCGCAGTGTTGATGTTGATCACTGATAATGCTCCGAAATTCAACCCTCTCTCGTCTGTTGCCAGAGTTGCTTCCTGCAGCTGGGGAATAAATATACGCTGACCATCAACTAATTCTGCCGCAAGGTTAACTGACTGGGGATCGGCTTTTTCTTGCAGACCGTTTGCGGCATTGATAGCATCTTCCAGGCGCGCGGTTTCTGGAAGGGTGTAGACTCCCGGAATGTTAACTGCGCCAGTAACGTGAATCCGGATAAGCTTGAGTGTGGCAGTCGGATCTGGCGTAAGGTTGGGAGTGAGCGTGACAATCGCAATTGGCTGACCTTGTTGAGGAGATACTACCAGCAGAATTGATCCAACTACGACCAAACCAAGTAGAAAACCAGCCAGAGTTTGCTGCCAGGGCTTCATCAGGGTATGACTTCGGATCCTTTCCGTTCTGCCTCGTACATGAGGGTAAACGCTTTTATAGATACTTCAAGCATATCTTCCGAGGGTTCACGGGTGGTAAGCTTTTGCAGAGCGAGATTGGGTTTTATTAGCGCACGCATCAGCATGGAATCGTACATACGCTTTGCAGCAAAGCGGATGTACTCATAAGCCAGGCCGGATACCAGTGGCAACAGGACAATACGAGTCACCAAGCGCCAATGCAGGGGTAAAGGACCGAGCAGACTGAAAAACAAGATCGAGATCAACACCAGCGTGAGCATAAAAGATGTGCCACAGCGCGGGTGAACGAGGGTGAATTCGCTCACATTCTTTGGGGTCAATTCCGTGCCAGCTTCAAAGGCATTGATAGTTTTGTGTTCAGCGCCGTGGTATGAAAAAACGCGGCGAACTTCTGGCATCCTTCCGATTACAACCAGGTAAACAATCAGGATCACGAGACGAAGTAAGCCCTCCAGGAGGTTGCTAAGCCAGTTTCCAGGTTTTCCCAAGCTTTCAAATCCCAGTGGACCATCCAACCAGCCGCTAACCAGGGCTGGCAGAAGAAAAAAGATGCCAATGCCCAGAACAAGGGAAAACACCACCGTAAGAACAAGATCTTTTCCTTCGATTTGTTCGTCTTTACCGCTGACCATGTTGGACGACTTCGTGAGAAGGCGCATGCCCAGGTTCAGAGAATCCCACAAGCCCAATACACCTCTTAAAAATGGGATGTTCATCCACTTTGAGCGGTAAAGCGCGGGAAGTTGCTCCTCGTAGGTGAGGATCTGACCATCCGGAGCACGCACCGCCATGGCAACGTGCTGTTTGCCGCGCATCAAAACCCCTTCCATAACAGCTTGCCCACCATAGGATGGCAGCCTTAACTCTTTTTGATTGGCTGTCATGCCTAAGCCTCGAAACTGGTCAGGAAATGGATGTAGGCCTGGATACCTTTTCGCCAGGTGGGCAGGTGCAAATGCTCATTGGGAGAGTGGATGGCATCATCGGGCAGTCCAAAGCCGGTGAGGATCGACTTCACCCCCAGGATTTTCTGCATGACTGTCGCGACGGGAATACTGCCACCTTCGCGCTTAAAAATCACGTCTTTCTGCCAGGTTTCCTTGAAAGCCTGTATCAGGTTGGGCAAGCCCGGAGCGTCATCTGCCAGGTAGGATGGTCCGCCAGAATGCTTGATAAAGCTGACACTCACCGTTGGAGGAACGAGAGAACGAATATACTTTTCTGCGAGTTCGTAGATTTCAGCATGCTGTTGGTCTGGAACCAGGCGGCAGGAGATTTTTGCCTTGGCATAAGCTGGGATGATCGTTTTTGCGCCTTCGCCGATGAAACCGGAATAGAGACCATTTACATCCAAAGTCGGTCTTGCCCCCTGACGTTCGAGAACAGAGTATCCTTGCTCGCCGGTAAGCGCGGGAGCACCGGTAATTGCCAGAAAATCAGCATCGCTGGTCGGATTCCTGGAGATTTTTTCCCTCTCTTCCTCACTCAGAGTTCGTACCCTGTCATAAAAACCGGGAATAGCCACCGATCCATCCTCATTATGCAGTTGGGAAATGATCTTCGCTAAAACGTTAGCAGGGTTGGCAATATTTCCGCCGAAAAGTCCGGAATGCAAATCCATTTTAGGTCCATCGATGCGCACTTCAAAGTAGACTAAACCGCGTAAACCGTAAACGATTGTCGGGCTGTCTTTATTGATCATGCCGGCATCCGGGTTTAGGATCATGTCACATTTGAGTAATTCGGCATTTTCCCGGATAAAACCTTCCAAAGACGGGGAGCCAATTTCCTCCTCGCCTTCCAGAATAAATTTGATGTTGACAGGCAGGTCCCCGGTTTTCAAGACGCTTTCGAGCGCGAAAATGGATGCGAGGATTTGACCTTTCATGTCAGAAGCACCGCGGGCATACAAGTATTCGCCGCGAATGGTTGGCTCAAACGCGGGAGTCGTCCAAGAATCCAAGGGATCTGGCGGCTGTACATCGTAGTGACCATAGATCAAGAGCGTTTTTGCGCCGGGGAGGCTTGAGCGTTTCTCGGCAAATACTATCGGGTTTAGATGGGTCGGGAAAATCCTGATCTCATCCATCCCGAGCTTCTCAAAATAAGCTTTCAGAAATTCAGCCGCTGCAAGTATGTGGGGCTTCATCTCCGGGTCAGCAGAGACCGAAGGGATCTGCAGGAAAGCGTTAAAAGCGCGCATATTCTCAAGTTCAGCGTTTTCGAATTCCTGGATTGCTAGTTGGGTTTTGGACATATTTATTCCTCGAAATTTTTTGTTGATTATATGCTATTTAGCAAAAAATCGTGATAGGATAGGCACTGCTGCTCGGTCAATGTCCATACAAGGTAAAATATTGATGGTAATTACTGGCAAGACGATTGGATAAGGGGTTTCTGTTATAGAATCTAATTATCCGATTTCAATACGCGGGCAGGAGAGGCAGACAAAACAAATGGCTTTGATCGAACACAGGCAGTTAATAATTTTGGGAGCAGGACCAGCAGGGCTATCCGCCGCCATCTATGCTGCGCGGGCTGAGTTAAAACCCCTGGTGATCACCGGGATGGTCCTTTACGGGCAATCTTCTTTGACGCATACCATCGAGAATTATCCTGGATTTCCCAAAGGGATCGGGGGAACAGAACTTGGTCAGCTGTTTGAAGAACAAGCAAAGGTTTTTGGCACCGAGTTTGTATTTGATGAAGTTCAAGCGGTTGATCTTTCCAAACACCCATACACGGTCAGTGTCTATGCCGGGGAGTATACAACTGACGCATTGATCATTGCGATGGGAGCAAACAATAAAAGGCTCAATGTCCCGGGTGAGGTGGAATTCATCGGAAGAGGTGTTTCGTATTGCGGCACCTGCGATGGTTGGTTTTATAAGGACAAAGATATTCACGTTGTCGGGGGTGGGGACAGCGCGCTCGAGGAAGCAATTTTTCTCACCCGTTTTGCCCACAGTGTAACCATTATTCACCGGAGGGATACCTTAAGAGCCGGAGCAATACTCGAGAATCGCGCCCGGATCAATCCTAAGATCGGCTTTATTTTTGATTCAGTCGTTGAGGAGATCAGGGGTGGCGAAGGTGTGGATGAGCTCGTGGTTGAAAATGTAAAGACAGGCGAAAAGAGTCTCATTCCCACTGATGGTCTCTTCATTTTTATCGGTCAGAGCCCGAATACAAAGATGTTTGAAGGGCAGCTCACGCTCGAGCCCGGCGGCACGATAAAAATTAATGAACACATGGAAACCAGCAAAAAGAGTGTCTTTGCGGCAGGCGAAATTGCCGATCCTCATTTTCGCCAGGTTGTGACCTCGGCGGGTATGGGAGCGGCCGCAGCAATTTCAGCCACACATTGTCTTGAAAAAATGTCCTGTGGGCTTTAGGCCAATTTAAGGCGCCGTAGTGGGCTGGACACCCGTTCCAATCCAACTGAAGACCCTGAACGCGCTTGTCGCGCCGGCTTCTTCGTAGATTGGATTGTTGTTATCCTGGTTGATCTGGCGTGCAACAGTCACACTCCACTGAATGATATGGGGATTACCATCTGTGGGGCGGAAGGTTGAGGGCAGGATAAACTTGGTGTCGGTAACATATTCCACCAAAATCTTTTCCTCGACTGATGTAAGGTCCTGCACTTTTATCCGGTACACTTCGTTCGAGCGCAAGGCTGCCACCGCAGCCCACTGCAAGGTGACGCTTTCATCAGTGGCTGAGAAGGCAGCGCCTGAACGTGGCAAAAGCAGGTTTGGAGCAGGATAAGGCGGCAAAGGTGTGGGGGTCAAGGTTGGACCCGGAGTAGGAAGCCGGTCGCACAATGGAATGATAAGAGTTTGACCCTGGCGAATGGTAGTACCAGTTAATTGATTGAAATCCTGAATATCTTTCATCGCGACGTTGTAATTTAGAGCGAGCCCTTGCAGGGTGTCGCTGGATGAAACAACGATCGAGACGGTGTTGGTGCAGATGTCAGCGATGACTTCCATCGCTTCAGGCGTTGCGGTTGGCACTGGCGAAGGGGTCAGGGTAGGTTGGGGAACTTTAAGCGTGCGACCTTCACTGATCATGCAATCCGTGCTCAAATTGTTGGCAAGAATGATACTTTGTACAGAAACCCGGAATTGGGCTGCAATATCCGAGCAGGTTTCGTTAGCTTTTACGACATAATCCAAGGGGGGCAAGGGTGTCCAGGTGGGTTCCGGTTGGAGCGTCGGTGTGTTGGTAGGAGTCAGAGTCATCGTGGGGGTCATGGTTTGGGTTGGTTCCTCAACGACAGGTGCTGCCGCGGTACCAGCACGATCCTGGTTGATCACCAAAAAAATCACCACAGCGATAAGGGCGAGGAGTAAAACTCCCAAACCAATCAAGGCACCCAGGCTTATCTTCACCTCAGGGATGCGTTTAGAGTCAATTGGCTGTTCCTTTTTGGTAGTTGCAGTTCCATCAAGCGCGGTTCCACAAACAAGACAGCGAGTAGCGTTTTCTGAGATACGTGTGCCGCAAACCGGGCAGTTCTGAGTCCCTCGGCTAATTTTTTCAGTTTGGATTTTTTTCATAAGCATCTAATAACCGAACCAACAGAGATTGGTAAAATTGGTTCAATGTTTGGTATTTATCTCCATATTCCCTTCTGTCGCAGAAGGTGTAATTATTGTGATTTTATCACGTATGCTGGCAAAGACGCATTAATGCCAGGCTATTATGCTGCATTAATGTCAGAATTGTGCCACCAGGCAGCAATTATTGAGAATCTACCGCGTCCGGTGGACACGATCTTTTTTGGTGGTGGAACACCTTCGTTGATTAAAGTTGAGTGGATTGAAGCTCTGATCGATTGCATACGCAACGAATATGGATTGGCTGAGGACGCGGAAATTTCCCTTGAAGCAAACCCCGGTACGCTTAGCCCTGGGTATGCTGCAGGATTGCTTAATGCTGGAGTGAACAGGCTGAGTATCGGGGTCCAGTCGTTCGCTGAGCGTGATCTTGCCCTGCTGGGCAGGATCCACAGTCCCTCACAGGCAATCGAAGCAATTCATTCATCCCGTCAGGCTGGATTCGCGAATATCAGCCTTGATCTGATGTTTGGCATCCCGGGGCAGAGCCTTGCCGGCTGGAAGGCAAATCTGCAGCAGGCGATTGCCCTGCAGCCTGATCATCTCTCGCTTTACTCGTTGATACTTGAACCGGGAACGCGTCTTTTTGACGATGTTGAGAGTGGAAAAACTCAACCAATTTCAGATGACCTAAGCGCTGATATGTATGAATTCGCGATCGATAAGCTGACTCAGGACGGTTATTCCCATTATGAGATCTCGAACTGGGCCTCGGGAGACGCCTTTGAAGCCAGGCACAACAAGATCTATTGGAAAAACCAGGATTACCTTGGGGTGGGTGCGGGAGCGCACAGCAGCCTGAACGGAATGCGCGTAGCCAATACTTCCTTGATAGAGAATTACATTCTGCGATTGACCGAATCACGACCTGAAGCAAACAACGCTTTCCCTGCTGCAGTTGAAACGCTCAAACTTGATCTTTTTACCACGCAGCAGGAGACAATGATGCTGGGGATGCGGCTGACCAAAGAAGGGGTTTCTGACTTTGACTTCAGGGATCGTTTTGGCGCTGCAATAATGGACGTTTTCCCGAAAGAAGTTAAGCGCATCATTGACAATAAACTTGCAGAATGGCGGGCATTCCCTGACGGGCCGCACCTGGTACTCACCAGGAGAGGAGTGTTGCTCGGCAACCAGGTGTTTCAGGAATTCGTTTGATTATCTGTGGACCCTGATGAAGGTTCCCCAACCGTGCTTGACCCATTCTTCGGGTTCGGCCTGGGGCAAAGTCCAGCGATAGATCCAATTAGCGTCATCATTCGACATATTGATACAGCCCGCACTCATAGGTGTGCCGAAATTTGTATGCCAGAAAGTGCCGTGTGTTGCCAATCCGATGTTCATTTCAAAGAAGCAGGTCCATGGCACGCCCATCCAGATCCTTTCGCGGACATCACTGGTCAGGACGGCATTACCCATATGTTTGGATGGCATTTTCGTCTTGATTGCGTATAGACCTTCACCTGTGGGGAAGCCAGTGGAGACCTTGAATTCTTTCACAACGTTGTCGCCTTCAAAAGCTTGCAAGCGCTGCAAGGGAATTGAAACATCGATGGTCTTCTCATTGCCTGGCACTTCGGGAGAGATAGGGGCAAACTCTTCGTCTTCGATGAAGCGCATGTGCTCAGCCCGAACGATCGTTTCCGTTCGTCCGAGCTCGTCTTGAATTTTGTACCAGGGCTGTTTGTCCGGACCCTGCACGACGTCGACCACCCAATGTGTTGAGCGGTAAAAATACATCCATAAAGGCACCCAGCCATTGTTTCTCTGGTTGTAGAGCGAGCGGGTGTAGGGCACGGTTATTTCAGCCAACTGACCGGTGCTGCGTTTTGGTTCTGAAGGCTCGTTCAGCTCATATTTAACTTCGTAAAGAAGTCCGCCAAAGACGAATCCACCCCAGCAGCGATACCAGGTCGGATTCCAAGCAGGCCCATTGGGACCGATCACCTCTTCGTAGACGTTGATAATATCCATATATTGGCGTTGGTAGAGGATGACACTCGACTCGTCTGGCTCTTTGTGGATGCTTACACCTGACTTTTCCCCAACCATCATGAAGCGCGGTTTGCTCCAGCTTGCATTTGCTTCAACATTTGGAAATAAAGCAGCAGCGCCTAAACTCATCGCGCCGAATCTGAGGAAATCGCGTCGAGAGAGATCCATTAGTCCAGATCCTCTATTTTTATGTTTCCAACTGAGTCAAAGACATACTTCGGACGATATGGAAAGTTTGAGACGTCGCTTTGTTTCGTCACACCGGTCATTACTAGCACAGTTTCCATACCGGCGGAGATACCTGCCAGGATGTCGGTACGCATGTTGTCGCCGATCATGTAGCTGTCTTCAGAATGGACGCCGAGATGATTGAGAGCTGAACGCATCATTAATGGATTTGGTTTGCCAATATAGAGCGGGGCTTTACCCGTGGCAGCTTCAATCAGGGCAGCCATAGCACCAGTAGCTGGTACGATGCCCTGTTCACCCGGTCCGGTAAGATCTGGATTGGTGGCAATGAATCTCGCGCCGTTGTTGATCAGACGTATAGCGATGGTGATTTGGTCAAAACTGTAGCTCGTGGTATCCCCGAGCACGACATAATCCGGGTTGACAGGGGTTTGAACGTAGCCAATGCGGTGGATGGCTTCCGTCAGACCGACCTCGCCAATCACAAAGGCTTTCCCCTCGGGCAATTGATCCTCTAAAAACTTGGCGGTGGCTACAGCGGATGTGTAGATGTTTTCTTCAGGGATATCCAGCTCAGCAACTTGCAGAAGGTGAGCGAGATCACGCGTGGTGTAGAGCGCGTTATTTGTCACGACCAGAAATTTTCGTTCTTGCTCCAGCAAGGCTCGGATAAAATCCCTGGCACCTGGAATTGGTCTTGACCCGTGCACGAGAACTCCATCCATGTCAATCAAGAAACTCTTTTTTACCTTGCTCATTCAGTCGCTCCTGTTTTAATCATCAAAGCCACTGCTGATTTTACCAACAGTGGCTTGATATTACGAATTCTGGTAAAGGTTATTTCTTAGTCAGAATGATGCGGGCATCCACAACCGCCACGCCCTGTCCTTCTTCGTAGACGATGACGGGGTTGGCGTCCGATTCAGCGATTTCATCCCGCAGGTCGTAGACCATATAGGAATAATGCGCCAGAACGTCGGCAAGGGCTTTTTGATCGCGAGGGGACTCGCCGCGTGCGCCTTGCAGGATCTTGGAGCTCTTGATCTCGGATTGCATGTCCAGCGCGGTGGCTTCGTCGATTGGAGCGACCTTGAAGGTCACGTCCTTCATGACCTCAACAAAGATACCGCCAAGACCGAACATCAGGGTCGGACCAAAAGTGGCATCGTTTACAGAGCCAACAATCACTTCGGTAGCCCAGGGAGCCATTTCCTGGATAGCAACGCCGTCGATCTCAGCATCGGCTTTGTAATTCAGGGAATTTTCCATGATGACTTTCCAGGCATCGCGCACACCCTGTTCGTTCTTGATATTGACTTTGACAGCGCCTGCGTCGGATTTGTGCAGGATATCGGGAGAGACGATCTTCATCACGACCGGGAATCCGATTTCCTCAGCCATTCGGACTGCGTCATCTTCTGTTTTGGCAAGATCGGTGGAAGCAATTGGTAAACCATAAGCCTTGAAGACATGCTTGGCTTCGACTTCGGTCAGGGCGTCACGCCCCTTGGCGCGGGCAGCGGCGATAATCTGGCGGGCTTTTTCGCTGTCGACATTGGTGGGTTTGTACATGCCATTGTGAGCGGTTTTTAGTAATTCATCCTGTTTGCGCAGGGATGCCAGAGCTTTGACTGCCAGGTCGGGGGCATCATAAGTGGGAATGTCATGTTCGATCAGCCATTCCTTCGCTTTCTCGCAGCGTTCGCCGCCAATGAAGGAAACTGCCACAGGCTTGCCGCTTGCGCCGGATTCCTGGATGGCATTGTAAATCGCTTCAGCGATTTCCTGCGGGTCAGTGACGGAAGTTTCGCAGTAAAGTACAGCCATGCCATCCACCCAGGGGTGAGCGTATGAGTACTTGACGCCTTCGTAATAACCTGCCAGACCTGCGCCGCCGGTGATATCCACCGGGTTTTTGGCGGAACCGAAGGAGGGCATGTGCTTTTTGAGCTCTTCCTGAACGTCCTGAGGAGCAAATTTGAGTGGTAGTCCGTATTTTTCAGCAGCGTCCGTAGCCAAAACGCCAACACCGCCGCCATTAGTGACGATCAGGAGGTTGTCGCCTTTCATGGTAGGCTGCAGGGCGAGCGCCAGGGTGGTGTCGAACATGTCGTTGAGGTCTTCAGCCTGGGCGACGCCAGCCTGCTCAAACGCGGCTTCATAAACCTTGGCACTGCCAGCCAGCGACCCGGTGTGGGAAGCGGCAGCGGCTGCGCCGTGGGCGGAAGTGCCGGCTTTGAGAGCAATGATTGGCTTGGTGCAATTGCGAGCTGCTTCCATGAACTTTGGTCCGTCTTTGATGCCTTCGATGTAAAGTGTGAGACAGGAAGTGTTTTCGTCTTCGTTCAGGTAGGAGATCAGATCAGCAAAATCGAGGTCAGCCTGGTTGCCGATGGAGATCATCTTGTCGAAACCGACCCGGCGGGTGTAAGTGGCGGCAGCCATTGCGATCAGGAGTGCGCCACTTTGAGAAATAAGCGCGGCCTTGCCTTCGTATGGCAGGTAGTTGTAGAAAGAAGCATTCATCTTGTCGCTGTTTGAGAGCACGCCGATGATGTTCGGGCCGATGATGCGCATGCCATACTCGTGGGCGATGCGGACGATTTCCTCTTCGAGGGCATGGTCCCCGACTTCACTGAAACCGGAGGAGATGATGCTCAAGCCCTTCACGCCTTTTTCGCCCGATTCCTGAACAACCTTTGGCACGATTTTGGCTGGCACGGTGATGACAGCGGCATCGACCACGTAAGGCACATCCTTGACGCTTGGATAGCATTTGTAGCCCACGATTTCTTCGGCGTCGGGGTTGATCGGATAGACAGCGCCCTTGTAACCACATTCTTTCAGGTTTTCGACGACTTTGTAACCGATCTTGTCGGGGTTGGTTGATGCGCCAATGACGGCGATGCTCTTGGGTTTGAGAACAGCATTAATAATTGGATCCACTTTTTCCTCCGGAAGTATTTTGTTTAATTATCCAACTAGTTAGTATACCGCAATTAGGCTCTGTCGCGGTGAAATGAAACAACAAAAAAAGGCTGATCCGGTGAGGATCAGCCTTTTCAGATGTACCTTTAGTAGAACTAAAGAATGGTTACATCCTGAGCCTGGGGGCCTTTGGGGCCGGCAGTGACCGTGAATTCCACGGACTGATTTTCCTGCAAGCTTTTGTAACCTGCAGCGGTGATGGCGCTGTAATGCACGAAGACATCTTTTGCACCCGACTGTGGGGTAATGAAACCAAAACCCTTTTCACTATTGAACCATTTGACGGTTCCAACTTGACGTTCTGCCATGATATATTGATTCCTTTCTGAATCTAACAACTAATATGGTTTGATTTACTGGGGGTTTGGATCCGGATGACTAGCATTTTGAAGCAAACTACCAATTACAACCTGAGAATATTACCATACATTGGGTGGGTGTCAAGTGCACTTATAAGCATTGAAAAGAATCTCTCAAACCTTCCATTCTCGTGTTTCTTAGTCGTAAACTGGCTATAATTAGTGCAAAGGAGTACGCTAGGCTATGACAAAAATGAGAATTGGCTACATTGGTCTTGGAACCATGGGTGCTCCCATGGCAATGAACATCCTCAAAGCAGGCTTCCCGCTGACAGTCTACAACCGCACGCCTTCAAAAGCTGCTGATCTTATCGCAGCAGGCGCGCAATGGGCGGATACGCCAGCCGAAGTTGCCAGCCGCACGGAAATTTTGTTTACCAATCTCTCTGATTCTCCTGATGTTCTGCAAATTCTATTTGGAGCAAATGGCGTCATCGATGGAGCGCACCCGGGTATGATCCTGGTGGACAATTCCACCATCAAACCTTCCGCCAGCCGCGAGATTTACCAGCGTTTTCAGGAGGTTGGAGTGAGCGCACTGGATGCACCCGTAAGCGGCGGCGATATCGGGGCTAAGAATGGCACGCTGGCCATCATGGTTGGCGGGGACGCTGACGCGCTCGAAAAAGTCATGCCAGTCCTTGAAGCGATCGGTAAGAAGATCACGCACGTGGGCGAGGCTGGCGCGGGGCAGGTGGCAAAGGCCGCCAACCAGATCATGGTCGCGGCACAGATGGTGGCGGAGGCTGAATTGATGCTCTTCGCGCAGAAATCCGGTGTGGATGTTGCCAGGGTGATTGAGGCCATAAAAGGTGGCGCGGCGCAGTGCTGGACGCTGGACGTCAAACCCCAGCGGCTGCTGGCTGGCAACCGGACGCCAGGCTTCAAATCCAGCTTGCAGGCAAAAGATTTGAATATCGTTATTGACACCGCGCGTGATTACCAGGCTGTTTTGCCCGGGACAGCGCTGTACAGCCAGCTTTTCAATGGCATGGTCGCGCTGGGAGAAGGCGATCTGGATAATTCTGCCGTGATCCACATGCTGGAGCTGCTCAATGACACAAACCTAAAGACCATCGACTAAAACTAAGCGGGATTGACCAGACAATTAGTGTTTCTGTAAGGGTCAATCCGGAAAACTGAAAACAAATCGGAGGAAGAAAACATGGATTTCGAATTTATCAAACCACTTTTGAAAGATGACGCGAAAGGCAAGATTGTTATGCTCGTTATGGACGGGCTTGGCGGTTTACCTCTTACACCAGAAGGCAAGACCGAGCTCGAAACTGCCCAGATCCCAAACATGGATGCGCTGGCTGCAAAGTCCTCGCTTGGTCTGCATCACTCTGTTCCCTACGGCATCACTCCCGGCAGCGGACAGGCGCACCTGGGGCTGTTTGGCTACGATCCGGTCAAATATGAGATCGGGCGCGGTGTTTTGAGCGCGCTCGGTGTGGACTTTGACCTGGGTCCAAATGATGTGGCAGCCCGGGGAAACTTCTGCACCGTTGATGAAAACGGCATCATCACTGATCGCCGGGCGGGACGCATCCCGACTGAGGTTGGTGAGCGGCTGTGCAAATTGCTGAAAGAGAATATTCATCTGCCCGGTGTGGAGCTGTTTTTGACGCCAGAGAAGGAATATCGTTTCGTCTTTGTCTTACGTGGCGAAGGGCTGAGCGGTGATGTCACGGATACTGACCCACAGGCAGTTGGCAAGCTTGCGGATATTGCTACAGCAACCAGCCCCGCGGGAGAACGCACAGCAGAGTTGATCCGCGAATTCGTTCGCCAGGGCAATGAGATCCTGAAAAATGAAAGCCCTGCAAACAGCTTTGTGATGCGTGGCTTTGCCGGCATGCCAGCCTGGCCAAAATTCCCGGATGTGTGGGGCATTAAGTCGCTCGCAATTGCGATGTACCCGATGTATCGCGGCGTTTCGAAGGTGGTCGGCATGACCGTGATGCCGCCGGCTGAGTCGATGTCCCATGAAATCAGTATGCTCGAAGAGAACTGGAACGAGTACGACTTCTTCTTTGTACACATCAAGAAAACGGACAGTTATGGCGAGGATGGCAATTTCGACGCCAAGGTGCACATCATTGAAGAGGTGGATGCCCTCCTGCCGCGGATCCTGGCTTTGGATCCGGCGGTGCTGATAATCACTGGCGACCATTCCACCCCTGCCAAATTGAAAGCGCATTCATGGCATCCCATTCCGGCCCTGCTGTACGCAAAGGATGCCCGTCCGGATGGTATCACCAGCTTTGGCGAACGTGCCTGCATCCAGGGCAGCCTGGGTTCACGCTTCGACGGCACTGAGCTGATGCCAATGGCACTGGCGCTAGCCGGTAGGCTTGAAAAGTTTGGAGCCTAAAACACAACTGACCTGGTCTGCTTTGGCAGACCAGGTTTTTTTATCCTGGAGGTTGTGATGGCAGACCACCCCGCGTTGTTGGTAACCCCATTGGAGGACGGCAAGGTTCGTTGCGAGCTCTGTGCGCACAGATGCGTGATCCGCCCAGGGCAGAAGGGTCTCTGCCGGGTGCGGGAAAATCGCGATGGGGAACTCTTCAGCCTTAGCTATGGGCATTTGATTGCCTCACACGTGGACCCGATTGAGAAAAAACCGCTATACCATTTTTTGCCCGGGAGTTTGAGTTACTCGATTGCTGCGCCTGGATGTAACTTTCGTTGCCAGTGGTGCCAAAACGCGGACATTTCGCAGATTTCCTCAACCAATGAGCCTGGCAGACCACGTTTTATGGAACCTGAACGGGTGGTAGAAGGGGCCATAGTGACAGGCTGCCAGAGCATTGCTTACACCTACACCGAACCCAGTCTGTCTTTGGAATACAACCTCGAGGTCAGCCGGCTGGCACGCGACGCAGGATTGAAAAACGTTTACGTCACCAATGGCTACATGACCCCGGAGATGCTTGAACTGACGCTTCCCACGTTGGATGCCGCCAATGTGGACATCAAAGCCTTCGAGGAGGATGTTCACCGGCGTTACACCGGAGCGCATTTGCAGCCTGTGCTGGATACCTGCGTGGCTCTGCTCAAAGCAGGTGTCTGGTTGGAAGTGACCACCTTGCTTATTCCGGGAATTAACGATAACGAAACGCAATTGGAGGGTGTGGCGGAGTTTATTGCCACCAAACTCAGCCCGGATGTGCCCTGGCACATCAGCCGCTACTTCCCGCAACCGCAATTCCACCAGATCCCTGCAACACCACCAGAGCGAATCTTCCATGCCATGGATGTTGGAAAGAAAGCGGGATTGCGGTATGTCTATGGGGGGAATTTGCAAACCTCAATCGTCACTAACTGCCCAAATTGCGGGGAGCGCGTGATCAGGCGCATGGGATATTCGGACCCGGTTGTGCATCTAAATAAAGACACCTGCCCGAAGTGTGGATTTCGGATAGCAGGCGTCTGGTAAATTTATATATCTGAGCCGATTAGTTCTTTGGACCTATAGAGTACAAAACTTCCCGTGCTTTAGCAATTTAGCGACCGCATCCATGCTGGGTTTGAAGTAGTCATCCTGTTCGAAAAATGGCACAACTTCGCGTATAGCCTGGAAAGCTTTTGAAGTGCCCTGACCGAGCCGCATACCGGGGTTATACTGCAGCCTGAAATCTATCGCTTGGGCGCCACTCATCAACTCGATGGCAATAACAGTGCGGACGTTTTCGACAATTTGCTGGCAGTGCAGGGCAGCGTTGGCACCCATGCTGACGTGATCTTCGACGTTACCTGAGGAGGGGATGGAGTCCACGCTATCAGGGTGGGCAAGGGTTTTATTCTCGGAGCATAAGGCCGCGGCAGTGTATTGCAGGAGCATAAAGCCCGAGTTCAGCCCACCATGGGCAGCCAGGAAAGAGGGATAATGCTCGGGGTGATTGTCGATCAGTTTGGCAATACGCCGTTCGGAAATGTTACCAAGATCGGTCATGGCGATTGAGAGGAAATCAAGTGCGAGCGCAAGCGGTTCACCGTGGAAGTTACCGCCGGAAAGGATGGTGACTTCGTCATTCTCATCAAAAAAGAGCAAAGGGTTGTCGGTAACGGCATTAAGCTCAATTTCAATGACATTTTGCGCGTAGTTGATAGCACTATGCACCGCACCATGCACTTGAGGAACGCAGCGCAGGGTGTAGGCATCCTGCACGTTTTTGGAATTATCCGGACGGGTGAACTGGCTGCCAGCCAGTAATTCGCGCAGGTTGGCAGCAGTCTCGGCTTGCATGGACTGCGGACGGCTGGTGTGGATTTGGGGGTAAAAGGCGCATAAAGTGCCATTTTGGGCTTCAAGCGAGAGTGCTGCCGCGCAGTTGGCAGATTTCAACAACACTTGTGCGTCATAAACCTGTAAAGCTCCGATGGCGGTCATCAGCGTGGTGCCATTTGTCAGAGCAAGCCCTTCCTTGGCGCCCAACCTGATCGGTTTCAAGCTATTTTCGCGCAGGACTTCATCGGAATTTCTGACTTCACCTTCAAAACGCACTTCGCCTTTCCCGATGAGGGGCAGCGCCATGTGGGCAAGCGGAGCCAGATCACCGCTGGCGCCCAGGGATCCCTTGGAAGGGATAAGCGGCAGGATGTTTTTGTTGAGCAAAGCGAGCATTAGCTGGAGAGTCTCAAGGCGAATGCCTGAGTGTCCTTTGGCAAGCGTGTTAGCCCGGATGATCATCATTGCGCGCACAACTTCTGCTGGCAATTCAGGACCGGTGCCAACGGCGTGGCTGAGGATGATATTTTCCTGCAGCTTTTCAACGTCTTCAGACGGGATCAGGCGATCCTTAAAGGCGCCAAAGCCGGTGGTGATGCCGTAGGCAATCCGCCCTTCGCTGACAAATTTCGCAACCGCATCTGCCGCCCGCTGAATGCTGGGGATGGCTTCAGGAGCGAGGGTAACCTGAGAGTTGGGATTTCTCGCGGCTTGAACAAGGTCTTCGAGGGTGAGTGAGTAACCGTTAAGCGCCAGATTTGCCATGGATTCTCTCCTTTTGACGTTGAAATCAGGCTTCGATAATTTCGATGGTGTGCAGTTTCACAGCAGGCGAACCGACGCGCATCGGGTCACGCTCTGGGATGGATAAAAGAACGTCCAGACCATTGAGAACTTCCCCAAAAATGGCGTGTTTGCCGTCCAACCATGGGGTGGGGATGTGGGTGATGAAGAATTGTGAGCCATTGGTGTTGGGACCAGCGTTTGCCATCGAGAGGATGCCGGGTTTGCTGTGTTTCAGCCCAGCGCCGAATTCATCCCGGAAGGAATAGCCTGGTCCGCCGCGACCAGTGCCGGTGGGGTCTCCAGCCTGAGCCATGAAGTCGCTAATGACCCTATGAAAAATGGTGTTGTCGTAGTAGCCTTCACGCGCCAGGAAGATGAAATTGTTGACAGTGTTGGGGGCTTTATCAGCGAAGAGGCTGACTTCAATATCGCCAAGGTCTGTCTTGAGGATGGCGGTGTATTTTTTGTGCAGATCGAGTTTGAACTCAGGGGTTTTTGTCCATTGTTTTTGTGTCATGTGTATTCTCCTTGGGCTGATTTTATCAGAGGTTGATGGGAAAAGCCTAAGAAAGGAATTACCCTGCATGGAGTTCAATCTTTGTTATAGAATTTAACCATGCTCACTGAAACCCCTTTTAAGGTGCAGCCTGTGAAGATGCAACAATCTGCCTGGCGTTTTGTTCTCGTGTTTTTTCTTGGAGCACTGTGCTTCCTGGTTACCCAGGTATTCACCCGGGTGCCGCTGTTGGGTTGGCTGCAAGGAGAGCCCGGTTTCATCCTCTGGGCGATGTCCATTCCCTTGTTGAGCGGAATGCTGATCGCTCTGACAGCCGGCATTTTCGAGGAGAGTGGGCGTTTTGCTTTCAAAGCTCTGTTAATAAAGCCAGCTCAAACGGGCATTTGGGAACCTGTGATATTTGGCCTGGGGCATGGGCTGTGCGAGGCAATTTGGATGTTTTCCATGGTGTGGGGTTCGATCAGTCTGCTTCAGCCATCGCAGCTGATCCTGCCTTTGGCTGAAAGAGTGCTTGCAATTACAATGCATGTTGGCTTCTCGGTCATGGTTTGGAATGGCTTCCAGCTTGACAAGCGCATTCGATGCCTTGTTTTGGCAATCCTTGCGCATGGTGCAGTGGATGCCCTCATCCCTCTGGCAGGGATATTTGGCTGGGGAGTGCTGGCGTTGGAATGGATCCTGGCGGGGCTTGCAAGCTTATTATTAATCTATGTTTTTCATTCGAGAAAGTATTACAGCGAAGAGGTTTCTTATGAATAAGAACAGTTTGTACCGAGTTTTGACCATCATTTTATTGGCTGTTTTAAGTTTGGGAGTATTGAACGGCTGTGGTGCAAAATTGCCAGAAGGTTTTGAAGAGGCAGAAGTCCAGGCAGCTGCTGAAAACGTTATCGCCTTGTTAAATCAACGCGACGCTGAAGGATTAAGAGCCTTGATGACTGAGGAAATGAAGGTTGTTCTGACCGATGACATACAGGCGCAGATCTTCACGCTGCTGGTTGAATCCGGGGCTTTTCAGGAGATCGTGGATCTCCAAATGGGTGGCAGTACGCAAAATGGCATCACCTATGCGGCTGTTGCAGCAAAAGCGAAATACGAAAACCGTGAGATTACATACACAATCAGTTTCGACCAGGATATGAAATTGGCGGGGTTGTATTTGAAGTGAGCAGAGCAGCGTAATGTAAAGATCGGCAGGCTGAGTGTCTCACAGCTCACTTGCAATAGTTGATGCCCCACAAAGGCTCTCAGCAGTTATCTCAGGACTTATGCACGCATCAGTTTAGGTTGCTTCTGCAAGCGTTACCAAAAACCTGAAAAAAGTTGTAAACTATTGATATGGCGACTGAACATCTTTCATCAAAAGCGAAAAAACTTCTCATTGCCCTCGTTGTGGTCATGGTGCTCCTTTTTGCCCTAAACGTGCTTCATTTGTACGTTGGTCTTGAAAGCATGGCTTTTTGGGGCTATCCGTATGTAAGCAGTTTCTTCCAGGACCCTGATAATCCTATCAAAATGAAAAAAACCATCTGTCCGGTATTTATTGGGCCGAATGAGACGAAGCAAGTAGGTGTTTCGCTAACCAATACGAGCACTCAGCCTAAGGTGGCATATTTCCAGACCGTGATCAGCAGCCCGGGTTCTGAATACGACGCGGCCTATTTGCTTGAAGAAGTTTCGTTATTGCCACATGAAACCCGAAATATCACATTCGACATCAATGAAAGCAATTTTGTCCGTAACAGGTACGTGCTGAGCCGATCCTTTGTGAGTTGGCAACCTGTCTTTGTGTCGACTCGCTCTATTACCTGCCATCCTGTGGTCATGAATTTTCTTGGGCTTCCCAGCGACGTGGTTGGATATGGGATTTTTGCACTGCTTATCATAATCACAGCTTTAATGGCAATTCTCTTTGTTAAAAACGACCCTCTCTTCAAGAGGAACAACCGACCCAGGAGCAGCATCGTTTACCTTCTCAGCGCTACGATATTGATGACGATCGGCAGTTTGACTGGAAGCTGGCTGATCAGTTTCCTGATGGTTAACCTGATTATCTTAGGATTTCTTGCATTTTGGCAAGTAGATTTTCAATAAAAAAAACTGGATGAATATCGATCCATCCAGTTTTGAATAGAATTAAACTGTCTCAATTCCAGTTTTCCAGGGTCCTTTTTACATCTGCCAGGAAATTATCGCCGCTTTCGCCATCGATCGCGCGATGATCGAAAACAAGCGATAGGTAAGCCATCGGGCGGATGGCAATCGAATCGTTACCATTCTCGTCAGTGATCACGACCGCTCGCTTCTGCATGGCACCTGTGCCCAGGATGCCGAGTTGGGGCTGGTTAATGATGGGCATGGCAAAGAGTGATCCTGCCGTGCCATGGTTGGTCAGCGTAAAGGTGCCTCCACGGACATCATCCGGCGAGAGCTTTTTGCTGCGGGCGCGTTCAGCCAGATCGTTAACCTGGGATGCGATGCCTTTCAAAGACAGGTTTTGGACTTGCTTGATGACCGGCACGATCAACCCGCCTTCACCCAGCGCTACCGCCATGCCAATGTTGACGTCACTGAAGGCAAAGATGCCTTCATCTGTCCAGGTGGCATTGACGATTTTATGCTCACTCAGCGCTTTGGCCATTGCTGCCACAAAATAGGCTGTCAGGGTCAGGTTAACCCCATCAGCAGCAAATTTGGCTTTGTTTGCCTTGCGGTGCGCCAGTACGCGGGTCATATCCACTTCCATCACGGTCAAAACATGCGGTGAGGTAAGAACCGAATCGACCATGCGGGCAGCGATCTGCTTGCGCGTGGAGGTGTGGGGAATAAGGGTGCCAGGAAGGTCTGAAGGAACAGGCGCTGACTTGGCTGGCTGAGCAGGTTTTTCTTTCAGATCCGGTTTAGGTTCCGGGGCTCGCTGCGCTTCTTTCTTCGGGCTGGCAAGGAATGCTTCCACATCCTGCTTGGTGATGCGACCTCCAGAGCCTGTGCCCTGGATCTGGTCCGGATCGAGCTGGTGTTCATCCAGCATTTTTCTGACCAACGGTGAAAGGAAGCTTGATTTAGCTGCAGTTTTTTCGGTAACAACAGGTTTTTCCTGCTTTATCTCTTCAGCCGGAGCTTCTTGTGGTTGTGGAACCTGTGCGGGTTCCTGTGCTGCTTCGTCCAGCGACTCGCCAGGTTTGCCGATCAGTCCCATGACTTCACCGACCTTGACCGAATCACCAGCTGCAACATCAATGCGCAGCAAAGTGCCCGAAATGGGGCTGGGGAATTCTGTCACGACTTTGTCGGTTTCGAGCTCCACCACGGATTCAAATTCTTCCACCTGGTCGCCGACTTGTTTGAGCCAGGCAACTACTGTGAGTTCTTCCACACCTTCGCCCGGTCTGGGGGCGATTAATTTTGTAGCCATTGATCCTCCTAAAGAATGGCAGGGAAGCGATTGGGGTCGCTCTCCCGCATAATGTCATAAGCCGCGTTAAAAATAGTTTCCGCGTTGGGTTTGCTGTAATAATCGCCATCGGTACCGTAAGCCGGGCGGTGGTTGGCCCCGCTGAGCGTGCGTGGGGCAGAATCCAGCCACTGGTATCCGCCTTGCTTCTCCAGCACTTCCTGCATCATGTAGGCGGTGGTGCCGCCGGGCATATCCTCATCCACGAAGAGCACACGCGAGGTCTTCTTGAGCGAGTCAACGATCATGTGATTGAGGTCAAAGGGCAGCAGAGTCTGAACGTCAATCAGCTCGGCGTCAATGCCTACCTGGTCAAGTCTTTCCACGGCTTGCTGGGCGATGCGCACGGTGGCGCCATAGGTGACCAGGGTCAGGTCTTTACCCTCTCTAAGCACTTCCGGCACACCAAGGGGCAGTTTGAATTCGGCGATGTTGTCCGGCAGGCGTTCTTTGAGGCGGTAGCCATTCAGGACCTCGACGACCAGGGCAGGATCATCGCCTTCGATGAGCGTATTATAGAAGCCTGCTGCCTGGGTCATGTTGCGGGGGACAGCCACGTGGATGCCCCGGACGAGGTTGATGATGCCAGCCATCGGGGAACCAGAGTGGAAAACACCTTCAAGCCGATGACCGCGCGTGCGGATGATCACGGGAGCCTGTTGGCGACCAACCGTGCGCCAGCGCAGGTTGGAGAGATCATCAGCCATGATCTGGAGCGCGTAAAGCAGATAATCGAGATATTGAATTTCAGCAATCGGTCGGAAACCACGCAAGGCTAGGCCAATCGCCTGCCCTAAGATGGTTGCTTCCCGAATGCCAGTGTCGGAGACACGCAGCGGACCATACTTCTCTTGTAATCCACGGAAAGCCTGGTTGACATCCCCAAGATTGCCAACATCTTCACCGAAAGCAACCATCAAAGGCTCCCGGGCAAGAATTTCATCGAAGGCTTTGTTGAGCACTTCGAAACCCATCAGGGTTGGTGACTTTTCGCTGAATTTTGCCTCAACCGGCTTCACTTTTAGAGGTGACTTGTCTGAGTCCGAGAAAAGGAATTTGTTATAGTAGTCCTGTTTTTCAGTCTCCAAGCTGGTTGAAAGGTCCAGCAATGCTTTGCGCGCTTCAGAAGGCTGATCTTTTGTGAGAACCAGTGCCTGGTGAATGGCTGAGGCCGAATCACTGAAGATTGGGTCCTGGATGCTGACGAGCTGCTTATTGATCGTTTCAATTTCTGCTTTTCGGTCAGACACGCTGGCAGCCAAATCAGTGAGTTTTTGTGAAGCGGTCTTAACAATCTGCTTGATGGGTCCCTGGAAGCTCTCCCAGGCACGCTTGCGGGCTTGTTCGACCGTTTTCTTGTCCTCAGCCTCAAACGCGCTGAGTTGCTCATCGGTAGCAACGTTGTTATCGATCAGATACTGGCGGAAACGGCGCAGACAGTCATTATCGTATTCCCACTCGAGGCGTTCCTTGGACTTGTAGCGTTCGTGAGAGCCTGAGGTGGAGTGCCCCTGGGGTTGGGTGGCGTCGGTGACGTGTACCAGGGCGGGGATGTGATACTTGCGGGCTGTGTCAGCCGCTTCTTCGTATGTCTGCAGCAGCGCAGGGTAATCCCACGCTTGCACCTGGTAGAGATCATAACCGCGGTCGCACTGCTCGGCAGGGCAGGGCACACGTTGGAAACCTTGCAAAATTGCGGAAATGTTTTCTTTGACCATCTGAAATTCGTTGGGTACCGAGATGCCATAGCCATCATCATATATACTGATGATTGCCGGGGCGTGGAGCACGCCGATGGCATTAACCGTTTCCCAAAAGAGACCTTCCGATGTTGAGGCGTTGCCAATGCTGGTCCAGGTGATTTCGTTGCCGTTTTTGCTGAAATTATCGAATTTTTTCAGCTCCGGGTTTTTTCGGTAGAGCGCTGAGGCATATGCCAGCCCGACAGCCCTGGGCATCTGGGCCGCAGTGGGGGCGATATCGGCTGAGGAGTTGTAGCGTTCGGTTTGATTGAGCCATTTCCCTTCCGCGTCGATTAACTGCGTGGAGAAATGCCCGTTCATATTGCGACCGCCGCTGTTAGGGTCAAAATTAGGGTCAGCATGCGCGTAGAGTTGCGCAAAAAATTCTTCAAGCGTGAGCAAATCCAACGCCATCATCCAGGTCTGATCGCGATAATACCCGGAACGCCAATCGCCTTTACCGAAAGTGCGGGCGATTGCCAATTGGGGGAGCTCCTTTCCGTCTCCGAAGATGCCAAACTTGGCTTTGCCAGTCAGGACCTCACGGCGACCGATGATGGAAGCTTGTCTTGAGCGATAACCGAGACGGTAATCTGCAATAAGTTCTTCGGGTGATAAAGGTAGTTTTTGATTTTTGTTTTCCATAGCGTCCAATTTCCATGCTTTTAATCCAATTATAGAGAAACAGCCTGTGGTAGGCAAAGAAATGTACAGGAAAAGAAGGTAAGAAGAATATTAAAACACAGGACTAACCCTTTACAGCACCGCCGAGCATACCCCGGATAAAGAAGCGCTGAAAGAGGATATAAATCAGGATTGTTGGAAGGGCAACGATGATAGCACCAGCTGCCATCAGAGGGATGTTGGCGGTGTACTTGCCCTGGAAGAATGCCAAACCGACTGGCAGGGTACGCAAGGTTTCATTTTGCACCATTACCAGGGCAAGAAGGAACTCGTTCCAGGTCCACATGAAGATCAGGACTACCAACGTAGTAACTGCGGGCTTGGCGATCGGCCAAAGGATGTACCAGAGCGTTTGCCACCTTGAGCAGCCGTCAATCGTGGCGGCGTCGGTCAACTCCCTGGGAGTGTTTTCGAAGAAGGAAGACATCCACATTGTGCCAAAAGAAACGCTCAGACCAACCTGGGGCAGGATCAGCGCCCAGAGCGTGTCGGTGATGCCAATCTTATCCAATAAGTTGTAGAGAGGGATGATGACCGCCTCGAAGGGTACCATATAACCAATGAGGATTAGCGGATAGAGCCAATTCTTGCCTGGCAAAGGCAGTGAGCCGAATGCGTAACCGCTGAGGGTTGAAAGGAAAACACTCGAGATCACGACTGCGGTCGCGACAAGCACACTGTTCTTGAAAAAAATGTTGAAGCGTCCGACCCGCCATGCCTGTTCAAAATTCTCCAGGCTCCAGACGCTTGGCAGCGAAAACGGCCCTTCCATCACCTCGGTACTGGTTTTGAACGCGCTGGTAAACATACCCCAGATGGGTACAAGCACCACCAGCATGAAAACTACCAGAATGAGGTAGCGAGGAAGGAGGTTCCTCCAGGGGTATTTCATGCGTTCTCCTCATTCCCACGCTGTTGAAAGCGGCGAATAAGCAACGAAATGATGAGAATGATGATCGTGAGCACCGTGGCAATCGCTGCCGCATAGCCGATGCGGTTGGTGGTGAAAGCAGCGCGATAAATTAGGAACCCCGTAACCATGGTTGATTCGCCTGGTCCACCCCGGGTGGTGGTGTATACCAGGTCAAAGACGCGCAGGGCTGCGATGATGGTGGTAACCAGGGCTACGGCAATCTCAGCGCGAAGGCCAGGCACCGTGATATGGATAAATTGCTTATACGCGCCCGCGCCATCCAGGCTGGCAGCTTCGTAGTACTCTTCCTGGATGTGCTGCATTCCTGCCAGAAAAAGCACCATGGTAAAGCCGTATTGCACCCAGGTGCCAATGCTGCCAACAGCAGTTAGTGCCCAGGTGAAATCTCCGAGCCAGCTGAGCGCAAATTGTTCCAGCCCAACCAGGCGAAGAAACGAATTGATTGGTCCGAAGGTTGGGTTGAACATCCAGCGCCAGATCACCCCGACTACCACCATACTGATAACCTGGGGTAGAAAAAGCGCGGTTCGGAAAAAGGCAAAGCCAGGAATGGGGCGGCGGCTCAGAAGGGATGCCAGGAAAAGCCCGATCAAAATCGGGATGATGCTGTAAAAAATGACAAAAACCAGATTGTTGCGTAGGGCATTGTGAAATTTCGGATCTGAAAACAACTCAGCATAGTTCGCGAGACCAATCCAGACCCGATTCTGGCTGAATCCATCCCACTGGTAGAAACTGTTGCGGATGGTTTCGAGAATGGGCAGGAAAGTAAAAAGGAGATACACGAGCAAAGCTGGCAGCAGGTACAGCCAACCTTTCCAGCGCGATTCTCCAGGATACTTATTCGTCACCTTTGCCATTTATGAGTGAAAAAGACCGGTACCTAAAGTACCGGTCTTTGAGCCAGTTGCCTATTCGGATTTGGATTGTAAATAAGCTCCGTAGTCAGCTTCGACTGCTTCGGTCAAATTGGCAGGGGTTGAAATGCCGCCAAGCAGCTTTTGCAGTTCAGCGACCAGGGTGTCGTAGAAGGTTGGGGTAGCCCAGTCGATATAGTGACCGACAGCGTTGCCCTGGTTGATGGTGTTCCAGGCGTTGAGCGTGTCACCAAAGAGATTCTTGGTGTCCACTTTGCTGTCTTCCGGGAGAGCCATGGCCGGGAGCATGCCCGCTTCCGCCCAGAGCTCAGCAGCACGCGGGCTGATCATCCAGTTGAGGTATTCTGCAGCGATGTCTTGCTTTTCGGATGTTTTGCGGATGGCGAAGGGGATACCCACACCGCCGATTGCCAAACCAGTTTTACCCTCATATGGGGGTAATAAGAAGAAACCAAATTCCTGGTCGGTGTCTACCATCAGTTCGGGGGCGAGCCAGGAACCGGTGATGGTCATGGCGCCGTTACCGGCTTTGAAGAGGTTGTTGCTGTCATCGTAGCCGATGCCAGGGAAACCATCGCTAAAGTAGCCAGCATTTGTCCAATCCTGCAGGATCTGCGCAGCCTGGCGATTTTCGGGGGTGTCAAAACTGACGTCGTTGACGCCATAGGTAAGGTTGTTGATGTAATCCAGTGAAACCAGCAAATGCTGGATGGCGCTATATTCGTGAATAGCATTCCAGCCGTCCAGTGATCCAAATGAGATCGGGGTAATTCCGGCGGCTTTGATGTCAGCAAGGAGGGTTTCAAAGTCTTCAAACGTGGTGGGAACATCCCAACCATTTTTCTTGAAGATATCTTTGTTATAGAAAACGCCTACCACCTCGGCGGTCGGGCTGACACCATAAAGGTTGCCTGTACCGAAGGTTTTGCCATCTTCAGTGAAGCTGTTGCGGCTGGCTACGCTGGTGGAAAAGACAGTTCCCCAGCTGTATTTTTCCAGGTAAGAGTTAAGCGGCAGCAAAAGACCTGCTTCCACCAGGGCGCCCATGTCATTGCGTCCCTGGTTAACCTGGGCCACGTCCGGACCATCAGCTTTGGTAAGGGCAAGTTTGACTGTCGCCTTGAGATCCTCAAGCACTTTGACCTCGCGCTGGATCTTAACGCCAGGATGGGCGGCTTCGAATTCAGCGTTGAGGGTTTCAATGACCTTGCTTTCCTCATCCCGGTAAAACTGATCCCAAACCAACAAGACCTGTTCTTCCGTGCCGGCGACAGGCGCTTGATCGGTGGGAGAGGCGGGAGTGCCGCAAGCTGAAAGGAGGATCGTCATGGCAAGGATTACTGAGATAAAAATAACGCGTTTCTTCATAGTGTTCTCCTTGAAAAATTGAAGTAATTTACTTAAATTGAAATTATAACCCAGCTGGTGGTGAAAAAAATCCGCTGTCGAACTAATGAGAAAACTTAAAAACAATGTAACTATCACTCTGGGTATAATAAAGAAATACTGTGGATTCCTGGTTAAAAAAGGAGAGATATGACCATCGAGAAAACCACGAGTGAACAGAAACATATCTATAAGAGTTTATCCTGGCAATTATTGGAAGTAACAGAAAACGCGGCAATTGCTGCCGCCCGGGCTGCTGGCCAGGGCGATAAGGACCTGGCAGATGCAGCGGCGGTGGACGCCATGCGTGTGGCACTCAATCGCATTCCGGGGGTATCGTGCAATATCAAAATCGGTGAAGGTGAGCGCGACGATGCGCCAATGTTGTTCATTGGCGAAAACCTTGGGGATGGAGATGTCAAGATCGACATAGCGGTGGATCCGCTTGAAAACACCAATGCCACCGCCAATCTGAATTCAGGAGCAGTGTGCGTGCTGGCTGCTGCGCCATCGGGAGGATTGATCCAGGCTTCCGATACCTACATGGACAAACTTTGCGTGGGGAAGGATGCGGCCGATTATGTGGACATTCGTCTTGCGCCAGAAGAAAACGTCCGAAGATTGGCGAAAGCTCTCAAGCGGCGGGATTACCGTGAGCTCACCATCACGGTGCTCGACCGTCCGCGCAACGAAGACTTGATTAAGAGATTGCGTTCCACCGGAGCAAGGGTGCGGCTGATCATGGATGGAGATTTGATGCCGAGCGTTTTCAGCTGTTTCAAGGGTGCAGGAGTACATGCTGTGATGGGCATCGGTGCAGCGCCGGAAGGTGTGATTTCTGCGGCTGCAATTAAACTGCTGGGTGGCAGGATGCAGGCTATCTGGAAACCCAAGAATGCGGCAGATAAAGAGCGGTTGGAAAGGATGGGTGTCAGACTGGGAGAAGTTTATACTGAGAACGACCTGGCACCAGCTGATGACCTGATTTTCTGCGCAACTGCCGTTACGCCGATCATGACTACATCCAAGGCGGTATTGGAAGGGGTCAGCTTCTTCCCAGGTGGGGCAAAGACCGATAGTCTAGTGATCACACGGGGCTTTATGAATTTTGTGCCAACCACCCATGTGCTTGACCCGCTGGTGTTTGAGGAAGAGAAGAGTGAGTTTCGATTGTATTAACCCAGCTGCGGTATACTATCTGTTCAATATTAGATCGAGGTAGCACATGAGAAAAGCGATTATCACAGGCATCACCGGTCAGGATGGATCTTATCTGGCAGAACTACTACTGACCAAAGGATACGAGGTGCATGGCATTATCCGCCGGGCAAGCACCTTCAATACGAAACGCATCGACCACCTTTACAAGGACCCCCACATTGTGGATGGCAGCGCGAGGCTATTTTTGCATTATGGCGATATGGGTGCAACCGGAAGCCTTAGCGATGTAATTTATGACACCAAACCAGATGAGATCTATCACCTGGCGGCACAAAGCCACGTGCGGGTTTCGTTTGATATGCCCGAATACACCGCCGATGTGACAGGTTTGGGCACCACGCGCATGCTCGAGGCAGTGCGCCGGCTTGGCAAGGGCACACGCTTCTACCAGGCATCGACCAGCGAATTGTTTGGCTCTGCCACTCCTCCTCAGTCTGAGAAAACTCCATTTCACCCCCAGAGCCCGTATGCAGCCGCAAAGCTTTACGCCTACTGGATGGTCGAGAACTATCGCGATGGGTACGATATGTACACCGTAAATGGTATTTTGTTCAATCACGAGTCCCCCAGACGCGGTGAAACTTTTGTAACTCGAAAAATTACGCGGGCACTGGCTGCAATTATTGCCGGCAAACAGGAAAAACTATTTCTGGGCAATCTGGATGCCAAACGCGACTGGGGCTACGCGCCGGAGTTCGTTGAGGCGATGCACATGCTGCTGCAACAGGACCAACCGGATGATTACGTAATCGGAACAGGTGAGTCGCACTCCGTGAGAGACTTCCTGGATGAATCTTTTGGCTACGCGGATATGGACTGGACAAAGTATGTGGAAATTGATCCGCGCTACTTCCGCCCGACAGAAGTGGATTACCTGTTAGCTGACCCCAGCAAAGCCAAAGAGAAGATCGGATGGTCGCCGAAAGTCAAGTTCCACGAACTCGTGCGGATCATGGTGGACGCGGATCTTGAATTGATGGGTTTGCCGCATCCAGGTGAAGGAAAACAGATCATCAAGGAACGTTTTGAAGGCTGGCACCGCTGGGAAGACCAGGTGAAAACGATGGATAAGTAATCCATCAACAACAAAATATGTTAGAATAAAGGCACGGAGTAGTAACCCCGGTTTGCGCTGACAGAGAAAGGCAGACGTGTTGAGAATGCCTGCAGAAAGCACAGGGGC
>DAISYV010000011.1:0-32229 GCA_036825115.1 Anaerolineaceae bacterium | reverse complement strand
CTCATATGTTTCTCCTTTTGATTTTGATTGTTCTTATTCTACATCACATCACTTGCGGTGACTGAATTCCAAGTAAAGATAACGCATTCTCAAGGGCAACCTTGGCTGCCTGTACAAGCACCAGTCGGGAAAGCCGGGTCAAACCTTCAGCTGATAGGACCGGGCATTGAGTGTAAAAATCGTTGAATGATTGTGCCAGCTCGAAGGCGTAAGTAGCAACCAGTGATGGCTTAAACTCAGCGGCTGCTTTGTGCACCACCTCAGGAAGTTGCGAAATCTTTTCGATCAGATTGACTTCCACCGGCAGCAACTCGTGGCTGAAAGATGCCTGGCTGGGAGCAGGCTCGTTAAGGCGGCGCAGAATGCTGTTGGCACGCACTACCGCATACTGGATGTACGGCGCGGATTGCCCATTGAAGTCAAGCGCGGTGTCCCAATCGAAGGTCACGATCTTGGTGTTTTCGCGTGCGATCATCGGGTACTTGATGGCTCCCAGGGCAACTTTCTCCGCCACATCCAGCATCGCTTCTGCGTCCAGGGCTGGGTTTTTCTCCCTCACGACTTCAAGTGCGCGTTGCGTGGCTTCACGGATCAGGTCATCCAACAGCACGACTGTGCCATCCCGCGAAGACATGGTCACATTCCCCGGTAGATTGACGATCTCATAGGCGAGGTGCCGCATACGATCAGCCCATGGGTAGCCCATCAGCTCCATCACCTTGCTCATTTGCTTCATGTGAAGCGACTGACGCACATCGATCACGTAGATGGATTGATCGAGCTCGTATTCCTGGAATTTCATGATTGCCAGGGGGATTTCCTTGGTGGCGTACAGAGATGTGCCATCGGAGCGCAAAATGACCACCACCCGGTATTCTTCTTTGGTTCCCAGCTTTTTATCCAGGTCAATAATGACCGGATTTTCCGGGCGACCGTCCTCAGCCAAGCCGCTTTCAATCAGCTGGTCGATCAGATCTTTGCCGGGTTCTTCCACTTCGCTTTCGAAGTAGATCCGGTCAAAGTGCTCTCCCAGTAACCCGTAAACCTGGTCAAAACCTTCCATCGACCAGTCGCGGGTTTGCTTCCAGAGCTCTTTGAGGTGCTGCTCGCCGGCATCCCAGCGACCGAAATAAGCTCTCACCGCAGCTTCGAACTCGGGCTCGCTCACAAAGCGTTTGTCTGCCTCGGCATAGAGATCAGCCATCCAGCGCATCGTATCCTTGCCAGGCTGCTCGCCGGAATGGTACATTTGGTAGTTGCACATCCACTTGATCACGTGAAGGCCAATGTCTCCGATATAGTTGGCGCGAATAACTTTCTTGCCGCTTGCTTCGAGAATGTTGCAGACCGAGCCGCCCAAAATCACATTCCGCAGGTGACCGACATGCAGCGGTTTGTGAGTGTTCGGGTTAGAATATTCCACCATCACTTGCTTGCCTTGCTGCACCTGTGAGCCAAAAGACTTACCCTGCTCCAGGACTGTGCTCACCACACGTTCAGCATACTGATGGGGCTCGAAGTACAAGTTCAGGTAGCCTTTGACAGCTTCAACGCGGGAGAAACCAGGCAAACCTGCGACCTGGGTTTTCAGGATTTCCGCAAATTCCTGGGCCCTCTTGGGCACCGGAACGGTTTTGTCGGGGTCTGCTGCTGCCAAAGGGAAAAGCGGCGCGGCGATGCCCCATTCACCGCTAAAGGGAATATTGCGGAACTCCATTTTGCCAGTGGGAAGTCCCCTTGCTTGGCAGAATGCGTCAATTATCTGGGTTAGTTGGTGTTTTACATCATCAAACATGGTCATCTCACAATTAGTCTTGGGCGATTATAACATCGAGGATGGGAGTTTAGCAGTGTTGTGTGCTTTCCAGCATTCCCCAAGCGGATATGTTAATCGCTTAAACAAAAAAAGAGGTTCCCCACCAATTGGTAAGGGAGCCTCGGTGTGTGATAAAAAATACGTTTACTTTTCTAAGCTGTTATAGCGGGCCATCAAGCGAGACTTGCGGCGCGCGGCATTGTTCTTGTGAATGACACCCTTCGCGGCAGCCTTATCCAAAGCACGGATCGCATTGACCACTTCAACCTGGGACTTTTCAGCGTCTTCGGTCCGGATAGCGGACAGGGCTTTGCGCAGGAAAGTGCGGGCTGAGCCGCGGTAGACGCGATTGCGCAGGCGTGCAGCCTGGTTTTGCTTGTTTCGTTTGATCTGAGACTTAATATTTGCCAACTTCTTCCTCCAAAAATAATTCCTCTATACTTGCAAAAGACTATTTTACAATAAATCCCAGATTTGTCCAGTAATTGGTCGTAGAAAACCAAAGAATCCTTGTCCAACACTGTGCGATTTTTTTCAGAGCGCATTAAAGACGGGATTTGCAAAGCCCATATTTCCATATGCTATGGACTAAAAAATTCGTTCATTGGCAACCTTAAGCAGACATAACAAAGACATAATAGACTGATTTTCATTTGGGTTTTTGCCCAACTGTATCGGCTCACAGCTTAAAAACCGAAAAGTTGTTGGCGCAAACAAACTGCTTTGGCAAGTCGTTATGCAAGAAAAAGGGGGGAAATCTGGTATTTGTACAACCTAAACGGCAGAATAGGTTGTACAAATTGCGGTTTTTCCCCATAAAAGATTGGAAATTATTTGTACATTTTGAAATAATTGTTGTGCATATGGAAAGAAAGAGGAAAAAATGGATACAATTCTGAGCAAACACTGGCACCATATTTCTACTGAAGAAATATTGGATATTCTCGATACCGATTCGCAGCAGGGATTGGATATTTTTGAGGTCAAACACCGGCAGGAACGTTTAGGCCTTAATGTGCTGACTCCAAAGAAGGGCAAAAGCCCTCTGACCCGTTTTTTGCTTCAATTCAATAATCCCCTGGTGATCATTTTGCTGGTTGCAAGCATTATCACGGCGGTGTTAAAAGATCCGACGGACGCTTTAGTGATTTTTGGAGTGGTCTTGATTAACTCGTTTATTGGGTTCATCCAGGAAACACGATCTGAACAATCCATTGCTGCACTGGCAAAAACGATGACTACTGAGGCTTCCGTTATTCGCAGCAGAAAGGTGGTGGGGCTCGACGCATCCCAGCTGGTTCCTGGTGATATTGTCCTATTACAGGCAGGTTCACGTGTGCCAGCCGATCTCAGGCTGCTGACCTCCCGCGATTTGCAGATAACTGAAGCTGCTCTCACGGGCGAATCTATGCCTGTAGAAAAGGACGCAACCATTTTAGCACTCCACGATGCGGTATTGGCTGAACGCCGCAACATGGCCTACGCTTCAACTTTGGTCACTTATGGTACTGCAACAGGCGTGGTCATCGCTACTGGTGACCGCAGCGAGGTCGGGCGCATTTCACAGCTTATATCCAGCGCAACGGAGTTGGAAACCCCTCTCACTCAAAAAATCGGTCAATTCAGCAAAATACTGTTGGTTGCCATCCTCACGCTCTCTGCAATTACTTTTGGAATCGAATTCCTTAGAGGTCAGCCTCCAGTAGACACTTTAATGGTGGCAATTGCGTTGGCAGTTGGCGCTATCCCAGAAGGTCTGCCTGCCGCGATGACGGTTACCCTGGCTATTGGTGTATCGCGCATGGCGAAGCGCCGTGCCATTATCCGCAACCTGCCTGCAGTCGAAACCCTTGGTTCGACGACGGTGATCGCGTCTGATAAGACAGGCACACTAACTCAAAACCAAATGACCGTGCAGGAAATATTCACGCTGGGTGGCTTTTACAATGTAAGCGGCAGCGGTTATCAACCGGAGGGGGAAATATCTGGCGATTGGAGAAGTGACGCCGCTGTTTTGGAAACGCTCAAAGCGGGATTGCTTTGTAATGACAGCCAACTTGTGGAATCAGAAGGTCGCTGGACCATTCAGGGTGACCCAACCGAAGGCGCCCTGATCGTCTCAAGCAGAAAAGCGTTGCCAAACTTTGAAACGGATGGGTTCCCCAGGCGAATTGATTCCATACCTTTTGATTCACAACATCAATTTATGGCTACGCTGCACGAGGACGACACCATTTACGTAAAGGGTGCTGCCGAGGTGATCCTCAACCGTTGCAGTGGGGTGATGCTTCCTTCTGGCGAGGTAACTGCCTGTGACCAGGATAAGTTTCACCAGTCCCTTGACATGATGGCGTCCAAGGGTTTAAGAGTTTTGGCTTTCGCGCGTCTTCAAAAACCTTTAGCAAATAAGGTTGACTTTGAAGACATTACCAACCTGACCCTTTTAGGCTTGCAAGGCATGATGGATCCGCCACGGCCGGAAGTTCTAGATGCCATTCGCGCCGCTCAACAAGCCGGCATAACTGTCAAGATGATTACAGGCGATCACGCTCTGACCGCTGCTGCAATCGGGCAGCAAATTGGTCTTTGCCAGGAGGATTGCGGCGCAGTGATAACGGGCTCAGAACTTTCAGGGTTGTCTGACCAGGAATTGATTGAGAAAGCAGAAAAAACGAACATTTTTGCCCGGGTTGCTCCCGAACAAAAATTGCGCCTGGTGGAAGCTCTCCAGGCACATGGGCATGTTGTCGCAATGACAGGAGATGGAGTAAACGATGCCCCTGCACTGAAACAAGCCAACATTGGCGTCGCGATGGGCATAACCGGGACAGATGTTTCCAAGGAAGCAGCCGACATGATCCTGACCGATGATAACTTTGTCTCAATTGAAGCCGCGGTTGAGGAAGGTCGTGGCGTTTTTGATAATCTGACCAAGTTCATTGCCTGGACATTGCCTACAAATCTTGGATCGGGAATGGTATTACTCGCAGCAATTGTTACTGGCGCGGTTCTCCCAATCCTGCCTATTCAACTCCTTTGGATCAACATGGTTGCGGCAAGTATTTTGGGCATGACCCTGGCTCTGGAACCCAAAGAACCGGATTTGATGCGCCGCAAGCCGCGCGATCCAAATGCTCCTATCCTCAGCGGCATGGTAATTTGGCGCGTCGTGTTGGTAAGCCTCTTTATTCTGGCTGGAGCGTTCGGATTATTCAATCGTGTGCTGGATGGTGGCGCGTCCTTAGCGGAAGCCCGTACGGTGGTGGTTAACGTAGTTATCATTGTTGAGCTGTTTTATCTTTTCAACGCTCGCTCTCTCACCCGTTCACCATTCCAACTGGGATTTTTCTCCAATCCATGGGCAGTTGCTGGTGGAGTTGCGATGATTTTGATTCAATTATTGTTCACGTATGCTCCGTTCATGAACAACCTCTTCCAAAGCGCGCCTATTAGCTTGGAACTCTGGCTTTCTATCCTGGCAGTCAGCATCGCGGCTTATATAATCGTTGAATTCGAGAAATGGTTAAGGCGAAAGTTTGCATTGCCAAAAAAATGAAGGCTTAAGTTCATAGTTGACCACAGCAGCCGTAGGTCAGGTTGAACTGGGCAACCTGACATCGGGAACTTACCTTTGATGGCGCCCTTATTTGCTAGCATTAATGACTTCCATAGAGGCGACACATGCGTCGCCACTACCGATTTAATCGCGCCGGTGTCCTGGCCGAGCGCGGGATGCCGCGCCTTACTGAGTAATAGTAACCCCCCTTTGGTTACCCGGGTCAGGCACAGAGGCCTGATCCTATCATGTATGATGTAATCTTTACTCACACCGCGTTATTCCAAATAACTTTCCGGGCGATGCGTGCATCTCCCCTGCCAGGGAAATTTTCCGAATAACAAACACCCCATTTCCAACCAATGTGGAGGTCAGGCATCCTGCAACCCAAACTATCCCGTTTGACTTTTACTCCTCCATCCGCTATTCTTAACCTACTCAGGTCAGCCAGGTGCGCGCGCTTAATTGTGAGGAAAGTCCGTACACCGCAGAGCAGGATGCCAGGTAACCCCTGGATGGTCGTAAGATCGTGGATCGGGCCACAGAGACATACCGCTCGTAAGAGTAAGGGTGAAAAGGTGGTGTAAGAGACCACCGGCGCTTTGGTAACAAACGCGGCCAGGCAACCCCCATCCGGTGCAAGGTCAAACAGGAGAAAGAGCCTGCTCGGCTCAATTGATCTCCGGGTAGACCGCATGAGCAAGTTGGCGACAGTTTGCCGAGATAGATGCGCATCCAAGACAGAATACGGCTTACCGGTTGACCTGAGTGGGGAACTTCATGGCGCATAATTCGTCATTAATGCAGGTGTTATTACGCTATGAAAGGTTATTATGAAAAAACGCACCATTATCATCCTAATCGCCGCTTTTTTGCTCCTCGCGGTCGGTTTACTTGCCTGTAATTTGCCGAGAAGCAATGCCAGCGTTGCTATCCTTAACCCGATATCCGGGCAATCAATCCCAGCATTTCTGGAGTACCAGGTCACTTCCCAAATCAAACCCGAAGGGAATTGGTCCCGGATTGAGTTGTACATTAACGGTGAACTCACCCGCCTCGACACGCCCGACACCAACCCCGGCACCTTTGGATTGGTTCTGCAGCCTTGGATCCCGACCAAAGAAGGTCCGACCATGATTGAGGTCAAACTCTATCAGCGTGGGGATACTCCCGCCGCAACCGCTCAGGTGGCTGTTTTGGTGAAAATTATGAGCGAGCAGGAAATCCCGCCCACTCCAACCCTGATTACCCCAACTCCGGCAGCAACTCCCACCGGGACGACCACACCACCCGCATGCACCATGTCCGCTGTCTTAATCCAGGACTTGAGCATTCCGGATGGAACCATCCTGAAACCTGGCCAGCAATTCACCAAAACCTGGCGAGTGCAAAACAACGGCACTTGTGCCTGGGAGAACTATAAACTTGTCTTTGTTCGCGGCAGCCTGATGGGCGGCAACTCCCCCACACTTTTGCCTAAGGTTAGTGCCGGCAGTACGCTTGACATCTCGCTGGAGTTGTTTGCGCCAAGTTACCAGGGAGAATACACCGGTTACTGGCAAATCCAGTCAGACAAAGGCAGTCTGATCGGACCGGAACTGCACTACACTATTCGGATCCCTGGACCGACTGCCACCAACACAGCCACCCCGACTGCAACTGCAACCGCAACACCGACTTTCACACCAACCGCCACCGCGACTGCAACTGCAACCGTTACACCGACTTTCACACCAACCGCCACCCCGACTGCAACTGCAACCGTTACACCGACTTTCACACCCAGCGCTACCCCGACTGCAACTGCAACAGCCTCGCCCACACCAACCGCCACCACGACAGCAACAGCAACCGTCACACCGACGAAGACCTTAACCCCCACGCCCACTCAGGCAGCCCTCGAAACCATCCAGAAAAAAGAGGATTTCAAGCTTGATTCAGGTAAAACGCAAACCTTTGCGGTTTCGTGTGATAGCGTTAAAGGTTTGGCTATCTCAGGTGGTTATTTGATCGATGAGGATATGGATCTGGTTGCCAGCCAACCTGCGAAAAATAGCTGGCAGATCACTCTCCGCAATCAAACAAAAGCCCAAAAAACAGTTACGGTTTATGCAAATTGTCTTGTTGGTTTTGAAGGAAAAGTTCATACCACACACACTGAACAGATCATCGAAGGAAAAGGTGTTTCCAACCTCAAACTTGGCTGCCAAATTGCAGGTAAGGTTGTAGGTGGAGGATTTGATGTGACCAAATCACCAGATCTCGTGATAACAGAATCACGGCTTGTTGGCAATGACTGGGTGATCTCAGTAGTCAATCTAAGCCGGAACAAGCAGACTTTTGATGCTTACGCACAGTGCCTGGCAGGTTCAGGAACACCTTCTCTGATGATTCGCAATGATAATATCAAGATCCCTGCAGGCGAAAGCGAAGTGGTCCTGATGAATTGTGGTGTGATCCCCATCAGCGGGGGTTTCCAGGCACCAGTCGGACTAACAATCCGGGCAATCCAACCGACTGCAAATGGTTGGGCATTCAAGGTTGAAAACGAAACCCAACGCCAACTGATCTTTAGACCTCAGGCTATTTGTGTGGGAGCTTCGTTACAGAGGGACCAACATGCAAAATGACCTATACAAGCAAGTCGTCAAGGCTCCTTTTGGGAACATGATGCACGCCGTCCGCGTCGCGGTAGTATTTGATGTCGCCATCCTGCCCAATTGGTTCTATAAGACTTGTTTCACCGGGTTTCCCTAACGCGATCACGTAAGCAATCGGAAATCGCTCATCCAAAGCCAGGATCTCACGCAATTTTTCACGCTGGACAGACGCCAGGATGCACCCGCCGAACCCCAACTCCGTGGCACGCAGCAGAATGGTCTGCATCGCAATTCCAGCATCCACTTCTGAAAATTTACTGATGGCTTCATCGCCGAGAACGACGATGTAAGCCGTTGGTCTTTCGCCAACAGCTGGTCCTGACCATTCGAGCAGATAGGCAGCAAACTTCAAACAGTTAAAAACCTGTTCCGTTTCATTCTCTTCACATACCAGGCGATACTTCAGCAGTTGACGATTAGCTGCTGAGGGACAGAAGCGGGTGGCATCGATTATCTCGCGGAGCGTAGCTTCGGATATCCTGACAGATTGATCAAATCGACGGTAGGATCGGCTTTTTAGTAGCAGGTCAGTCAACATAGGATTCTCCTAATTCAGATTTCACAATTCGGAAGGTGTATGCAGCGGCTACAATTAACAAAAGTAAACCGCCCGCGTCAAAAATGACGAACCGCAAAATAGACGCCCTCAATGTAGAATGCGCCAAAGGTATGGAGCGCAGAAGCAGGGTTTCACCCACCAGTCCGATCGCCTGCATTATCACTGCTTCAACCAAAGAGCGGTGTTTGCGCAAGGGGTGGACGAGGGCAAACACGTAAGGCACCTGCCACATCACGAAAAGGATGCCAATCCCGATGACGGCCGCCCGCCCGGGCTCCCCGCTGAGTTCGAACGGCGCCACGTAAGGCAGGGGGTTGAATATGTAAGTTAGAGCGCACTGGAGATTCATTGCCAGGACCAAAAATATCAGCACGCGGGGTAAAAGCAGCCTGGCAAATTCTTTGTTTTTCATGATCGTGAGACGATACCCTGGTTCACCTGCCAGACCTCATGCTCATGCACAAACTCCGGCGTGAACATGTCGAGGTCCGTGGCGGTGAGAAAGGCCTGTTCAACTTGCCCAACCACGGAAAGCAGATCTTTCCGCCGCTGCGGATCGAGCTCCGCCATAATCTCATCCAGCAGCAAAACCGGCCATTCTCCTGTGCGCTGCTTCATCCACGCCACCTCAGCGAACTTGAGAGTCAGCAAGGCGGTGCGGGTTTGCCCACGTGAGCCATAGTCTCCCAGGTCAATTTGGTTGCTCAGGAGACGAACTTCATCGCGATGTGGACCGAGGCTGGTCTGCCCGCGTTGGATATCTGCGTGGCAACTTTGCTTCAAGGCTGCCAGCAAACCGCGCTCAAGTTCATCCGAACTGATCCCAGTCCGATCCAGGGTTGTCTGCACAGGCAGCACCATCTGCCCCGATGGCTTTTTGAGCGGCTCGAATGAGGGCTGGTAATGAAACTGGAGAATCTCGAGATCGCGTGTCAGCCGTTGATGGATGGGGATTGCCTGTTTTTCAAGCGCGGCCAGGGCAAGGACGCGGGCGTGCATAATTGAAGCACCGTGCCTGGCGAGTAAATCATCCCAGGGCTCAAGTTGGTTCTTATCCCCACCAATTTCTGCCAGGGTCTTCAGCAGAGCATTTCGTTGGGTGAGAGCCTTGGAATAAGCAGAAAGGTGTCGGGAATAACCCGGTTCTACTTGCGAGAGAATTTCATCGAAGTACTGGCGCCTGTCGGCGGGAGCTCCTTCAATGACACGCGACATCTGGGGCAAAAAGGTGACCGCGTTGAACTGACCATAGACGTCACCAATGCGTTTCTTCACCCCGTCAAGCAGTACTTGCTTGGAAAAGCGAGTGCTGGCAGGATTGGAAGCCCCATCTTGAATCAGGCGAACTTCGATCGTATGGCGACGACCTTCGCGTTCGAATTCTCCCAGGATGCGGGCAACCATGATTGGCTCGATGGGAGCAGTAAAATTCATTAGCTGACGGTCATTGGCAGCCGAGAAAGAGCCAAAGTTAGCCAGGTAAGCCACCGCCTCGAGGATGGATGTTTTCCCCTGGGCATTGTCACCGGTAAACAAAATCACCCGCCTGGGAAAATCCAGTTCCAGGCGGGAGAAAATGCGGTAGTTCGTCAGCGATAGCCGGGTGAGGTACATTAATCCTTGATCTGTTCTGCTTCCTCAGGAGTTGGTTCAAAAACTTCTTCAGCCCGGTCAATGTAGAGCACCCCCTCGAGGTGATCGATCTCGTGCTGGAAGATGCGCGCCAGCCAACCTTCGGCCTCGATTTTGAGCGGCTTGCCAAAGCGATTTTTGGCCTTGACCGTCACCGCTTCGTGTCGCTCAACCCGACCAGCCAAACCAGGCAAGGAAAGGCAACCTTCAATATCAGTGATCATTTCCTCGGAGCGTTTGACGATCTCCGGATTGACCAGGACATACTTTTTCGGTTTGGCGTTTTCGTCCTCATCCTCGGTATATTCCACCACCACCAGGCGCAAAGATTCGCCAATTTGAGGCGCTGCCAATCCCACGCCGGGGGCAGCTCGCATGGTCTCAAACATGTTGTCGACCAGTGTCTGCAGTTCAGTATCAAATTTGGTGACCTGCTTTGCTTTGAGCTTTAGAAAAGGATCAGGGAAGGTCACAATGTCTATAATTGCCATAAATCTCCATCCAGTATTTTCATAATTTTACCTTAAGGCAACATCGGATTCAAACAGATTGACAAGGAGAATTAGGAGAGTTTGTTCCTCAATGAAGAGCTGGAAGTTTAGCCCACGAGGTCGATACGCGCTTACTTTGTAGGTTCCATCGTTATCGGACGCGTAGGTTCGGATTGGGGCTGAATGGTCAAACCCTGTTCAGCCTCTTCCTGGAAGACTTTGAACCACTGGGCAACCCGTTCCCGCTCGAGCATTGTTGTGCGTTCGTCGCGTTCCTGGGCATGCTTTCCCATCCTGGTAAAGATATCCTGCTGCACAATCGATGGCTGATAGACGTCATTGAAGGTTAATTGGGTGTTACCGATCGTGATGTAGACCGTACCATAATTAAACAGCATGGGGATCAGCCCGCGTCGTTCGTACTCAATGCTCAGGATGTTCTCCAGGGGGGCAGAACGCCGAGATTCGCGACCGAATGGTTTTCGGTCAAGGTCAATCACCTGGTTTGGGGTCAGCTGGAAGAGGTCGTTGCGCCAGTCAACATACTGATAAACCAGAGCCCCTGCAGCGGCAAAGACCAGGAAATAACCGGCAACCAGGCCCATCGTGTAGTCTACTTGTGTCAGGTTGCGGGTTATGATCGCGACTAAGAAGATAATGGATAATATCAGCACCATGATCGGCAAAAGGATCTTCTGAAGCAAAATAAGCCAGTGTTTTCGATAGGTGATCGTGCCACCGACCTCATGCCGAATCCGCACAAAATCAGCGAACAACCACTGAAAGAAATTGATTTCTTTGGGCGCTTGCTCAACCGCGCCCAGCTCAACCTGCAGGTCTTTGGCGGTTATATCCTCGGCTTCTTTGCCAAATTTCTGGCGCAGTGCCTTGCGAATCTCACGGGCGTCAAGCTCCAGGTCAGTGCGCTTTCCGCGTGCCCAGTTGGTCTCGATCAACTTACCAATCGTGCGGGCATGGGCAACGCGTTCAAAACGAATATCGCCTATGTATGTGCGAACGATAACGTTTGAATATCCCAAAAACACTCCAAGCTGGGTGGTTTTTATGCCCACTGAGATCAGCGTACTGAGCGGAGCCTCCTGGCGGCTTTCATAAAATCCAACGACGTGTTCCACCCAAACCATTCGCCGGGATGTGATCAGGTAGAAATCATTTGCCCAGTTATTAATGTTCCAGACCAGCCATAGTAGGCAGAAAAGAAAACCTGTGACCAAACCCGCAAGTGACCAAAAAGCATGCCTTGAGCTAAGAAAAACCATTAGAAGCCAAACAGCAGCGAAAGCAACCAGGGGGGGAATGGAGCGAAACAAGAGAAAAATCGGGTGTTTGCGTGCCATCAGGTGAATCTTTTCACCTGGTTCAAGCCAAGTCATTGGAACATTGGAAGCCAGGCGAACACTGTTAAAAAGTACCGACGCCGTTTCTTTGAAGGCAGGAACGCCGTCATATAAGGCTCGAATTTGTTTGTTAGGGAGGAAGTAGACCTGGGCATCCGTAATTGCCACCGCTGATTCCTCACGAACCGGGAGGTAGTTCAGGGCTTCAGCACCAATGACTTCAGCGCGTTTTAGGACATCTTGTTGCTTCCCTTCTTCATCCAGCAGCGCGAGCTGCCCTGAATCAATCACAAAAAGCCCATCGGTAGTTTCTTTGACCCGATAAAGCACCTCATCTTTTGGAAGCACCACCATGACGAACTCTTCGGTCAGTTGCTCCAACTCCTCAATAGTCAGTCCACTGAAGAGTGGAACTTCGCGCAGCAGGGTGAGGATGGTCTGTGTTTGTTCTGTCATGGTCAGTTTAGGTCAAAAGAAGAGCGGTTTGGTTTTCAAACCGCTCCTCAATACAAAATTACTCAATCCCCAAATCTGGTTGCTGCTGCTCGATCGTCTCAAAACTCAAGCCTTCTTTACCGTCTTCGCGGAAAATGTGAACCGACGCGCCTGGTTGCAGACCGCCTTCAAGCAGCTTGATTGCCAGGGGGCTCTCCACAAACTTCTGCAAAGCGCGTTTTAGCGGTCGGGCACCCAATAAGGGATCGTAACCCTGATCCGCCAGCCATTCTTTGGCGGTTTGATCCACCACCAATCCAAAGCCATACTCTTCAGTGCGTTGAACGATTTCTTTGATCTGAAGATCAACGATTTCAAGCACATCATCCTTGGTCAGGGCTGAGAAGGTAATGATCTCGTCAATCCGGTTGAGGAATTCAGGTCGGAAAGCGTCCTTGAGAGCTTTCTCGATCTTTTCGTGTGAGGCTTTGACGTCATCGCTCTGGTCCTTACCAAGGAATCCAAGTGAACCGCTGCTCTTGACGAATTCCGTGCCAAGGTTGCTGGTCATGATCAGGACTGTATTTTTGAAATCCACCACCCTCCCCTGACCATCGGTCAGGCGACCGTCGTCGAGGATCTGCAAGAGTGAGTTCCAAACCTCGGGATGGGCTTTCTCGATCTCATCGAAAAGCACAACCCGATAAGGTCGGCGGCGCACGGCTTCAGTAAGCTGCCCGCCTTCTTCGTATCCGATATAACCGGGAGGCGCGCCAAACAGCCGCGAAACGGTATGCTGTTCGCGATATTCGCTCATGTCCACGCGCACCAGGGCATCCTCGTCGTCAAAGAGGAACTCGGCTAAGGCTTTTGCCAGCTCGGTCTTGCCTACGCCGGAAGGTCCGATAAAGATGAACGATCCAATGGGGCGATTGGGGTCTTTCAGCCCGGAGCGTCCGCGACGGATGGCGTCGGAAATGGCTTTGATAGCTTCATCCTGACCGACGATACGGTCGTGCAGGCGGTTTTCCATTTCGAGCAGTTTTTGGGATTCCGACTCGAGCAATTGGGTCACCGGGATGCCAGTCCACTGGTGAATGACAGCGGCGATATCGTCCGCGTCAACAATGTCATCCAGCTTATGCTCTGCCTCCCAAACGCTGCGTTTTGCCTTGAATTCTTCCTCCAAGCGCAAACGTTCAGCCTTTAGTTTGACAGCGCGTTCATAATCGCGTTCCACCCCCGCCTGCTCTTCTTCGGCGGTCAGGCGGTCAATTTCCTTTTTTTCCTGCTTGAGATCATCCGGCATGGAATATAAGGCTACGCGCAGTTTTGCCGCCGCCTCGTCCATCAGGTCGATGGCTTTGTCAGGCAATCTGCGGCCTGTCATATAGCGCGCCGAGAGCTTCGAGGCTGCTTCAAGCGCCTGGTCTGAGAGCACCACGTTGTGGTGCGCTTCGTAGCGGTCACGAAGGCTTTTTAGCATCTTGACCGTGTCTTCAATGCTGGGTTCTTCAACATAGATCGGAGCAAAACGGCGTTCAAGAGCGGCATCCTTCTCGATGTGTTTATGATATTCATCGCTGGTCGTCGCGCCAATACACTGCAGATCACCGCGCGCCAAAGCTGGCTTGAGCATGTTCGAGGCATCCATGGCGCCCTGTGCCGCCCCTGCTCCAACCACAGTGTGCAGTTCATCGATGAACAAGATAACCTCTCCATCGGATTCCTGGATCTCTTCGATGGTATTCTTAAGGCGTTCCTCAAATTCTCCCCTGAAGCGTGTACCGGCAACCATCGCGCCAAGGTCGAGCGAGACAACCAACTTTTCCGCCAAAATTTCGGGTACATCGTCGTTGGCAATTTTTTGCGCCAGACCTTCCACGATGGCGGTCTTTCCGACGCCCGCACCGCCAATCAACACCGGGTTGTTCTTGGTACGGCGGGAAAGGACCTGGATGACGCGCATGATCTCAGATTCACGTCCATAAACAGGGTCAAGCTTGCCTTCTTTGGCAGCCTGGGTAAGATTGCGTGAGTATTTTTCTAGGGTTTTGTAACGGGACTCGAACTTGCGTCCGGTGGCTTTCTTGGTGCCCCGCAATTCAAGCACGTTCTCATAGACGCCCTGCCGGGTGAGGTTAAACTCCTCAAGCAAGCGTGCCAGCTGCGTGTTCTTTTCTGAAAGCACAGCAAGGAAGAGATGCTCAGTTGAAATGTACTCATCGCCAAGGCGGTTTGCTTCCGTTTTGGCAAGGTCCACCACCATCTTCACCCGTGGGGTCAGGAAGACCTGCCCGGAAGGACCGCCAAAAATATTGGCTTTAGGCGTGGTACGCAGGATCACATCCAGGCGATCCGCAATTACGCCGGGATCTGCGTTTGCCATCTCAATCAACTGGGAAACGGTGCCTTCCGGTTGTTCGATCAGAGCGAGAAGAATATGCTCTGAGTCGATCTGGTTGTGACCGTAGCGTTGAATAATCTCAGCGGCGCGGGCAGCCACATCCTGAGCCCGCTCAGAAAACTTATCAAATCGCATCATAGTGTGCTTTTCCTCATTTTTTGTTTTCTTTGCAACAGAAAACACGTTGCAATTAATGTTCCAAGGAATAAGTTTAACGGATGGATATAAGAATCAGGTAAAAGTCCTGGATCAGAGCAAAAGCATCGCGTCTCCGAAGGAGAAGAAGCGGTAAGCTTCCCGCTTGGCGACCTCGTAGGCATTGAGCATGGTGTCCCTGCCAGCAAACGCACTGACCAGCATCAACAACGTGGATTTTGGCAGGTGAAAGTTCGTGACCATGGCGTCAATTGCTTTGAATTCAAAACCCGGCAGAATGAAAAGGCTGGTGTCACCTTGCCACGCCTGCAGTAATCCGTTTTGGCTATGCGCAGCCGCGCTTTCGAGCGTGCGCACCGTGGTCGTCCCAACCGCAATCACCCTGCCCCCATTTTGCCTGGTTTGGTTAATCAGTTGGGCGGTTTCCGCGCTGATTGCGCACCATTCCTTGTGGATGTGATGTGTTTCCGGGTCTTCCTCTGTCACTGGAGCAAAAGTATCCAAACCAACGTGCAGGTCAATTTTGGCCAGTCCCACCCCTTTTTGCCGTAGTTTCTCGAGCAAAGCGGGCGTAAAGTGCAACCCGGCGGTAGGAGCCGCGGCAGAACCAGGGGTCTTGTTGAAGATTGTCTGGTAGCGCTCCGGGTCTCCCTGATAAGCGTGGATATATGGCGGCAAGGGCACATGCCCTGCCCGATCAAAGGCGCTTTCAATCGGCTCAGTAAAGCGTACCAACCGGCGCGATTCTCCCAGGTCCTCGACCACCTCAGCAACCGGTCCCTCCGTGATCTGGATCTGCCGGCCGGGTTTCATGCCGCTGCCTCCCACCAAACATTCCCAGATGAGGTCATCCAGTTTCTTCAGCAGCAATATCTCAACTTTGCCGCCACCAGGCAATTTGTGCCCGTAGAACCTTGCCGGAAAAACGCGCGTTTCGTTGACTACCAGCAGGTCGCCCGGTCGCAGGAACTGTCCGATCTCAAAAAAACGGTGGTGGCTGATGCGCCCTGTTTCCCGTTCAAGCACCATCAAGCGCGAGTGGTCGCGCGGCTCAACGGGAGTCTGGGCGATAAATTCTGCAGGCAGATCGTAGAAAAAATCTTCAGTTTTCATGGAAAAGGGTCAGGCTGCACCGTTGAAAAGGTCAGGCTGCGCAGTCGAGGGTACAAACGTTATCCCCAGGTGATCGTACGCGGCTTTGGTCGCCACGCGTCCCTGGGCAGTGCGATCGATAAAGCCGAGCTGCAGCAAATAGGGCTCAACCACATCCATGATGGTGTCGGGCTCCTCGCTGACCGAAGCAGAAATTGTGTTCAGGCCAACTGGTCCGCCGTTGTATTTCTCTATGATGGTCAAAAGAATACGGCGGTCCATTTCATCCAGCCCGATTCCGTCAATGTTCATCATGCTCAAACCAGCCTCAGCAACCTGGGCGGTAATATGACCACCGGCTCTGACCTCGGCGTAGTCACGCACGCGACGCAGCATACGCAAGGCGATGCGGGGCGTGCCGCGTGCCCGTCGGGCGATTTCGAGGATGCCATCTTCTTCGCAGGGAACATTCAGCAAACGGGCTCCCCGCCGCACGATGTCTGAAAGTGCTTTGGAGTCGTAATAATCCAGGCGATAAACTGCTCCAAAACGCGCTCTGAGGGGCGCGCTGAGCAGTGCCAGGCGGGTGGTGGCGCCGACCACGGTGAAGCGTGGCAGCTTCAGGCGTACCGAGCGTGCGGACGGTCCCTTACCAATGATGATATCCAGGGCGTAATCTTCCATGGCGGGGTAAAGGATCTCTTCCACCATGCGTCCCAAACGATGCACTTCATCAATAAAGAGGATGTCGCCGGCGCGCAGATTGGTCAGAATGGCTGCAAGGTCGCCTGCCCGTTCGATGGCAGGTCCTGAAGTAACTTTGATGTTGACTCCCATTTCAGTTGCGAGGATGTGCGCCAGGGTTGTCTTGCCGAGACCGGGAGGTCCGTGGAAAAGCACATGTTCCAGCGCTTCATCACGCTGTTTGGCTGCCTGGATTTGAATACGCAGGTTTTCCTTGACCAGGTCCTGCCCGATCAACTCATCCAGGGCTGAAGGGCGCAATGCCAAATCTACCGGATCTTCCGGGCGTTTGTGCCCTGCCAGGACACTTTCTTCATTCTTCGTATTCATCCCAAAAAATTATACCCGACTTTATCGCCTAAGCCCCACCATCCGTTATAATCAGGCATGGAATTATTGTGTTTGGAGCAACTATGAAACTCTCGATTGTCGTGCCGGTATACAACGAAGAAAAAAACCTGCCTGAGCTGTTTGAACAGATCGAGGCAGCCATGCAACCGCTTGAGATGGACTGGGATGTGACTTTTGTCGATGACGGCAGCCGCGACACGAGCGTCGAAGTCATCCGCCAGCTGCACGCCCAGGCACCCGATCGGGTGAGGATGGTGGTCTTCCGCCGTAACTACGGGCAAACCGCTGCCATCAGCGCCGGCATTAACGAGTCCGATGGCGACGTCGTGATCCTGATGGATGCCGATTTGCAGAATGATCCGGCAGATATCCCCTTGCTGCTCGAAGAACTGGATAAGGGCTTCGATGTGGTCAGTGGCTGGCGCAAAAACCGCCAGGACAACCAACTGACGCGCAACCTCCCATCTCATTTGGCAAACAGGTTGATCTCCTCCAGCACTGGTGTGCATTTGCACGACTACGGCTGCACGCTAAAGGCGTACCGGCGCGAAATCCTGGATTCCATCAACCTTTACGGGGAAATGCACCGCTTTATTCCAGTCTATGCCAAGGAAGCCGGCGGGAAGATCAGCGAAGTGGTGGTACATCATCACCCGCGCAAACACGGCAAAGCAAACTATGGACTTGAACGCACAGTCAAGGTCATTTTGGACCTGTTCGTCGTGCAATTCCTGATGAAATTCTCGCAAAAACCAATCTACCTTTTTGGTGGCGTTGGGCTGGGCTTGATGGGGATCAGTTTCGGGCTCTTCCTGTGGCTAGCGATCCGTCGGATAGTTGCCGCAGTCTCGGTTTTAGGTTCCCCCTGGTTCCAGATCAGCATTATGATGTTCATTTTGGGTTTCCTGGCAGTGCTGCTGGGACTAATCGCCGAACTGGTCATGCGCACCTATTACGAATCGCAAGACAAAAAGACCTACGCCATCCGAGAGGTCGTTGATCCAGAAAAGCCTAATTAATTCACAGGTATTTGGGATTCCAATAATAGTTGGATTAACTCTGTTTCACCTTGCGGAACGAGCAGGTTGATTTCGCCGTTGCGCCAGGATAGCACACCTTCATACTCCTCCAGCATCGGCAGCACCACTTGCTCCACCCAGGCGTTATTCTCATCCGCAAAGCCGCGGTTGCTGCCCTGGATGTTGGTGGAGAGCGGATCGCTGATGATCGCCACAAAATCATGATCTGCCAACTTCTGGCGGAAGCGGCTCAGATATTCGATGTTGTTACCCATCGCCATTTCCATCAGGAAGACTTTTTCATAATCAGGCACAACCGGCAGGTTAAGTTCCCCAAAAGTGAGCAGCTGGCGCTCTGAAATGAAGAGTACCTCCCCGCCATTTTCCTCAAGCACTGCTACAGCGCGTTTCAAATCGCTCAGCTCAGTTCCCTGGGACCGGGCTGCGCCAAAAGACCAGGTTCCTGAACGCATGAAGGCAAAGAAAACCGGGATGATCACCGCCATCGCCAGCCAAAATCGCCATACTTGATTTTCTGTAACCTTTTGCTCTGGTTTTGGCAGGCCTGAATGCATCGCCAGGATAGTACCCACGATCAGAGCCCAAAAAACCAGGAAACCATCCAGGTTGTGAAGATCTCCCCCACCCCCAATTTTCACGCTGACCACCAATCCGCCGGCAAAGAAGACCCCCAGGATGCCAGCCAATCCGAACCACTGCAGCCAATGAAAAGCAGGCAGACTTTTTTCGCGGAATTTCAGCCAGAACAGAGCCACTCCCGGTAGCATCACCAGCAGGATCGCCGGCACGATGCCCAGGAAGAATGTCGCGTTCGGCCACAACCTGCGCCAGAGCAGCGCAGAGGAAAAGGCAGAATCAAACAGGGCTGGATCCTCACCCGATATAGCGATGTAACCCTGTTTGGCGATGTACGCAACTGCAAACCCACCAATCACCCAAACGGCTGGCCAAACCAGGTATTTTGCCCATTTTTTGCCGTCAAAGGGCGTTTCAAGTAGATAAAGCGAAACTGCCATCAAGCCGGGCACAGGCATCCAGTTGACCCTGCTGATGCCCGCCCAGGCGGAGGCAATCATAATAAAGATCATCGTCCGCAGAGGTTTGTCCTGTTTGTAGCCCAGCAAAACCAGCACAACGCAAACCATCAGGTGGTAATAAACCGCTCCCTGGAAAAAGAAAAGGAAGAACAAGGCTGTCAGCCATGGAAGTGAAACGGTCGCAGATTTGTTGAGGCGCTTTGCCATCAACCAGCTGCCCCATAGCGTCATCCCGAGCCAAAGCGCCACCTGCCAGATGCGGTGGAAGAGGATCGAGCGAATGCCAACGAAAAACGGCAGCGCTTGCATCAGGTAGCGGCTCGGATGCAGCACGGGCAGAGGGAGCCTGGAGCCATACATGCTTTCGGAAGCGAAGAGTGAGGCGTTGTAGAAACGGCTGCCTTCGGACCAGCCCAGCGCGAAAGGTCCGCTTTGAATCTCAGGCACAAATGCCGCCACTCGGTAAAGCACCCCAAACACCAGCAAGCATTTTGCAAAGTCAAGGTAGGGTGAAGAACCTGCTTTGCGAGAGATGAGCAGCGCGAAGATACCTGAAAACCCCACCGCAAAGGAGTATCTGCCGCTGCCGTAGCTAAAGAGATATAACTTTTGTGTAAAGAACAAAATAGTCAATACCAGCGCAATAATTGAGAAGGCTATCCAAGCACTTTTTTCGTTCATTGGAGATGGAATTATCTCAACAAAATTTGGCTTAAGCTTCCAGGTCAGGAAAAACAAAATCGCACAAACCAGTACCATTCCAGCCATTGCCGTGAACCAGATATTGCGCGTGTAGCGGCTTTCCCACAAAAACCAAACGCAAGCCGCGCCGAGCAAGAGCAACCAATGACGCAGAAATATTTTAATCTCTTCCGGATTCATAGCGTTTCCTCAGGCAGAGTCTCTTCCACCTCGGCAGGGGACTTACCGGCCAGCACTTCCCCAATAAAAAAGGCGCCAGGCAAACTGCCAATCAGCCAGACCAGGCGCAAAATTAGCGCCAGAGCGATGCTTGTGGCAGGAGAAAGCCCACCAAGCAAGGTGTAGAGATTGGTGATGGTGATTTCCTGCAAACCCAGTCCGTTGATGGAGATGGGCAAAAGACTGATAAAGTAGGTCAGGCTCCAGATGCCGGCGATCTGCCAAAAGCTGAGCGCCTCCCCCATCCCTTCGATCAGGATCCGGATGATCAGGTAAATAGATGCCTGGTGGATCAGCGTGAAACCGAGGGCTTTTAGCAGGATGAGGGGGTGTTTTGACCAAAAGCGCAGGTTTTGCAGCACCTTCCGAACCCCGTTTTTCAGGCGGTCAATCAGTGGCACTGCCATACTTGCCACCGGAGCAGCAAGATTGCGTGAACGCAGATAGGAGCTCAAGCTGGGTAGCGAGAAAGGCAACATCAGCGCCATTCCCGTCATGCCGACCAGGCGGTCCACCACCAGTGAAGCAGCCGCCAGGCTGGTGCTGAGCCCAAGCCGGACCGCTCCAGCCAGCCTTAACACATCCCCACCAATGGTGGTGGGCAGCACATTCGAGGCAAAAAGACCCGCGAAAGTAAGCTTGAGGGTATCCGCCTTGTTCAGTGTGGGTGTTTGATCCTTCAGCAGGGTATACCACCGTCCAAAAGTCGCCAGGCGCGAGACAAAGACCAAAACCAAAACCAACAAAATGCGCCAGGCTGTCAGCTGGCGAATGGTCTGCCAGGCTTCCCCCCAACCGACCCGGCTGAGGAGATAGATCATGATCCCGATGGAGAGGATTGTGCCCCCCCAACGGATGATCAGGTTCAGACGCTGCTTGCTTTGCTTTGACATAGGAGACCTGCTCGCAATTATACAACAGGCAACCCGCCCTATTTGTTACAATAGGGGAACAAACATATTTGGAGGAAAAGATGGATCTACATGTAATCGACCCTTTTGAGTTTTCAGTTCAACCGCACGACCTTTTTGATCGCCAGATGGCATTGCTGACGTCCGGTGACTTTGCCAAAGGGGAATATAACTGCATGACCATCGGCTGGGGATTATTCGGGACGATGTGGAGCGTGCCTGTGGCACTGGTTGTCGTGCGACCGAGTCGCTTCACCTACGAATTCATGGAACGGTTCGACAACTTCACCGTGACAGCCTTCCCAAAAGATTTCCGAAGGGACCTGGGATACCTTGGCAGACGTTCCGGGAGAGATGAGGATAAGCTGGCAAAAACCAAGCTTACTGCGATTGGGTCGGATTTGGTAAGCTCGCCGACTTTTGCTGAGGCAGAACTGAGCGTAGAGTGCAAAAAGATCTATTTCTCTGATTACAACCCGGAGCAATTCCTTGCGCCTTTCATCCATGAGCAATATGACGGCGGAAATTATCACCGCATGTATTACGGCGAAATTCTACGGATCAAGGGAATTAGCAGGTATCAAAGTAAGCCAATGCAAGCAGATTAGTACCGCCAAAAAGCCCTTGGAAGGCGTTATAATCTAAGCGACAACGAAAAGGAGAGTCAATGACCGAGAAAAAGATTCGCGTTTTGATAGCCAAACCCGGGTTGGATGGTCACGACCGGGGCGCCAAAGTTGTGGCACGCGCACTGCGGGATGATGGCATGGAAGTCATTTATACTGGTTTGCGCCAGACCCCCGAAATGATTGCCGAAGCCGCCTTGCAGGAGGATGTGGACGTTGTTGGTCTTTCGATCCTCTCCGGCGCGCACAACGCGCTGGTTCCCCAGGTGATCGCCAAGCTAAATGAAAACGGACAGACCGATGTGGTGCTATTTCTGGGAGGCATCATCCCGGAAGACGATATCCAAACCCTGCTCGAACAGGGTGTCTACAAGGTTTATGGACCGGGCACAGACACGCGCGAAGTTTGCAAAGACATCCATGAAGCTGTAAAAGCGAAAGCGTAGGTATGACCTCTGAATTAATCGACTCGCTGAGAAAGGGCAACAGGCTTGCCCTTTCTCGCATTTTGAGCCAGGTTGAGAACCGAACCGATGCTGGCATAGCCGCGCTTGAGGAACTATTCCTCGAAACCGGAACTGCCCAGAAAATCGGTATCACTGGTCCGCCTGGTTCCGGAAAGAGCACCCTCGTGAACGCACTGGCGCGCGAGTTGCGTCGGCGCGAACCCGACAAGAAAGTCGCCATCATTGCTGTTGATCCTTCCAGCCCCTTCACTGGCGGCGCACTATTGGGCGATAGAGTCCGCATGCTTGATTTGCAGGACGACAAACAGATTTTTATTCGTTCGATGGCTTCACGGGGGGCTCTTGGCGGCCTGGCAGAACAGACCGAAGCCCTAAGCCAGGTTTTTGATGCTGCCGGTTACGGTTTCATCCTGATCGAGACGGTTGGCGCGGGTCAATCTGAAGTGGATGTGGTCAACCTGGCGCATACCACCATCGTGGTGGACACCCCTGGTACAGGGGATGACATCCAATCGATCAAGGCTGGGATTTTGGAGATCGCGGATATCCTGGTGGTCAATAAAGCAGATCGTCCTGGAGCTGACCAAAGCGTCACGCACCTCAGGAACATGGTCGAAATGGGTTATAACAGGAGTGTCATTAACGGAAAACATCACCTTGAAGATTTCCAAGAAAGCACCACACAAGAGATCACCTCAACAGATTGGATCCCGCCGGTCCTCAAGACCGTGGCCAGCGAATTCCAGGGTATCAAGGAATTGACTGACGCCCTCCTGAACCATTCGGCCTACTTGCGCCAAAGCGGACAATGGCACGCGAAGGATCGGGCAGCTATCCGGGCAAACATTCGTCACCAGCTGATCGCTAATTTGCTGAATGACTTTAATCAGAACGTGCCATCAGAGTTGGTCGACTCCCTGATTGAACGAGCGCAAAAACGCGCGATTTCCCCGAATGAAGCAGTTCGCGAATTATTGGCGTATAATCGAAATAACACTTTGGAATCATCGGAGTAAGATCAATGGAAAGAACTTTCATTAAAGACCTGAAGACAGAAATCGGTCAGCAGGTTACCCTCAAGGGCTGGCTGCAGACCCTGCGCGACCAAAAAAGCATGCAGTTCCTTATCCTGCGCGACAGGACCGGGCTGGTCCAGATTGCTCACTGGAAAAAAGGCAATCCCGGACTGGCTGAAGCTATTTCTGCCCTGGGAACCGAATCGGCATTGACGATCACTGGCACAGTGGTCGAAAATGAGGTCGTCAAACTTGGTGGCATTGAAGTTCAACTTGAATCGCTGACCGTTGAAAACAACGCCGAACTTCCCCTGCCATTCGAACCCTTCGCGGATACCCTACCCGACCAGGACTATCGCATGGAATGGCGCTACCTGGATCTCCGCCGGGAACGAAATCGCCTGATCTTCGAAATCCAAACCTGCGCCGAACAAGCCATGCGCGAGTATTGGATCGAAAACGGTTTCATTGAAGTCCATTCTCCCAAGATCATGGGAACACCAAGCGAAAGCGGCGCGGAACTCTTCAAAGTGGAGTACTTTGATCGCATCGCCTACCTGGCGCAGTCCCCCCAGTTCTACAAGCAGATGGCGCAGGCGGCTGGATTTGAACGCATTTTTGAAATCGGACCAGTCTTCCGGGCTGACCCCTCTTTTACCTCCCGCCATATGACAGAATTCACCGGCGTGGACTTTGAGATCTCCTGGATCGACAGCCACGAAGACGTGATGGCTTTCACGGAAAAATGGCTCGCGTACGTTTACCAGGCAATCGACGCGAAATTCCATGATGCCATCAAAGCGCACTTCGATGTCGACTTTGAAGTGCCCACCGTCCCCTTCCCGCGCCTGACGATGGCGAAAGCCTATCAGATCCTGAGGGGTATGGATTACAAGCTGCCTCCTGAGCGCAAGGGAGACCTCGACCCCGGCGCGGAGCGCGCGCTCGGCGAATACATCAAACAAACCTTCAATCACGACTTTGTGTTCGTCAAGGACTGGCCTTTCACCGTGCGGCCTTTCTATCACATGCTCCACGAAGACAACCCCAGCCTGACCAAAAGCTTTGACCTGCTGGGACGGGGATTGGAAATCACTACTGGCGCTCAGCGTGAACACCGCTACGAAAAACTGGCGCAACAAGCACTGGATAAGGGTCTGACACTCGAACCCATCCAGAACTATCTGAACTTCTTCCGCTATGGATGCCCGCCGCATGGCGGTCTTGGGCTGGGTTTGAGCCGGCTCTTGATGGTCATGCTGAACCTCCCCACCATCCGCGATGCGGTTTACCTGTTCAGAGGTCCAAACCGACTGGAACCTTAGGAGTATCAATGCCTTACATTTACGGTCACAACCTGCGTCTCCGATCTGCCGAACGAGCGGATATTCCGCAATTCCTGCGCTGGGTCAACGACCCGGAAGTCGTCGAAAACCTCGAAGTTTACGCGCCCATTGGGACAGTCGAAGAAGAAGGCTGGTTCGAGGAGATGAAAAAACGCCCGATTGACGAACAAACTTTGGTGATAGAAGTTCACCCTGAAGGCGAGGATGACAAATGGGTGGTCATTGGAAACACAACTTTCATTAGGATCAATGAGAAAGTCCGTTATGCTGAAATCGGGATCATGATCGGTGAGAAAGATTATTGGAATAAGGGCCATGGTACTGAGGCAATGGGTACAATGTGCCGCTATGCCTTTGAGGAACTCAATCTGAACCGCGTCTGGCTGAGGGTATACGACACCAACCCGAGAGGCAGGAGAGCTTACGAGAAAGCCGGATTTGTTTATGAAGGTACTTTACGCCAGGCCGAATATAAACACGGACGTTACATCGACGTCCACGTGATGAGCGTACTAAAATCAGATTGGATCAAAAGCTGAAAGGAATGCAATTAGAGATGACCCCTGGTAAGATGATGCACAGTTTACTCTATGGTAATATCCGCCTTTTTGCTGGAACGGCTTCCCTTGAATTAGCCCAGGAGGTTGCTGATAACCTCGGGTTGGAGCTTTGCGGCCGTGACATAATTGAATTCACCAACGAGAACCTGTTTGTCAAACTGCACTCTTCAGTGCGTGGGCAGGATTGTTACATCATACAAACCACCTCCATGCCGGTTCACCGCAACCTGATGGAATTGCTGATCCTGGCGCAAACCCTAAAACTGGATTCAGCCGGACGCATCACATTGGTATTTCCCTACATGTGCTATGGGCGTTCAGACCGCAAAGATCAGCCGCGGGTTCCCATTACTGCCAAATTGGTTGCGCAAATGATGGAAACAGCTGGCGCGGACCGCTACATTACCATGGATCTTCACGCTGGACAGATCCAAGGTTTCTTTGACATCCCAGGCGATGTACTTTCCGCCTACCACATCCTGAAACCATACTTACTCGGGAAATTACCTAACCTCACCAATCCTGTTCTACTGACTGCCGATCTTGGTTTTGCCAAGACTGGCAGACGTTACGCGCAAGCGCTCAATATTCCCCTGGCCTTTATCGAAAAACGCCGCATCGACAACAAGGAACACACCCAGGCGCTGAACCTGATTGGTGATGTGCACGGGCGGGATGTTTTGCTGATTGATGATGAAATCGACACCGGCGGCTCCATCGTCCAGGCAGTACAAGTGGCCAAATTAAACGGCGCGCGTGATGTTTACGTGGTGTTTATTCACCCCGTCCTCTCCGCCAATGCCTCTGAACGCCTGGCTGCCCTGCCTGTGAAACAGTTCATCACCACCAACACAATCCCTATGACTCCTGAACAGCAAGTGTTTTTTGGCGACCGGCTGACCATCATCAGCATCGGTCCTTTGTTGGCAGAAGTCATCAAACGGGCGAACGAAGGCACAAGCGTTGGGGCAATGTTTAATGAGTAAGCGAAGTGCCTGAACTTCCGGAAGTTGAAACCATTGCGAGAAACTTAAGACGGGGCACCGGGGGTGCTCCTTCTTTGATTGGACAAACCATTCAAAACGTCCGCCTGCTTTGGTCCCGAACCCTCGCAGAACCGGATGTGGATTCTTTCCAGGCGATACTGCCAGGGCAGACGGTGCTCGAAATTGGACGCAGAGCAAAGTTCCTGGCTCTGACACTCTCTGAATCGACCTTGGTTGTCCACCTGCGTATGAGCGGCGATCTGAGGATGGAACCATCCGAGTCGCCTGTCTCGACCCACGACCGCTTAATACTTGAATTTGATTCCAGCTGGCGTCTCAGCTTCAATGACACGCGGAAATTTGGCAGGGTTTGGCTCGTAAATGACACAAACGTTTTGTTTTCTTCATTGGGTCCAGAACCGGATGATCCAAAACTGACACCGAATAGATTTCACGAAATGCTTCAGCAAAGAAAACGAGCCATAAAACCCCTTTTGCTGGATCAGCATTTCCTGGCGGGACTGGGCAACATTTATACAGATGAATCCCTTTTTTCAGCAGGTATCCACCCCTTACAATCCAGCGAAACGCTCAATCTCCAGGATGCCACCCGCCTATTGGATGCCATCAGATCCACCCTGGCGCGTGGAATCGAAGCTAACGGCGCCAGTATCGACTGGGTCTACCGCGGAGGAGATTTCCAAAACCATTTCCAGGTCTATCAACAGACCAACAACCCTTGTCCCCGCTGCGGTCAGCCGGTCAACAAGACCATTGTTGGTCAAAGAGGCACCCATTTCTGCCCGTACTGTCAACCCCTAAGAGGAGATTAGTATGTACGACAAACTCGCAACAATCTATGACTATTTCGTGAATTGGGAAAGCCGCCTGGCTTACGAACTCCCTTTTTTGGAGCAGCAATTACGCTCACTCGGGGAGGATCCTTCCTACATTCGGGTCATGGATACAGCCTGCGGCACAGGTCATCATGCAATCGCCCTGGCAAATCTTGGCTTTCAAATCTCAGGCTCGGACCTGTTTCCAGAGATGGTCAGCCTGGCGGACGCCAACGCTAAAGCGGCTGGAGTAAAAGCAACCTTCCGAACAGCAGGATTCGGGAACATTACTGAAAGCTTTAAGCGGCCTGGCGAGTTCGACGCGGTATTGTGCCTGGGCAATTCCTTACCCCATGTGTCATCCGGGTTGGATCTGAAAAAGACTCTTCAAGACTTCAAGGATCTTCTTCGACCTGGAGGATTACTTTTGCTTCAAATGCGTAACTTTGACCTGGTTATGGGAGAAAAGAAGCGCTGGATGGAACCTCAAAGCGTGAAAGATGGCGCTACAGAATGGCTCTTCCTGCGTTTTTACGATTTTGAAGCGGACGGCAAGATCCAATTTAATATCCTCTCACTTCATCGAAAAGCAAACGCTCCCTGGCAAACCCAACTCACCTCCACTCACCTTCTGCCAATCTATTCGGAAAAATTGAAAGCCGAACTTACTTCGCTTGGGTTTAGAGATATTGCACTCTACGGCAATCTTGCAGGCGATTCCTATTCGGCTGCCTCCAGCGGTGACCTGGTGCTCATCGCTTACAAAGCCTGAAACCTTGCTGCAAAAAGATTAGAGCGAACTTTTCCGCAAAGAAGGCTTGATGCGCTTCCGATTCTCGCGCCACCATCGGACCGTATCAGTTATCGTCTCACGCAAAGGACGGCGGCGATAACCCAATTCTTTTTCTGCCTTGATACAAGTTACACGGGAATTGCTCTGCAGCGTCTCGATGGAATACTTTGTAATGCGGGGGCGTGTGCGTGTGATCTTGTAAAAGATTTCAGCCAGCGGAGCAATAGTCTTCACAAACCATCCTGGGAGCTTGATTTCATGTGAGCGGATTCCCGCGCTTTGTTGGACCAGTTTACGAAACTCACTCACCGAAACCTGGGTACCCGAAAGCAGGTAAGCTTCCCCACTCCGACCGGACTCCGCGGCAAGGATATGCCCTTCTGCCACGTCCCGAACATCCACAAAATCAAAAGCGCCTTCCGTCGATATGGATGGTTTCGGTTGCATCCATGCTAACAGCATCTCTCCGATTTCAGAGCGTCGGAAATCATTTGGACCAATCACCCCCGTTGGCAATACAATAACCGCGTCCAAGCCTTTTTTTGCTGCTTCCTGGACCAGTGCCGAAGCGATGGCTTTGGTCCGGTCATATGGACCGGCAGGATTAGCTTGGTCAAATTCGACTGTCTCATCAATGGTGGCCCCCTCCGCAAGGCGACCAAGAGCATGGATGGAACTGGTGTAAACCAATCTCCGGACGCCCATCTGACGGCAGGCTTCAATCACATTGCGAGTTCCTTCCACGTTGACCTGATACATGAGCTCATACTTATCCGAGGTGATCGCCACCAAGGCTGCCATGTGATAAACCAAATCCACACCCTGCATAGCCTGGCGTAGTTTTTCGGGGTCGAGAACATTTCCCTCTACCCGTTCACAATCCAGCCCTTCGAGAGAAGAGACGTCCTCACCAGGCAGTATCAATACGCGTACTTCTTCGCCTCTCTCAAGCAAAGCGCGCACAAGAACATTCCCGAGATGCCCTGCCCCACCAGTAACTAATATCATTCTGTACCTCCTATGCCTTCAAGAAGCAGTCTCAACCCCTCTGAAGTGATAGCAGACCAGTCAGCTTTTTCCTGGTCAAAAGCAGCTTCCAGCAAATACCCCATAGCGACGGAAACAAGCAATCGAGCCATGATTTCACTATCCACATCCTTTCGGATAGATCCATCGAGCTGACCAGTTTCAATAACTCTCATAAAGAAACCCATAAAATACCGATAGGGCTCTACTGCCGTCTTCCAGATTGCCGGGTCAGCCATCGCTTGCCGCCAGAAATCAACCAGGATCGGGAAGCCTTTTGGTACCGCTGCAAACGCGGCGTTGAACTGATAAGGCATCTTAACCAAGACATCCTTAACGCTACTCTCCACAGAAATGGGCTGACTTAAAACGGATTGCATTACTCTGCTGGACCAATTTTCCATCATGGTCAAGAAAAGCGCTTGCTTGGTCTCAAAATAGTGGTAAAAGGAGCCCTTGCTCACACCCGCATGTTTGCAGATATCGTTTACAGAGGTCGCTTCAAATCCTTCTTCCAGGAAGAGTTGTACTGCTGACTGCAAGATTTTATCGCGCGATGTTTGTTTGTTTTGCATGATCCTCCAATAATAATCATACCGACCGGTCGGTTTAATTCTCACCGATTCTGCTGGCTTTGTCAAGTTGAACCATGATGCTTAAACACTGTGCGTTTTGTATGGATATCAAAAATCAAGTCTGGAATTCGGTATAATAACGGCAACCCAATAAGAAGAGGTGTCTATGAAAATCGCAATTGGATCTGACCACGCCGGCCTGGCATTGAAGGAAGCTCTCAAAGCTTACCTTGACAGTCGCATGATCCCCTATGAGGATTTTGGCACCCACACCCAGGAAAGCTGTGATTATCCACGCATTGCAGAGATTGTCTGCAGAGCGATCCTCTCCTCCGAGTTCGACCGGGGTATCCTGATCTGCGGCACCGGAATTGGTATGTCTATTGCTGCAAATAAAATCCCCAACATTCGGGCTGCGGCTTGCAGCGAGCCCTATTCCGCCATCCTCTCAAAGCGGCACAACAACAGCAATGTGCTCTGCATGGGAGCCAGGGTCGTTGCAAGCGGCCTGGCAACCCTGATAACCGAAGGCTGGTTAAACGCATCCTACGAAGGCGAACGCCACCAACGGCGTGTGGATATGCTGACCCGCATCGAACAGCGCTATACTATCCCTGTGGTCTCCCACCCTGCAAAGGAAGAAGATACCAATCCAATTCCTGCTGGGAATTCAACCACAAATGGCAATTAAGCAAGGCGCCAAATCCTATGGAAGCTTGTGCGACGCACAAGCTTTTTCTTTTGTCTCGGACCGATAAAATCACAATGTGTAGTCACGTGAAATGACCATTATGAAATAAAAGGTTTTGGTACGCGACTCCCGTCATTGAGCTCTCCACTTATGTTACCGAGCTCAAAGCGGGTATTTTTGGCGGTGAGGGATTATTTCTTAACTCCGTCCAGGGACCCGGAAAGGTCTGGCTGCAATCAGACAATGCCGCGAACTTTGCGGCAAAACTCCTGCCATACATCCCCATAGCAAGGGTTAGGCTTAAATTAACCAAAACCCGCTGGTGTTTAGTGTGCCAGCAGTTTTTTCTACTCCAGGGACTTACGCATATAAAGCTCGCCAAGCTTAAATCCCCTGTCGGCATAGTAAGTACGCGTGCCCACTGCAGAAATAACCGCCAATCCCTCATAGTCGCGATCCCTGGCAATTCGTTCAGCCTCAAGCAGTAGTTGCGTGCCCAAACCAATGTGTTGCGCGGCACCCGCCTGCTCGGAGCCGACCTCGAGTGATTGCCCGTACACATGCACCTCACGAATGATTGCCGCTTGTTGCAGATCAGGAATGGCGGGCGTGTTTTCAACCAGGGGCAGGGAAAGCCGCAAAAAGCCGACGATTTTGTCATCAGGAGTGTTAAAGGACAAGAAATGCTCTTCCGCCTGACCTGCGAGGTAGACCTGGTCCGTCAGCTTAAGCGACCCGGGATCGACCTTACCATACCGAATCTCACGACAGCGGATGCACTGGCACTCCTGCCCGCGCTGCTGCAGAAGCAAGGCAACATCCTGCCTGAGGCTGGTGTTGCGATTCCCTTCCACAACCAGGGGGGAGGGAATATCCCGGATAACACGGTTGATGCGGCAAAAGCGGGGCACATCCAGCTTTACATCGGCAATCAGCGAGATCAAGGTCTCCTCTGAATAAGGCTGATACTCCCCCGCCTGCCAATAGCGGTAAAGTTCTGCGGATTCGAGCAGCTGGCAGGGGTAAATCTTGAGCTCATCCGGCTGCAATCCTCCCTCGCGCCATAAGCGTTTGAAATCTTCGCGATCGCTTTCAGGCGTGGCGCCCAGCAAATTCGGCATCCAGTGCAACAAGACTTTATAGCCAGCCGCTCGCACCAGGGCGACCGCCTCTTCGGTTTCTGCTGCGGTATGACCGCGCCGGTTGAGCATCAGGATATTGTCATCCATGCTTTGAACACCGATCTGGATTTTGGTGACACCTTGCCGGCGAAATTCCAGCAAGCCATCCAGTGTGATCAGATCCGGTCGGGTTTCGACAACCAGCCCAACATTGCGGTGGACGCCGTTGACATTGCGTGCCTGCACCTCCGCCAAGGGGACAGAGCCCTGCTCATCCAGCGGATTCTCCTCGTTGAGAGCCTCAAAACAGCGCCTTACGAACCATTCGCGATAGTCAGAAGGATATGCCGACCAGGACCCTCCAAGGATGAGCAGTTCGATCTTGTCGGTTGGGTGACCAACCTCGTGCAGTGCCTTCAGCCTTGAGCTGACCTGCAGGTAAGGATCGAAGTGGTTCTCAACACCGCGGCGCGCGCCTGGTTCGTCCGAAAGGTACGACTGCGGAAGCCCAGCCTCGCTGGGGCAAAAAATGCATTCACCCGGGCAGGGGTAAGGTTTGGTAAGGATGGTGATGGTTGTCACCCCCGAGAGCGTGCGGATGGGCTTCATCCGGATCTTTGCCAGCAAGACCGGGTCTTCTTCCCACTTGCCGGCCTCCACCATCTGGCGGTATGCAGCCACCAACGTGTGCTTGGCGAGGAAACCCCTGCCTCCAGGGAGTGGGTTTGCCCGCAGCGCCTGGCGCACCTCAGCCCCCCCACGCACAGCTTCAAGCACTTTAAGAGCCAGCTCGAGCTCCTGGGGAGTGTACAGGCGTTTCTTTTGCCAATGTTCACGTTCGGTTGATGTTGTCATGGATGTCAATTCTACCGCATGGCAGAGTCATAAGTTTTTCCTGGATTCAAAGATTGATCTGGTACACACTCTACAAGCGTCTGAGAGGCTGTATTTCGCTGGATACCAGCTATGAGCAAGTTCAAACACATATGAGACGATAGGGCTTTACAAAAAAGCACATTG
>DAISYV010000010.1:0-32268 GCA_036825115.1 Anaerolineaceae bacterium | reverse complement strand
GATACCGTGATCTACTTCTTTTGTGAATTTACAGAAAGAATGTTACACCAACAAAGTCAGGGGAATCTCATGCTAAAATTGCTCTTATAGGTGAATGCCATGTCTGAAGAATCAAACCTACGAGAATCAATCGACAAAGCTCACAAGCGTAACCGCTTTTGGATGATCCTTTTTCCAGTAATTCTGGTCAGTCTTGTTCTTCTGGGATTAACCATTTGGATCGCGATAAAAAATGGTATCGGTGGGGCAGACACGGCAACACTGGCAGTTATAGCAACGGTGCTGTTAGTGCTGCCCGCTTTACTTTTAGGACTGCTTTTCCTGTGGTTGATGATTAAAATGAGCAATAGCTTAACTAAACTGCAAGAGTCAATCCCCCGAGCCGGCAAAAGCATTCGGGACTATATAAGCATGGGCAAGCATTATTTACGTGGAGCTGCCGATGCTTCTGCAGAACCCATCCTCGCCCTGCGTGGATTAAGCGCTAAGATTCAACAAATTGGAACAAGTCTGACCGACCGGTTCTCACAAAAAGGATAGAACTTATGAAATCAAGCATTCGCACACTGACTCTCGTGATTGGAACCCTTGCCGGTGCTTTCATAGGCTATCGGGCTGCAATGACTTTTATTGAACAATCCGAAGCCGAAAACAAGAGTCTGCCGATCACCCCTCAGCAAGGTTTGCAAGTCGGATTGACCGCGTTGGGTGCTCTGAAACAGCTCGCTGGCATCAGCCAAAACAACAAATAACCTGGAAACGGTGAACCTTGTTTGAGCTCATCTTCCTGGGCACATCTGCATCTGCGCCCTCAATAAAACGTGGACTATCTTCACTCGTTGTGAAACATGACGAGTATCGGTTCATGGTGGATTGCGGCGAGGGCACCCAGCGGCAGATTCTCAAATCCGGGGTGGGTTTCAAACGGCTGAACCATATCCTGCTGACTCACGGTCACCTCGACCATATTCTTGGCCTGGCTGGCATGCTTTCAACTTTCATGCGCTGGGAAGCCATCGAAGAGGTCAATATCTACGGCAGCCGGCATACAATGGACCGCGTCAGCGATCTGATCAATGGGGTTGTTCTGCGGGGCACCAAACCCCCGATGCCCTTGAATATGCTCGAGATTCGGCCAGGCTTGATTTTTAATAGTAAGCATTTCGATATTCAGGCATTCCCGGTTGACCATCGCGGCTCATCTTCGCTGGGCTACCGTTTTACTGAAAAAAGCCACCGCCCCTTCCTCTCGGAAGTGGCAGAGGCATTGGGCGTACCAAACGGACCTTGCCGGCGCGACCTCGTCCAGGGGCAGCCGATCACCCTGGCTGACGGCAGGGTGATCAGACCCGAGGATGTTTTGGGCGAAGAACGCCCGGGCGTGAACCTGGCAATCGTGGGGGATGTGGGCAAGCCGGAAAAACTGCGCGACCATGTGGCTGGCGCGGATGTGATGGTAATCGAAGCAACTTACCTGGAAGAAGACTCCGAGATGGCTCAGAACTTCGGTCATTCTACTGCCGCCGAGGTGGCGCGCCTGGCAGCAGAAACCGGGGTGGGGAAGTTAATCCTGACCCATGTCTCAAGGCGCTATCGCGATGACGACATCCTGGCGGAAGCGCGATCTGTCTTCCCTGAAACCTATCTTGCCAATGACTTCGATCGATTTGAAGTCCGCAAGCCTGAGCAAACAGACTGAGCATATGGGGCGGCAGTGACTGGCCGTGCTTTCATGTTAGAATCCCAATTTGTATGTCACAAAAACAGTTGATTTTAGCTTCAACCTCTCCACGCAGGAATGAACTCTTGCGCCTGCTTGGGATACCATTCGAGAAGCGTCCTTCAAATGCGGATGAAACTCATCCCGAGGATGTGGACGCGGTCGAATACGTACGGCAAATGGCACGTGAAAAAGGGCTTGCTGTTTTTCATGCTGACGGCGAATGGATCCTCTCTGCTGATACCATCGTAGCTTTGGATGGACGCGTTGTGGGGAAACCCGCAGACGACCATGAAGCCAATGAAATCCTGCGGGCATTGCGCGGTCGCGGGCACAAGGTCTATACCGCCTTGTGTTTGCGGACTGAAAATGGTGGAGAGGCTCTTGAATCTCTTTGCGCGACTGACGTTTTGATGCGTGATTATTCAGACGAAGAACTGGCAGCATACATTGCCAGCGAGGACTACAAGGACAAAGCCGGCGGATACGCCATCCAACATCAGCAATTCCATCCATGCGTTGGCGTGGAAGGCTGCTACGCGAACGTGATGGGGCTGCCGCTTTGCCACCTTGCCGTGCTGCTCGAATCGGCTGGTTGTAAGGTGGACGCTGATGTGCCTCAAGTCTGTCAGCGGTATAATAACATCACGTGTGAAGTCTATCCGCAAATCTACTTTAGAGAAAATCCTGGGTAAATGATGAAATCCTTCAACAAGATCCTTTTTGTGTTCCTGATTGCAGTGATATTGCTGTCTGCCTGCAATGGCGGCAACACAGAACCCACCCCCACCCCGGCACCTACCAGCGGGCTGCCTGACCCGGTGATCAACATCGAATCGGTCCCGGATGTCGAGCAGGCAGCCAAAGCCTACCTCGATCTCTGGAAGGCTGAAGATTACGCGGCAATGTATGACAGGCTTAGCCAGTTGACCAAAGATGCCATATCGATCGAAGATTTTGAGGATAGCCACCGTGACACCGCGATAAAACTCACCATGCAGAGTTTGGACTTCACGGTGCTCTCGAAAATGGTCAGCCCCACCAACGCTCAGGTTAGTTATGAGATCCGCTATAGCACTGCTCTGATGGATGTCATCTCCCGGGACACCATCATGAATCTCGTTCTCGAAGATGGTGCCTGGCACGTGCAGTGGGAAGCTGGCATGATGCTGCCGGAACTCGCGGGTGGGAATTACCTGGAACTGGTCATCGAAGTGCCCGCGCGCGGCAATATTTATTCATCCGATGCTTCGGACAACTATCCCCTGGTATCTTTCGAAGACGCGGTGACCGTGATGGTCACACCTGGCCAGATTGACCCCGATAGCGAAGGGCGGATGGTTTCGCTTTTGGCGGAAATGTTCGAACGCTCAGAAGCTTCCATCTACGAAGAATATGAAAACACGGCTGATTATCAGTATGCTGTGATTGGTGATGTCACCCTGGATACCGCCAACCAGTATTATGATCGATTGACCCGTTATGACGCCATTTCTCTCTCTGATTTTCGTTCCCGCTTTTATCATGACGGAGGCATCGCACCGCATGTCACCGGTTTTGTTCTAACCGTGCCGGCGGAAGAATTGGAAGAGTACCAGCGTTTGGGCTACACCGGTGAGGAAAAGATCGGCGCGTCCGGGCTTGAAGCCTGGGGCGAACAGTATCTCGCCGGCAAACATGGCGCGGATCTCTACGTCAAGGATCCCCAGGGGCAGGTTTTAACCAAGATTGCCAGCGTTCCTGCTGAACCCGCTCAATCTATTTACAGCACAATTAACAGCTCTTACCAGTACCGCTTGCAGCAAAGCTTTGGTGATAACGTCGGCGCGATCGTGGTGATGGAACGCGACTCGGGCAAGGTCATTGCCATGGCCTCCAACCCGGGTTACGATCCTAACGTCTTCATTGCCCCTTACTACACAGCATATTCGATTGCTGAAATTACCCAGAACCCCTTCAACCCCATGTACAACCGGGCATCGCAAGGCGTTTACCCTCCGGGTTCAGTCTTCAAGATCATCACCATGGCAGCCGCCCTTGAAACAGGTGTTTATCAACCGGACTCTTCCTATTATTGTGATAGTTACTGGCGCGAGTTGACTGGGTGGGTTGGCGAGGACTGGACGGTTGCCCGCGGGTTTGCCCCTTCGGGGCAATTGACCCTGCAGGAAGGACTGATGCGTTCCTGTAACCCCTGGTTCTGGCATATCGCATATTCATTATGGAATGAGGGCTATCGCACCTCCATTCCCGACCTGGCGATTGATTTTGGATTGGGCAAGCCAACCGGTATTGAAATCCCGGATTTTGCCGGCAGCATCAATCCCGCCCCGACAGAGATCAGCGAGTATGTGCAAATGGCGATTGGGCAGAGCACTATGCAGGTGAGCCCTTTGCAGATCGCAGCTTTCATTGCTGCCATCGGCAATGGCGGTACGCTCTACCAACCGACCCTGATCGAACGCATTGGTCTGACGGGTCAGGACCCGGTCTACACCTTCGAGCCAACAATCATACATGAACTGAATGTCCAACCGACCACTCTGGAAGCCATCCAGGAGGCTATGATCTTGGTGGTAAGTAACTCGAGCGGCACGGCGCAGTTCCAATTCAGGAATTACCCTTACAACATCGCCGGTAAAACCGGCACGGCTGAAAACCCGATTGGGGAATCCCATGCCTGGTTTGGGGGCTACACCTTCGAGAACAACCCGGACTACCCTGACATTGCTATCGCTGTGATCCTGGAGAATGCCGGTGAAGGCTCCGAGATGGCGGCGCCGCTCTTCAGGCGGGCGGTATCACTTTACTTCTCAGATGGACTGAACACTGGTGGAACCATGCCCTGGGAAGAAAGCCCCTACGTGCCTGCAGAACCCGAAGAGGAATAAACTTGGGCGCTTTACAGCCGCTGCTTTCTGACAGTTCTCAAAGTGAAAATACTGAAGGTTTTGTGATTCGTTCACAGGCAGGCTACCTGACCGTGCGGACGGAAAAGGGCGATATCCAAACGCGCCTGCGCGGGCGCTTGCGCCAGGGCAGAGCCGAAGGCGACCTGGTGGCGGTGGGGGATAATGTGCGCATTGCCATCCACGAAGATGGCACGGGCAGCATTGAGGAAGTGCTGCCGAGAAAATCTGTTTTTTCCCGACAGCTTTCAGGCGTCAACTACGATTATCAGCAAATTCTCCTGGCGAATGCCGATCTGGCACTGCTGGTGTTTGCCTGCACGCAGCCCGACCCAAGCCTGCGCATGCTCGACCGTTTCCTGGTGGTTACGGAGCGGGCTCACATCAAAGCGGTGATCGTCGTAAACAAGGTGGATCTGATGCCGCTCGATCAGGTGGACAAGCTTTTTGGCATGTACCGTTCCATCGGGTATGATGTTATTTACGCTTCCGCCGTTACAGGGCAGGGAGTTGAGGCGCTGCGAGAGTGCATGCAGGGCAAGCTCAGCACTCTGGCCGGACCTTCGGGCGTGGGCAAGAGCAGCCTGCTCAATAAGGTCATACCCGACCTGAACCTGGAAGTCGGCGCGTTGAGCGAGGGTGTTGGACGCGGAAAAGGACGTCACACCACCCAGGTGAGGCAGCTTTACCCTCTGCCAGATGGCGGATATATTGCCGATGTGCCCGGACTGCGCACGCTGGCACTCTGGGACATCCAGGATGAAGAACTGGATGCTTATTTTCGGGAAATCGCGCCGCTGGTGCCGGAATGCCAGTTCAACGACTGCAGCCACAGCCACGAACCCGGCTGCGCGGTGCGCAAAGCGGTTAAGAGCGGGCAGATTGACCCGCGCAGATACGAGTCTTACCTAAAGTTGCGTTTTGGCGACCCCGAGGAAGATGATGAGGTTTAGGAGATTGGTTTTGAACCGTTCATTTGTCAAAAGACGAAACGCTTTACTGGCTCTGCTTAGCCTGGTCTTTTTCGTTTCAGCCTGCGGCAGCAATCCCACCCTGGTAATTGTGCCAACTGAGACGCTCAGCCAGCCGACTCATATGCCCCCAACCCCAACCCTGACGCCCGAGCCGCCCAAAGTGCTGAATATCTGCCTTGCAGAAGACCCGGGCAGCCTGTTCCGCTTCGAGGGGCGCGAGACTTTGGCAAAACAAAGCGTATTTTCGGCGCTCTACGATATGAATGTCTTGTTTGAAACGCTGCCAGCCTATGCCAACAACCAGGCTGTCAAAATGGCCGTGGATATGAGGCCCGGAATGGACGTGCTGGATGGATTCGGAAAACTGGCAATATTAAAGGAAGGCACCCCCGTCCACCCGGTAATGGACGGACAATTAGGAGAGCCAGCAGCCTGGAGCGCATCTGCCCCTCTGCAAATGATGCAGGTGAGGCTTGAATACAAAATTTCCCCGGGTCTGATGTGGTCTGACGGCAGCCCTGTCACTTCTGCCGATTTCCTCTTTTCTTACGAAGTGGCGAATGAACTCCGCAATCCGCAGGATCTCTGGCTGCTCGACCGGACTTCCAGTATTGACCAATTGGATTTAACCACATTCGTCTGGACAGGCACACCGGGATTTGTGCCGGTTGACCTCGAAAAGCTTGTCTTTCCACCTATCCCTTTTTCCCAATTTTCTGAAATGAGTCCATCTGAAATTGGAATCTCTTCAGAAGCTAGTGTAACTCCGATCGGCTGGGGCGCTTATCGGATTACGGCTCGCACTCCTGGTTCGGAGATACAACTGGAACGCAACCCGAATTACAGCCCCAAACCGGCTTACGATCAGGTTGTTTACCGCGTTATACCCGACCTGCAGCAGGCGATCAGCGAGCTGCAAAGCGGAGAATGTGATGTTTTGGATCCAAGCTACCACCTGGAAGGGCAGGGCAGAGACGCTCTGACGGATCTTGCGCAGAACAACACCCTGATAGTTGAGAACTTCGATCTGGTGCAGCAATTGGTCTTTGGCATCCGGCCAGCTGCTTACGACAGCGGCTATTCTCCATGGTCTGCAACCCGGCAAGACTACTTTGGCGATTTGCGCACCAGGCAAGCGATCGCGGCCTGCCTGACAGCAGAACCAATTGCGTCTGAAATCTTAGGAGCAAGGTTGCCGGAAGGTTTCAGCTTGCCCGAATTTGCGTCCGGGGGTAGCCTGGAGCAGGCGCAGGCCTTGCTTGACGAAATTGGCTGGTTGAGGGACGAAGCCCAGCCGGACACACCGCGAAAGGCGACAGGAGTGCATAACGTCCTGGATGGCACAGTTTTCTCTGTCAATCTGCTTAGCGGCACCTCCGCGATGGATAGTGAAGTGAGCCGGGCGATTGTGAGCCGTTTGGGTCAATGCGGAATCGAAGTGATTCACCAGGAGTTGCCCCTATTCGAGCTTTACCGACCGGGACCTGAAGGGTCGCTGTTTGGACGTAATTTTGACCTGGCGCTGGTCAGCTGGCAGCTAACACCGGATAATGCCTGTGAGCTCTATCGCTCGGACGCCATCCCCAACAGCGGCAATTATTGGATTGGAACCAACCTGGCCGGATTGGCAAACGCGGATTTTGACATACGATGTACAGCAGTTGGCAACGCGGAACTGATCTCCAGCCAGGTAGACGGGGTGGATCTGATCGCAGAATACCTCCCGGCAGTGCCATTATTACCCCAAATTTCCATCTGGGCTGCGTCGGATCGAGTGGACCTTTCTGGTGGGACTTCCTTTGTGGATATCAAGCTTTGGCGTCCAGCATTTTCAAATTGAGGAATTATGTTCACAATGCAATCTTGCTGGTGTCAAGTTCTGAATCAAATGATCTCCCCCCTAAAAGTTTAGACACCTTCATTGTCGCGATTTCCTGTGTGAGTTAAAAGTGTATACAATGTGCTGACCTCCTCACAATTGAACCCATTCAATGAGTTGACAAGAACTTACGATGCAGAGTAAAATGTACTAACACCCAAGTAGATATTGGGTTAGCAATTCTATGGAGAGGATGCCTGTTGACATGACGTTTGGTTTTGTGGATGACCAGATTAGTTTGTATTCAGTGCGTCTTAACCAAAAATTCACTCAAATCCATTAAGGAGGAACATATGAGAAAGTTGTTTGTCGTATTAAGTTTAGTTATCGTTACTAGCTTGCTACTTGCCGCTTGCGGCACACCGACTGAGGCTCCGGTGGTTACCGAACCTCCAGTGGTTGAAGTTCCCACTGAGGCACCAACTGAAGAACCAACTGAAGCTCCTACAGAAGCTCCCACACCAGAACCCACTGAAGAACCTGTTGTGAGAACTGAACGCAAGGGTGGTTGGTTGGACGAGATCGTCTACACCGTGGCTGATCCCGCTGCTGTGCTGACCCAAATTCAAGCCGGAGATGTTGACATCTACGCTGAAGGTCTTGCACCTGCATTTGCACAGGAAGTAAGAGATTCTGGGCTTAAATATTCCACATCCCAGGGTACCTATTATGGAATCCTGTTCAACCCAGCCACTTACAATGATGGTCGTTTTAATCCATTCTCTAACCGCAAGATCCGCGAAGCTTTCAACTGGCTGACTGATCGTGACTATTTTGCCCAGGAAATCTTCAACGGTGGCGGCAAGGCAAAATTCTTTGCCATTACAACCGAATGGCCGGATTACGCTGACCTGGCAGATACCGTTCGCAAGCTGGAAAGCTATTACGCCTACGACTTGGAAAAGGCAAGGGAAGTTATCACCACCGAGATGGAAGCCATGGGCGCGGAAATGGTTGACGGCGCATGGACCTATGAAGGCGAACCGGTTAAGATCACCTTCATCATCCGAAATGATGCTGCTCGTACCGCCATGGGTGACTGGACTTGTGACAGACTGGAAGAGCTTGGCTTCACAACAATTGATCGCCAGTATAAGTCTGGTTCCGAAGCCTCCCCCATCTGGATTGGTACAGACCCGAAAGAAGGGCAATGGGATCTCTACACTGCTGGTTGGGGTGCCTCTGTAATCGATCGCGATCAGGGCAACATCTTCCAGGAAATGTACCTTCCCACTTCACAACAGGGTATTCCTGTGTGGTATGAAAACATTGCCGATCCTGAATTCCAGGAACTTGGCGATCGCCTCTACAACGCAGACTACAATACTGTTGAAGAGCGAAAAGAAATGATGGCGCGTGCGCTTGAATTGTCTCTGCAAGATTCCTTCCACATGTGGTGGATTGACTCTTCTGAGTTTACTCCCTACGTCACCGACTTGGTGGCTGTTGCTGATCTGGCTGCCGGTGTTCAGGGCGCCCAGGTTGCTCCTTATACCCTTCGCTACGAAGGCGTTGAGGGCGGTTCTGTTAAATGGGCACAGCAGGATCTGTTTGCTGAGCCTTACAACCCGATTGCTGGTACCAACTGGACCTTCGATCAGGCTGTCGTCCGCGCCACACAATCTGGCGACGTGCTGTACGACCCATATACTGGTCTTGTCCACGGGCTTCGTCTTGAAAGCTCCGCCATCACAGTGCTGGAAGGTCTGCCTGTTGGCAAGAGCCTGGATTGGGTAACCCTTGATTTCGCTCCTGAAATCGTGGTTCCTGATGATGCATGGATTGACTGGGACGCTGAAGCTCAGAAATTTATCACTGTTGCTGAAGCTGGTCTCAGTGGCACCACTGCCAAACGCAAGGCTGTTTCTGTCTATCCTGCCGACCTGTTCGAAACTGTGAAATGGCACGATGGTTCCAATATTTCTTTGGCCGATATGATGATGTCCTGGATTTTGACTTTTGATCGCGCCAAAGAAGAAAGCGCTATCTACGACGCGGCAGCTGTTCCTACCTTCACAGTATTTCAGGATGGCTTCAAGGGTTTGAAGATCGTATCCACTGATCCTCTGACCATTGAATACTACAGCGATGTCTATTCTCAGGATGCTGAGTTGAATGCCGCCGGATTATGGCCGACCTGGACTACAGGTGAATTGTCCTTCTCCCAGGCAGCGGCCGCGAATGCTGCTGAAGCTGCTGGTTTGCTGGCTTACTCAACTGATAAATCCACTGAATTGGAAGTTGAATGGACCAGCTTTATTGGTGGCCCAAGCCTTGAGATTCTGGCTGCCCAGTTGGATGAACTGATCGCAAATCAAACCATACCTTACGAACCCACTCTCGGTCAGTATATTACTGCTGAAGAGGCGGTTGCCCGTTATGAAGCCCTCAAAGCCTGGTTTACAGAGAAGGGTCACTTCTGGCAGGGTACTGGTGCCTATTATCTTGATCAGGTCTTCCTGACCGAGAAGTCTGCCGTCGTCCGGCAGAACGCCGATTATGTCGATCTTGCCGATCGCTGGGATATGTTTGCTACACCCATGATCGCAACTGCCGAAATCGATGGTCCTGGTCAGGTAAAACTTGGCGAGGCCGCCACCTTTGAGGTTTTTGTAACATTCCAAGACGAGGCATATCCTGCTGAATCAATCAAGATCGTGAAATACCTGCTTTACAACGCAGCAAACGAACTGGTTGTTATTGGCGAGGCTGAGCTGGTCGAAGATGGTTACTATGTTGTAGAACTGACTGCTGATGACATTACTGCTCTTGGAGCTGGCGCAAGCAAGCTTGAGATCGCTGTAGTGCCGATCCCAGTTAGCCAACCGACGTTTACTTCGGTTGAGTTTGTAGTTGCCCAGTAAATTCGATTTGGACAATTAAGAAATTGGGGCAAGTTAGCGATAACTTGCCCCAGTGTTACTAAAAGAGAGCGATGCTATGACCACTGAGACAAACATCGAATTATTAAATAGAACCGCACGGGCAAATACCGCAAAGCGGTTGGGTAAATTTTTGGCACTTAGAGTTGTGATGCTCTTCATAACCATTGTTGTGGGTATCTATATCACAATCATAATTGCCAACATGGGTGGTTATGTTGATACGATCATGCGTAACGACATCCGTGAAAGAGTCAATCAGCAAGTGTCTGCGATGACTGCCAGCAAGCCGATGAGCACCGAGAACAGAGCTCAACTTGTGAATCAGATGATCGCGCTTGAAGAAAAGCGAATTGGCTTGGATACCCCATTTGTTGTGCGTTCATTCCGATATTTGGGGAACGCCCTGACCTTAAATCTTGGTCGCGCGGTTCACATGGTAAGTGATCATGGCTCCAGAGCTGTTAGCAACATTATCCTCGAACGACTGCCAGCCACACTCTTATTAATGGGTGTCTCCCAGTTGATACTGTTCTTTTCCACCGTATTTTTCGCGTTATCGCTTTCGAGAGCCTATGGCAGTTTTTGGGACAAATTGATCATCACACTCTCTCCTACTTCATCCGCTCCACCATGGTTTTATGGAATTTTCCTAATTCTGTTATTTGCGGCGGTACTTAAGTTACTTCCTTTTAGTGGAATGGTTTCTGCCCCACCACCAAAAGAAACCGGCGCATATATTTTGGACCTTTTAAAACACTTAATTCTCCCCGCTAGTTCCCTGATACTCGCATCATTTTTCCTCAGCGTCTACAACTGGAGAACTTTTTTCCTGATCTATTCAAGTGAGGATTACGTGGATATGGCCAAAGCGAAAGGGCTGCCTCCACGAGAAATTGAAAGGCGTTATATTTTACGTCCAACCCTACCAACAATTATTACAAATTTCGCGCTCATAATCATCGGTTTGTTTACCGGAGCAACCATCACAGAAACGATATTCCTATGGCCTGGCTTGGGTAGGACTATCTTTCGGGCTGTCAGCCTGTATGATACCCCAGTGATTGTTGGCACCACAATTATATATGCTTACTTGCTTGCCTTCACAGTCTTTTTCCTCGATTTCATCTATGCCATCGTAGACCCAAGAGTCAAGGTGGGAGGCGGGAACAGCTAACATGAAAATATTAAAAAATACTCTTCGAGAAATATCACATTATCCCTCCGCAATATTTGGCGCTTTCATCATCATGATTTTGATAGCACTGGCAATTTCTGCGGTTTCCACCATTCCTTATGATGAAGCCATTCAACTTTGGAGAGGCGGAGAGGATACAGTTTACCGCAACCCTAAAAATGTACCACCGTCGTGGTTTAATAATTTTACGGATAAAAGTCTGCCTATTTCTTTCGCAGTGATGGCTGGTGAGGATGAAGGCTTCTCAAAGGTTGTGAATCCTGGAGAATCAGGTTCAACTATTGAATATGAATATACCTTCGATTTTCAGCATGACGATTATCCACAGGAACTGTTTCTCTACATTCAATCTACTTATCAGGTGAAGAACCCCTTTATCTCGGTAGTTCTTGAAACACCTGGCGGTGAAGAGATCAAAATTTCAGATTTTGGCACATCAACCAAGCAGACCTATCGTTTTTCACAAGATGATAGATTGATTACCCGGCTACGCCGCATTCATGGCAAAGAGATTCCGGTGATGCAAGGTTTGTTCTCTGTGCCTAAATCGGAGCCTTTGGAGATTAACAAGGGTATCTACACTCTGAAAATTCTTGCCTCAACATTTGAGACGGATTCAGATGTGCAAATAGAGTTTGTGAACCATGGTCTTGTTTACGGTTTGTTTGGAACTGACCATATGCGTCGGGATCTAACCACAGCCATCTTATGGGGGGCTCCGATTGCGCTGGCGTTTGGTTTGTTGGCAGCTGCCTCAACTTCGATCCTGTCCATGTTGATTGCAGCGCTTGGTGCCTGGTTTGGAGGTTGGGTTGATGAGTTGGTCCAAAGGATCACTGAAGTCAACCTGGTCCTGCCGTTCCTGTCAATTTTGATCATGGTTGGCACCTTCTATTCACGCAGTATTTGGGTAATTCTTGGAGTGACGATTGCACTTTCGATCTTTACAGGTGCAATTAAAACAAATCGAGCTATCTTCCTTCAGATCAAGGAATCTACCTATATTGAAGCAGCCAGAGCCTACGGAGCAAGCAACACTCGTATAATCGGTCGATATTTGGTTCCTCGGATTATCCCGTTGCTCATTCCCGGTCTGGTCTCTGCAGTACCTAGTTACGTATTTCTTGAAGCTTCCTTGGCCTTACTCGGTCTGGGTGATCCGACATTGCCCACTTGGGGCAAAGTTATCAATGATGCTTACTCGAATGGTGCACTGTACAGAGGTCAATTTTATTGGATACTCGAGCCTGCCATTCTACTTATGATTACCGGTTTGGGATTTGCTATGTTAGGATTTGCGCTTGATCGAATATTCAACCCAAGGCTAAGAGGTATGTAAACATGACTGAGGAAAAAGTAATTCGAATACAAGATCTCAAACTCTACTTCACAACTAACAAGGGTGTCGTACAAGCAGTCGATGGAGTAAATTTCGATCTAATGCCTACGAAAGCTGTCGTTGTTGTGGGCGAATCCGGTTGCGGGAAAACCTCCCTGGCAAAAGCAGTTCTGCGATTGCTCCCCCGAAATGCTGGTGAGTACTCCGGACAAGTCTGGTTGGGTGATACGGAAACGATGGCTCTTTCAGACGAGGAATATCGTAAGCAAATCCGGTGGGTTCAAATGTCCATGGTTCCTCAGGCTGCCATGAACTCGCTAAATCCTGTATTGCGTGTTGGTGACCAGGTTGCAGAACCCATGCTTGTGCACTTTGGAAAAAGCAGGGAAGAAGCCCTGGCTCAAGCCGCAAAAATGTTTCAAAATGTTGGCGTTCCGGTTGACTTTCTCTCGCGCTACCCGTTTGAACTTTCTGGGGGCATGCGTCAACGTGTTGCCATAGCCATGGCTTTGGTCACTGGCCCCAAGCTGGTTATCCTGGATGAACCGACTTCTGCGCTGGATGTCTTGACCCAAGCTAACATCTTTAATCTTCTTAAAAGAATAAAGACGGAACTGGAAACAAGCTTCATTCTAATCACACACGATATCTCAACATCGTCCGAACTGGCAGACATCGTAGCTGTCATGTACGCGGGACAAATCGTTGAGGTAAGCGAATCTCACCGTTTCTTCAGTAATCCAAGGCATCCTTATTCCATAAAACTGATGGGTAGCGTACCAAGACTTCGAACCAAGGCGGAACCTGACTTTATCATTGGTCGACCGCCCTCATTGATCAATCCCCCGACAGGCTGCCGCTTTGCAGAACGATGTCCCAAGCGGTTCGGAAAATGTGTAAACGAACCACCTATTTATAAATTTGGTGAAGATTGGGTCAAATGCTGGCTTTACGAAGGCGAAGGTGAACTCGTATGAAACAAGAAGTAGTCACAAATTCAACATCTACAATGTCCTCGGAGAACATCCTCGAGTTGAAAGACCTCAAGGTCTATTTTGAACTTAAGAAGTTTGGATTCCAGCACGCTGGCTATGTTCATGCTGTGGATGGTGTAAATCTATCCCTGAAACGCGGTGAAACCATCGCAATCGTTGGGGAAAGCGGTAGCGGTAAGACGAGCCTGATGAGAACCATTCTGCTCCTGAATGTCCCTACCGGAGGCACCGTTACTTTTGAAGGTGAACTCATCAATGATTTGAGCTCGAAATTGCTAAGAGATTTTCGCCATAAAGTAGGCTATGTCCAACAGGACCCCTACGGTGCCATGCCGCCATTTATGAATGTCCAGACCATCCTTGAAGAACCGTTAAAAATTGCTGGAATAAAGGACAAAGAGGAACGTTATCGCCGCGTTTTCAAGGTCATGGAAGAAGTCAAAATGACTCCGGTGGACGAGTTTCTGTCAAAATTTCCCCATCAACTGAGTGGTGGCCAACAGCAGCGTATCGTCATTGCCAGGGCGATGATCCTCAACCCTGTTTTGCTGGTTGCTGATGAACCTGTGTCTATGCTTGATGCATCGGTACGTGTAGAAATTCTAAAATTACTTCGCAATTTGCAAGAAGAACACAACCTGGCAGTCATATACATCACCCATGATCTGGCAACAGTAAGATATTTCTCGGAATACATCAATGTAATGTATGCTGGACAAATTATTGAAAAAGCAACAGAGTCGGACCTTATCAACAACACAGCCCACCCCTATACACACGCTCTTTTGGCTGCTACGTCTGACCCGGATCCGAAAAACGTGGATGAATTTCAGGATGTTCCTCCTGGCGAACCACCCAGCTTGGTAAATCCGCCGCAAGGGTGTCGTTTCCACCCGCGCTGCCCCAGGATAATTAAAGGTACCTGTGATGTTAAAATCCCACCTGAAATTGACCTTGGCAACGAACATTTAGTGTCCTGTTGGCTGTTTGCTGAAAATGAAACATTGGAAGACTGATCCAAAGACCCTGATTTGGGTTGGAGGCATAGCAGTAGTTTTAGGCTTCGTAATGCCTTTGCTGATGGTGAGTAAGGTTTTGCCTTCAACCTATTTCCTCAACTTTCTCGCCTTTGCCTTTCAACTTTTAGGAATGTCAACCTCGATTATCGGTGCCTTTAGTCTCGTCAAAACCCGCCTGGACGTCAGGAAAGCGGAAAAAGGTTTTACAGAAGAGCAACCATCTGGCAAAACCCGCTGAGGTTTGCGAAATATTTACCAATCAAGCAAGAAAGACACTTCTGAGAAGAAGTGTCTTTTTTCATATAGTCTGCATCATTTTCTCACCCCTCAGACCGACTCTCCAAGGAAATTATCCACGTTTATGGGAGTTTCTGTGGAATTTACTGTCAAGATAAAAAGGTCGCTTTTGGACATGGCTTCAACGTCGGGAGGAAACGAAACAATTCATAATAAAAATTCGTGTCTGTTTAGGTGATCATTTTTATTTTCGTCAGTAGAAGTTTAACCGATCCAGCCTTCACCGCTTGGTACGGGGAGGACTTCCCGCGAGTTGAGATTGTGCACCTGGGGCTCCCCCAGAGCAGGCCTACAGGTTGAGTCGATATTTCACCCGACGCCCAAAGACGTATTCTCAAACTCGAGTAAAATTAATGGATAGCCAAATGTTGGCAGGCTGTGAATTGTATGCTAAAATATTGGCTGCGTTGGGGCATGGTGCAATGGCAGCACATCGGACTTTGAATCCGCTGATCTTGGTTCGACTCCAAGTGCCCCGGCCTGATTTATTGTGGATAAACAATCTGATGATCTAAGTTTTGATGATGATAGCGAGGCTGACAGTCCGTTTTGGACTGCTGTCCGTTTTTTTGATTCCCGGAGTCTGTTATGAAAATCGCATCTGTTATTCTTGCCGCTGGCTTGGGCAAGCGCATGCATTCCACTTTACCCAAGACCCTTCACCCTCTGCTCGGTAAACCCATCGTTTTCCATGCCCTCGATGCCGTCCTGCCCCAGGCTGACCTGCCTCCGGTGCTGGTAACCGGATATGGCAGCGAGCTTGTGCGTGAAGAAATCGCGCGCGCGTATGGCGAAAAAGTTAGCTTTGCTTTGCAACTGGAACAGCTTGGCACCGGGCATGCGGTTCGGTCAGCCGAAGACCAATTGCGAGGAAAGGCCGATCTCCTGTTGGTTACATTTGGCGATATGCCCATGCTGCGCCCTGAAACCATCCAGCGCCTGATTCAAATTCACCACGACACAGGCAGCACGGTCACGATGACGAGTGTGATCGGTGACCTGTCGCGTGGATTTGGGCGCGTGGTCCGATCAACAGACGGCAAGGTGCAGGCCATCGTGGAAGAAGCCGTCGCCACGCCTGAGCAGCTCAAGATCCGCGAGTACAACATCTCCGCTTACTGCTTCGACGCGGAATGGATCTGGCAGAACCTGGCAGAGCTCAAGCCTTCCCCCAAAGGTGAGTTCTACATCACTGACCTGGTCGAAATGGCAATCGTCCAGGGCAAGGCTGTGGAAGCCATGGTACTCGAGGATGCCACCGAAGGCTTGGGGATCAACAACCGGGTCGATTTGGCGGATTGCGAACGGGCTATGCGCGCGCGTGTGAACCGGCAGTGGATGCTGGCAGGCGTGAGCTTTCTTGACCCTGACACAACTACTGTCGAAATGGGAGTGACGATCGGGCAGGACACAGTCCTCCATCCGAACACCTACCTGCGCGGCAAAACTTCGATTGGAGAGAATTGTACGATCGGACCCGACACCACCCTGCTGCATACCAGCGTAGGTGACCATTCGGTCATACAATACTCTGTAGCTGAAAAGGCGACCATCGGCAGCCACGTCACCATGGGACCATTCTGCCATCTGCGCAGCGGCGCAATTCTGAAAGACTACGTCCACCTGGGCAACTTTGGCGAGGTGAAAGATTCTACCCTCGGTGAGCACACCAAAATGGGTCACTTCTCATACATTGGCAATGCCACCATCGGGCGGGATGTGAACATTGGAGCGGGCACGATCACCTGTAATTATGACGGGAAAACCAAGCATCCAACCGAAATCGGAGATGAAACGTTTATCGGGAGCGATACCATGCTGGTCGCTCCATTAAAGATTGGCAAGCGCGCCAAAACGGCTGCGGGCGCGGTCGTGACCCACGACGTGCCTGATGATACGCTGGTGGTCGGTGTGCCTGCCAGACCCAGGGAAAGAAAGGATCATTGTGAGTGATGAAATTGGGCTTTGGATAGCCCTCGCGGTCGCAGTCTTCTTGTGTTTGTTGGCTTCAGCCGCCAAATCAGCCTTCACGCATGCCCGTTTGCCTTACCTTTTAGGCATAGCGAGCGCGCGTAACGCGAAGGTTGACCAGACCATACAACTTTTTAGCAAGAATGGCCTAAGGACTGCCTTGCGTCTGGGGCTGATCATCTGCCACTTTACTGTGGCATCGGTAGTAGTTCTGATCTGCGACCGAATTTTTGCAATTCAAAACTACTGGCTGGTCGCATTGATTGTCTTCGGTGCCTTCATGATCATGAGCATTTTTGAATTCTTGATCGAACGTAAGATACTGGATGAACCAGATCAGGCAGCCATTACCTGGACAGGCATGGCAGCTTTTTCCTCCTTCATTTTGTCTCCTTTGACACATTTGATGACTTCAATACTTGGAGAACACGCGGAGAAAGTCACCCTTACTGTAACGGATGACACCCTCAGGGACTGGGTGGAGAATGAACAGCCTGAGAGCACCCTCGAGAAGGGTGAACGGGAGATGATCTATTCCATTTTCCGATTCGGCGAGACCATGGCGAAAGATATCATGGTGCCGCGCATGGATGTTTTGGCGCTGGAGGTGAACACCACCATCAGCGATGCCCGTCACGAGTTCATCAAGGCGGGGCACTCGCGTGTGCCTGTTTACGAGGACTCGATTGATAACGTTGTCGGCTTGCTCTATGCCAAGGACCTGCTGGCGGTGGTGGATGGCGCCGATACAATCGCGGCGCAGCGAAGGCTATTACGGCAGGCGTACTTCGTGCCTGAAGCCAAGAAGGTGGATGAATTGCTGGCAGAAATGCAATCCCGTGGGGTGCACATGGTTCTGGTGGTCGATGAGTATGGCGGTGTGGCTGGTGTGGTGACGCTGGAGGACATCGTTGAGGAAATTGTTGGCGAAATCCGCGATGAGTACGATCAGAGCGAAGAAAAGCTCTACGAACAGCTTGATGATAATACTTACCTGATCCTTGGGCGGGCGACGATTGACGAGTTCAACTTGATCACGGATGGATCCCTCTCAGATGAGTATGCGGATACCCTGGGCGGTTTTATTTATGGTCAGCTCGGCAGGGTGCCCCAACCGGGTGAGGTAGTGACAGATGACAATTTTGAATTTACGGTGGAGCAGGTGGTTGCGAGACGTATCATCAAGGTGAAAGTACGCAAATTGAGCCAGGAAGCCCTGCAGGAGGACAGTGAGAATGGAAACACTGACAAGTGAGTATCGCAAGATCCTGATTGACACCGCCCGGCAATATCTGAAGAACAGCTATTCGCCCTATTCCAACTATCCGGTTGGAGCGGCAGTGCTGGCGGAAGATGGATTAGTATACGGAGGGACAAACATTGAAAATTCGGCGCATCCTTCCGGGCTTTGTGCGGAAAGAGTGGCGATCAACAAAGCGATCTCCGAAGGAAACCGCAGAATCCTTGCTGTGGCTGTGGTTACCCGCAATGCCGGGGCTCCTTGCGGAGCCTGCCGGCAGGTGATGCGTGAATTTGCCAGCCTGGATATGCCGGTCATTCTGACAAAAGATGAAGACGGCTTTGAAGAGGAATTCACTTTGGGTGAACTTCTGCCGCGTTCTTTTGGTCCGGATGACTTAGACCGGAAATAAACCAACCACAATGACAAGCCCGGATTCTCGCAGCTATCGTGCTCAGGGGGTTGTGCTGCGGCATGTGGAGGTTGGTGAGGCGGACCGCATCCTGACGTTCTACACATTGGAATACGGAAAGATACAAGCCATCGCCAAGGGGATTCGCAAGATGCGCAGCCGCAAGGCGGGGCACCTTGAACCCTTTTCGCGGGTGGAGCTGATGCTTGCCAGGGGGCGCAACCTGGACGTGATCACGCAGGCAGAAGCGCAGAGCACCTATGAAAATCTGCGTGCTGACCTGACACTGATTGCTTACGCCGCTTATGTAGTCGAATTGCTTGACCGTTTTACCTACGAGGAAGGCGAGCAGCGCCAGCTCTACAAGCTACTGGTCGATACATTATCACGCCTTGATGAAGGCTTTCCTGCTCAGACCGTGGTGCATTACTACGAAGTGCAGTTGATGGATTTATTGGGGTTTAAGCCACAGTTGCAGGTTTGCGCGGCATGTGGGGAAAAAATTAAGCCGGAAGACCAGTTTTTCTCAGCCAGATTGGGCGGTGTGCTCTGCCCCAAATCACTTTCTGCAGATCCAAGCGCCTGGAAGGTGAGCTTGGGAGCTTTGAAGTACATGCGGCATTTGCAGCGAAGTTCCTGGAGCAAGCTCAAAACCCTTGAGATTCCCCGCGAAATTGAGTCGGAGCTCGCCAGCCTGCTGGAACGCTATCTGACTTATTTGTTGGAGTATGGTCTGCGAACCCCGGGGTTTTTGAAGGCCGTTTCGTAACAACCTGTATCAAAAAAGTAATATTGGAAAGTGTTGTTCTTGCAGGTTCTCCTGAGTGCAATCGTTACCTTTTATTTTGGAAAGCTTCCCTGTGGGATGGAGCGAGGAAATTAACTATGAAGTCTCATGCGGTAGGGGTAACCCCCTGTGGTTACCCGCTGCTTTGCTGCCAGGGTAGGCACGGCATCCCGCAAGGGGATGCTTCGCATTGCCATGCCGCCACACTGTGGTCAGGTGCGATTATTACGTCATCGCGAGGGAGCGAAGCGACCGTGGCGATCTGCCTTTAGACACACGATTGTGCCGGACTCCTGCCCACGCACAGCTTTTCGCCTCAGGCGGCCTTCCATCACGCCCTACCGCCATTGTTCGTCATCGCGAGGGAGCGAAGCGACCGTGGCGATCTGCCCTAAACACATGATTGTGCCTGGCTCCTGCCCACGCACAGCTTTTCGCCTCAGGCGTCCTTCCATCACGCCCTACCGCCATTGTTCGTCATCGCGAGGGAGCGAAGCGACCGTGGCGATCTGCTTTAAACACCCGATTTTGCCGCGATCCTGCCCGCGCACAGCCTTTCACCGTGCGCGTCCAATCTCACATGGAGACCTGCGGTCAAAGCCCATGCTCGGCGAGGACGCCGGCACGATCAACGATGCCACTTGTTCTTGCAAGGTCAGGAGACCTTGCAAGGTTTTTGACCGAAGGTCTCTGCATATAATCGAAATGGGACACCATTTTAATAGTCCGATTCTTGTCTGCATAGGGAGAAAGGCAGGTCTCCACGATCAGTGCTGCAGCCTGCCGCGTTGCTGATGTATAATCAATTTGTTAAATCAACCACGAGGTTTCGCGATGAGCACAGCATTAGATTTTCAATCCATTATTTTCAAACTACAGACTTACTGGGCGGGGCAGGGCTGCCTGATCTGGCAACCATACTACTCCCAGGTTGGCGCTGGCACGATGAATCCCGCTACATTTTTGCGCGTGCTCGGTCCGGAGCCATGGCGTGTGGCTTACGTGGAACCCTCAGTTCGACCCGATGATGGACGTTACGGCGTCAACCCAAACCGCCTCCAGCAACACACCCAGTTCCAGGTGATCCTCAAACCCGATCCGGGCAATCCGCAGGAGCTCTATCTAAACTCGCTGCTCGCGTTGGGCATTGACCCGGAACAGCATGATATCCGCTTTGTGGAAGACAATTGGGAATCTCCGGCGCTCTCAGCCTGGGGTCTTGGTTGGGAAGTCTGGCTGGACGGTCAGGAAATTACCCAGTTTACTTACTTCCAACAGGCAGGCGGGATCGTTTTGGACGTGCCCGCGGTTGAAATCACTTACGGTCTCGAGCGGATCGCCATGAGCCTGCAGAAGGTTAATCACTTCAAGAACATCCGCTGGAGTGAGAGCCGCACTTATGGAGAGGTTTTTCAAGTTGCGGAACGCGAGCACTCCACCTACTACTACGAAGTGGCAGATGTGCCCAACCTCAGGCAAATGTTCTCCCTGTTTACCAAAGAAGCCGAAAACGCCCTCGCCAATGGCTTGGTACTGCCGGCTTACGACAACATCATCAAATGCTCGCATACTTTCAACGTGCTTGATGCCCGCGGAGCGGTCGGTTTCACTGAAAGGCAGGCATTATTTGGCAAGATGCGTGAACTTTCCCGTAAAGTGGCTGAAGCTTACCATGTTCAACGCGAAGACATGGGCTTTCCCTGGATGAAAGGCGAACAACCGGAGCTCGTGCTCGAAGAGGAAGCTCTGCCTGAAATCAGCGAGGAGCACGCGGACTTTTTGTTTGAAATTGGCTGCGAAGAGTTGCCGACCGCTGACCTGGATGCCGCCATTAGCAACCTTGAGAGCTTGATGAAAACGCTGCTGCTTGAAGCGCGGCTTGAGTACAACAAATTAAGTGTTCGCGGAACCCCGCGCCGCCTGGCAGTGCAAGTGGAGGGCTTACAAACCCGCCAGGCTGAGCGTAAACTCGAGGTGAAGGGTCCCCCAGCTGACCGTGCTTTTGACGCGGAAGGCAAGCCGACCAAGACCGCCGAAGGTTTTGCCCGCAGCCGCGAGGTAGATGTTGAGCAGCTCCAGGTCCGGGATTTTGAAAATGGGCGCTACGTGGTTGTGGAAATTCACGAAGCTGGCAAGCCCACTCTTGAAATTCTTGCCGAAGCTTTGCCGGGCGTTCTTGCGAATTTGCGTTTCACCAAATCCATGCGCTGGAACGACAGCGGCGTAAGTTTTTCGCGGCCGATCCGCTGGTTGGTAGCACTGCTTGGAGAGGTAGTGTTACCGTTCAGCTATGCAGGGCTGAAATCTGGGCGCGTGACGCACGGCTTGCGCTTCTCCCAGGATGCTGAGAAAGTATTGCTCTCCCCTTCTGACTACCCTGAATATCTGCAGCAACAGGGTATCATTCTCGACTCTATCGAGCGGCGTGAAACGATCTGGGATCAGGCACTGGCTTTGGCAGAAAAAGTTGGCGGAACCCTGGCGGAAGATCCTGATTTGCTGGTAGAGGTTGGTAACCTGGTGGAAAAACCAGCATCTTTGCTGGGCGGCTTTGACCTGCGTTATCTTCAGAACCTGCCGGCAGAGGTGCTGATCAGTGTCATGAAGAAACATCAGCGTTACTTCCCGGTGATCAATGCCGATGGCAGCTTGACCAACCATTTCATCATCGTACGCAATGGCGACCTGGAACACGCAGAGACAGTTGTGGATGGTAACTTGCAGGTTATTCATGCCCGCTTTGCCGATGCCGAATTCTTTATCCGCGAGGATTTACAGAAGAAACTGGCTGATTTTGTTCCCGAACTCGAGAAGTTGACTTTCCAGAAGGAATTGGGATCGATGCTGGGGAAGACCCAACGCATCCAGGAATTAACCAACCAACTCAGTATGAAACTGGGGTTGAGCAAAGCCGAACAGCTTACCGCCAAACGCGTGGCTGAGTTGTGCAAGGCTGATCTTGCCAGCCAGATGGTGGTGGAAATGACCAGCCTGCAGGGCATCATGGGGCGCTACTATGCTAACAAATCCGGCGAGGCGCAGGAAGTTGCCCAGGGCATCTTTGAGCATTATCTCCCGCGCACTACCGAAGATCGCCTGCCGGAGGCTTGGGCAGGTGTTTGCGTGGGACTGGCCGACAGACTGGATTCGATCGCGGGCTTGTTCGCGGTTGGTCTGGCCCCAACCGGTAATAAAGATCCATTTGCTTTACGGCGTACTGCCCTGGGGCTGGCCCAACTGCTGATCGAAAAGCGAATTTGCTTTAATGTCCGCGAAGGTTTGAAAGCAGCGGCCAGTTTGCAGCCGGTGGAAGTGAAACCGGGGGTCATCAACGCGGCTTCGGAATTTGTGGCAGGCAGACTGCATGGTTTGCTCCTGGACAAGGGTTTTCGTTACGACGTCGTGGATGCGGTAGAACAAGTGAATGCCAATAATCCTGCGATTGCAGCCGAACAAGCTGGGGTACTGAGCAATTGGGTGGCTCGGGAAGATTGGAGCACGATCCTGCCGGCGTATAGCCGTTGTGTGCGGATGACCCGCGATTTACCTCAGGAGCATGTTGTTGATGCTAACCTGATGGTGGAACCGGAGGAAAAAGCATTGTTTGCAGAGCTCCAGTTGGCTCAACGGAACCTGGAGGATGAGCCCAACTTCGAGAAGGCGCTCAGTCAAATTGAGCAGCTTGTTCCAGTCATCAACGGATTTTTTGACAAAGTGCTGGTGATGGTTGAGGATGAAGCCCTGCGCAACACCCGGCTGGCTATGCTGCAAGCTATCGCAGGATTACTTAAGCCTTTTGCGGATATTTCCCGGTTGGAAGGCTTTTAGGAGATCGTTGTAGGGAAGGGGCCCTGCCCTGGTAGCGAAGCGGAGAGGGTGTCCCCTTCCGCCAAACATACAAACGGAACGGCGCAATGCCGTTCCCTGCTATGCCCCGAAAGTCAAAATGTGTTTTACCTTGGCGATGGCTTCGCTGAGGGTCAGTCCCAGATAGATTCCGCCGAGTTCCTTGCGGGCATCCGGATTCTCGTCCAGGTACCGCCCACCGTATCCCAGTTTCGGTTTTCCCCGTAAATTTGCCAGTTTTTCGGCGAATCCACGCAGTAGATAAGCAGTTGGCTCTTGGTTGACAGTCAGGCAGATCAGCTTGGGTTTTGCGTAAGTGGAGTAATCCAGCAAGTCTTCTACCGGCAAATCTGGTCCGAGATATTCGACAAACAAGCCAGCCTGGCGCAACAAAACCGCCAGCATGAGGGCGTTCAACTCGCGCATTTCCTCTGGTCCACAGCCCACCAGGATCAATGCTCCCTCCTTAACCACCGGCAGGTTGTGCATGATTCCCTGGAGCATACTGTTGAGATATCCGAGCGCCATATGCTCGGTGGCAATCAGTATTTCGCCGCGAAACCAGGCTTCATTCAAGAGCTCGAGGCTTGGGCTGATGATCTCTTCAAAGATCGTTAGCAGGCTGAAATAGGTCTGGCACTCTTCCAGGATAGCATTGGCACGGTCTTCGTTATGCGCGATCATCGCGCCGAAAAGGATTTCAGCAAAGTCACGCGCTGGACGCGGTGGTTTTTTGCGGGGTGTTTCCGTCACAATGGTCTGAATGCTTTCAGGCCAATTGCCCTTCTCCTGCTCCTGCTTGAACTGATGCACCACCTGGCTGATGCTCACGCCAGAATCCAGGCGGCGTTGCACCCACAGGAGCAGCTGGATATCGCGTTCCGAATAAAGGCGGTAACCGTTTGGCATGCGAGTCGGTTGCAGCAGGTCGTAGCGCCGTTCCCAGGCACGCAGAGTCACTGGTTTGATGCCTGTGCGATTCTGCACTGCCTTGATGGTGAAAGTCGGTTCGGTTGGAAAACTGTCAATAGAAGTCATGGGCTACTCCTTCAGCAATCTGGATGCCTCAAATAAATCGTCAAGGAACTTCTGACGTTCTTCTGAAATCATCAAACGGGGTTTGGCGGTTTCTTCGAGCGTGATTGTTAAAAGTTGGGTGGAAATGTGACGCCCCTGGTAGAAGAAATGCTTTTGAATGATGCCATCGTGGGTGATGTAAACTTCAGGCTGGTCAAAAAAGAGATTTCCCAACCCGTAATGAATGAAGGTGTGGTTCCAGAATTCCATTGCCTTTGAAACATGGCTTTGACTGCCGTTGACGATTACAGCGCCGGAATCAGCTACTTTTCTAAAATCGCGAATTGCTGCCGATTGCGCTGTCACCAGGTAATCCTCCTGGTACTGGAAGGTCACAATTGGCAGGTATCCCTGGCTGCGCAGGCGGGTCACTTCGTCGGATATCCAAACAAAATCCTCACAAGGTGCAGCTCCGCTGGAATCTTCCTTTGCCCATGCCATTTCCGGTCCATAGGAATTACAGCCAATGAAGGCCAGTTTGTTGCCGTTGTTTTCAATCAGCAGAGGTGCTTTGGCATCGGCAAGGTTAACCCCGCCGGCATACCACTGCATGTCGTATTGGCGGTAAAGGTCGAGCGTGAACGGCACTGAATCTTCTTTGTATAGCGCGCGCACATCGTTGTTGTGGTTGCCAGTGAGCTCGATAATGTCCGCCCCAAGGTAAGCAAGAAGCCTGATGTAGGCTGGGTCACTGCAAAATAAGTAGCCTTTGTAATCCGGGTCAGGAAAGCGGCAGTCTTCGTAGAAGGACACTTCGTTGCTGATGTGAGTCAGGTCTGAAGCTTGCATGAATTTATGGATCTCAGTACCTGGGAACAGCACGCCTTCAGTAGACATGATATAGGCAGTGTCGCGCGCCATGGCGGTAACGCCGGTCATGATCAGACTTGTGAGTTGAGTCCGATCGCGATTGGATCTGGGCAATAGTCCCGTAAGTTGGTTGTCAGTTAGAACTGGATTGGAATGGGTCGAGCTTAAGCTTACTCTCTGTGTCAATGGAGTGGTTTCGGGTGAGAAATCGTCATCCAGCGGGCTCTTGCCATCGATAGAGATTACCTTCCACTGCGGCGCGAGCAATTCAAAGGGCAAAATTGCCCAGGCACCCGCCTGAGTTTCCACCTCCGGCCTGAAGAACTCATCAATGACGTTGTCGATCTTGCTTTTTTGGGGTTTCGTACTGGCAGACACCTTGAGCAGATGCGCCACAAGGGCGTTATCCTGGTCGCGCACCAGCAGAGTATCGATGGGTAAGGGCAAGTCTTCGGGTTGGTAGCCGCTGGCTAAGGAACGTAAGGCTGCCATGCTGACGTCGTCCTGCACAGTGAAAAATGGCGCAACGAGGGCGTAGCTTTGCCAGGTTTCCCCAATGAGCGCGCTGTTACTTGGGGGATCACCGGCAGTCAGAAAGAGATTGGCTTCACTCTTGGTCCTGGTTGTAAGAATTCCTTCCGGGATGTTTACTTTTTTGAGGAAGTCCGCCGGCAGGATTGGATCAAGCCAGAGGATCAATGGCATAGGGGTAGGGGTGGGACTTGGCGCCATGGTTGCTGTCGCAGTGGGAGGAATGGGGGTGGCGGGCAGCGGAGTGGCGCTCGGTTGGAGACTGGGAGTCGAAGTTGCCGAAAGCTGGCATGCCCCCAGCAAAATACTGATCAGCACAAAGGCGCTGACCAAAACGAGGCGCAAAGATCTGCAGCAGGGTGAATTATCCATCCATCCCCCAAAACAGATCCCTTTTAACACGCTGGTTTGAGCCTGGTTCAGGGAAACCTTGCATGAAGCGATCGACTGGTCTGCTGAGTAGCCGCATGATCCAGGCACTCAATCCAAAAGGCTTTTTCCCGCCACCCTGGCTGGCATGGCAGGCAGCAGCTTTTTCGCGCTGCTCCAAAACAGGGCGGTAATTGATTTTGACATGCGCCGGAAAGGACTGCGAGGCGATTTGAACCAGGTCAATATCGCCATTACGTCCAACCTTGCGCGGGTCTTTCCCCTGGAGTCGCATCCAGAAAACCGCAAATTTTGTGCTTGCTTTGGGCATGGTGTGGTAGTAAAGTCGGGCGAGCGCTTGCGGGTCAGACGTGTGCAATTCCTGGCGAACGCGTTCAAAGGCGATTAGGGTTGCCTGGTGGACGCGGATATGGTCTGGGTGGTAATAGCCCCCAACGGGGTCAAATGTCAGCACCACTTGCGGACGCACCTGGCGCATTACATCGGCAATGCTTTCCACGACCTCTTCCATCGGGCGGGCAACCAGGGCATCCGGGTGCTTATTGTCCGGGGAGCCTGCCATTCCGGAATCGCGGAAACCCAGTTTGAAGACTTGACTGAGAGCCAATTTATCTGCCGAACAATCCAGTTCGCTTTCGCGCAAAGCCGCGGAACTCGCGTGACTCTGAAGAAAGTCGGGTGGAATGTCGCCCGCCTCGCCGAGCGTAGCACAGGCTAAGTAAACCTCAGCGCCCCGCATGGCATACAGCGCGAGCGTGCCGCCCATACCAAAGGCTTCGTCGTCCGGGTGGGCGAGAACTGAGAGGATCCGTCTATCGGGAATAAAATTGGTCATTTGAATACCTTTTGTACAACGTTTTAATTATAATCTCAACCGTTAACCCCCGCAATGAACCCGCCCTCAAAAAAGGCAATTTTTAGGCTTAGTTTTGAACAAAATTGATTAAGGGTTGAGACCGTCAGGAGGTTGGCTGCCGTACTGGGAGAAAAGTTCCTCCCAGCGGGCAACTTCTTCGGGCGTCAATGACTGTTCAGTTGCTGTTTGGCTGCCTTGGGACTCAGCCTGCGCCTGGATCTTTTGGGCGAGTTCCGCGCTGGTCAGGATGGTCATATAGCGTGCTCGCCCAGCCGCCTGGACGCGGCGGTCAGAGCTGACCAGGGTCTGGTTGCGGGCTGAAGCGCCAAGTTTTTGGATGTGGTTTTCGATGGCGGCATCGGCACTCTGGGAAGCAGAAACAAAAACCGCTTGCACCAGCCCAAAGTTGCGTTTGCCTTCGTGCCCCTGGGCTGCCCGGTCAAAGAACACCAATGCCCGCGAGGACGTGCCCCGCAGGAAAGGCGTCAGCACCTCGATCAGCGCTTGTTCATCATCCAAGTCACGCAAACTGAGACCGCGTACGTGGGGGATGAGGTTGTGACCATCAATGATGTATTGCATCCCCCAATTGTAAACCAAACAGCGGTTTTTCTTCCCATCTCCCAGATTCTTAATTGGGCCGCGGGTGCGGCTTTACAATCGATCAAGTTCTCAGTTTTCAGCCATCCGTTACACCGTTGGTCGAGTACAATTATTTCAGTCTCTGAGTCTTATGGGTGATCACGCTGCTCAGAACAAAAAAGAAATGGAGAACTCCGCATGGAAAATGTTTACCCTTCTTCCCATCCATTGATCGCTTCAAAACTGACCCTCCTGCGAAATGTCACTACCGAACCCAAAAAATTCCGCGAACTCGTGCGCGAGCTTGCGGCTATGCTAACCTACGAAGCCACAGCTGATCTGGCAGTCAAAGAGATAAGTGTGCAAACGCCGTTGATGGAAACCGCTGGCGTGAAGTTGTTGGAACGTATCGGGCTGGTGCCGATTTTGCGAGCAGGGCTTGGAATGGTTGAGGGGGTCTGGGGTCTGATGCCTGGCGCTGAGGTCTGGCACATTGGTTTGTACCGTGATGAGAGGACGCTCAAGCCGGTGGCATACTATAACCGCCTGCCAATTTCACCTACTGTTGGTGTGTGCCTGATCCTGGATCCAATGCTGGCGACGGGTGGCTCGGCAGTGGCGGCAGTGGACATCCTCAAGCAGTGGGGTGTTGCCAAAATTAAGTTTGTCGGCTTAATTGGTGCGCCAGAAGGCATCACCCGGCTACATGCGGCTCATCCTGATGTTCCGATCCACCTGGCTGCGATTGATGAGCGCCTGAATGAACACGGCTACATCTTGCCCGGTCTCGGCGATGCCGGCGACAGGCAGTTTGGTACGTAAACGCCGATAATCCTGAGAACATTTTCAGGACCTTTATTAGATTACCGACAAAGGAGAAAGCGAAATGATCGGAGTAATTCTTTGTTCCCATGCAAGTTTTGCCCAGGGTTTGTATGAAGCGGCTGAAATGATTACCGGTGAGACCGAAAACATTACAGTACTGCCATTTGTGGATGGCGATAACGTGGATGACCTGGTGCAGAAGATGCGGACAGCCGCGGAAGGGTATCGAGAGCAAGGTCTGCCTTATGTTTACATGGTAGACCTTTGGGGCGCGTCCCCGTTCAACGCTTCACTGATGGCAGAAGGTGACAACGGCGCGGATATTGTGGCGGGCGTCAGCTTGCCTTTCTTCCTTGAATTTCTAACCAGCCGGGATGAATTCAATAGCGGACCTACCGCGGAATTCCTGGATGGAATTATTGAAGAAGCTGGTTTAATCAAGCGTATCAATTTCAAGGAATTAAGCGGGTAGTAAATTTTTTCTTTGTAGGGTGGGTTGGCGTCACAAAGCATCCGCATGCTCACACCGGGGTATAGCCTACCCACCGCTCACAAGTAAACCGATTCATCAACGCTGAACGTAAGGAAGAATGCTGTTAGTGGTGGGTTGGCTATTTGGAGGTCAAATCTGGGCGAGATACTGTGACGCCAACCGCACCCTACTAGGCCGAGACAAAGTGCCCGACAGGGTGTTGAGGACGATTTTGACTCTGCACCTGCATATATTTACCCGTCCTCAATCCGCCTAAAGCCATGCTATTGTCGGATTGGCGAATAGAATACCAATCCCGCCTTACATCTGTCATTGCAAGCCAAGCGCGGCGATCTGAACGCCGACACTGTCATCCTGAGCAACGCGAAGGATCTGTTTGTTAAATGCCAGATTCTTCGCAAAAGAGGCTCAGAATGACTGACAGGTCGGCTAATAATCCAACATCAAGATTATCTGTCATTGCAAGCCAAGCGCAGCGATCTCTACTGCTGGAATATTAGGAAGGCAAAGTAATAAATTATGGCGGAATTTCGATAAGTGCGCCAATCTCTACCTACCTTTCAATCACAAATAGTCTAGAAGTACTTCGAAGTATTTAGGTTCTCTTTATCCTTTGTAGGGCGAGATTGAGCCTTGGTTGATTTCTTTTAGGTTACTGCGAAGTAAAACGAGGCTCAATCCGCCGAATGAGTGTTTACACCAATTTTCCTAAAGATGCATTGGCGGATTGTCGAAATGAACGCCAATCTCGCCCTACACTTCACTGTTTTTTTTGATTGTTTTTGCCCCTGTTTTGCCTCAAGAACCTATCTGCCGCGAAATCAACCGCGCCACCTTTCCCATGGGGTAATCAGATAGGTTCGAAATTTGAACCCATGCAAAATCAGCGGGCAAAACAACCCGATCGGCATCGGGCAGCTGGCAGGCGAAAGCGTGCAGGGTAATCCTGAAATGCGTGTAGGCGTGTTTGAAGGTTCCCATCGACGTTTCCACAGCAACAGATAGACCAAAACGCGCTTTGAGCAGCGCCTGAAGCGCTTCCGGGAGGGCTGAAGTTTCTTGCGGCACTGACCCGCCGGGATATTCCCAGAGATTCCCCAGCATGCCATCAGCCGGGCGCTGGGCAAGCAAAACCTCGCCACCTCGGGTAATAACAGCTGCTACAACCAGCTTGTGGGGCACTTTGGCTTTGGGCTTGCGCACGGGGAGCTCAGCTTGCGTGCCGCGTTGGAAGGCGAGGCATTCACTCTGCAAGGGGCACAGCTGACAAAGCGGGTCGTTGGGTTTACAGATAGCGCTGCCAAGGTCCATCAGCGCCTGGTTATAGTCCCCGGCACGCTTATCTGGTAAGACCTGGCGAGCAAATTCCCACAATTTTGAATCCGTGTCTTTACCGGGCGGCTCGTGCAAGTCCAGCAGGCGGATGGTTACGCGTCGGATGTTCGCGTCCAGCGCCGGCTCGGCGGTGCCGAAGGCGATCGAAGCAATCGCGCCGGCCGTATAAGCGCCAATCCCGGGCAGGCTCTTGAGGGCGGCGATATCCGCAGGCATCTGACTATCATAATCTTCAACAATTACCCAGGCTGCTTTGTGCAGGTTGCGGGCGCGGCTGTAGTAGCCAAGCCCTTCCCAAATCTGCAGCACTTCGCTTTCCTCAGCCTGTGCCAGCCTGGCAAGGTCGGGAAAGCGTGCCATAAACCGTTCAAAATACGGTATCACCGTTTCCACCTGGGTCTGTTGGAGCATAATCTCAGAAACCCAGACTTTGTAGGGCGTGGGATCAGAACGCCAGGGCAAAGACCTGGCGTTTGCGTCATACCACCGCAAAAGTTTTTCGGGTATCTGGTGCATTAAAACTGAAACGCGCCTCGCTGCGTGACAAGTTTGAGATCAAAATCCCGCACGAATTCCTGCAGGCGATCGGATAGATTGAGCCAGTCCGGTGAGTGGATCAAGCGCTGCGCGCTCGGCAAATCCGGCATAACCGCGCCAATAAGCACCTGGGGATGATCGCCAAAAACGGTTACCCAGGCGTCTGTGACATCCAATCCCAACCGGTTCACTTCCGGAAGGTACTCCCCCACGACATAGCCAAAGTATTCCTGTTCATGACCAGGTCTGACATTCCAGGTGATCAGGACTTTGACGGCCATCTTAGAGCGAAACAAGCTTGGGATCGAGCGCGATCACGTGCGTTTCTTCCTCGGGGAACGCGACATTACTGGTTACTTTGTAGGTCTCCATTGTTTCAAGAGAGGTAATGCCCATTTCTTTGAGGAACTTGCTTAACGGATCAAGCGCGAGTTTTGAGTAAGGGGTTTCATAGTGCATCGGGATGACAATATTTGGCTCGATCATGCTGATGACCTCGGCAGCTTTGGAGGCATTCAGTGCCCCGCCTTCCCCTACTGGCACCAGGGCAATGTTGATATTGCCAAGCTCTTCAATCAAGCTCTGCGATGGCACATGGTTCACCTGGCCGAGATGCAGGATGGTCAACTTGCCGTAGTCGAGCACATAGAGTGTGTTGCGTAAGGCTTTCGTGTCCAGGCTGTGGGGTGTGGTTTGAATGCCGGTGATGAAGACGCCCCCGCGTTCATATTCTCCCGGTCCGGTGACCTCGAACGCATCCCCCTTAACAGAGGAGAGGTTATTGTGCCCCAAGTCATTGCAGCTGACGGTAACGATTTCCGCTTTCAACTTGAGCGGGTTATACCCCACCACAGCTGAATCGAAAGGGTCCGTAACGACGTTAGCAAAACCCCGCTCAGTAATGCGAAAGCAAGAATGACCATACCAGGTTATTTCCATATCAATCCTCCGACACGCAGCCCTATTGATTAAGGCTGTCTTTAAAACAGTATTATATCAGGTCGGAAGTTACCTCGACCGCAAATGTGTTGCGGGAGAGTAGTAGGGTTGACGCCCGCTGTATAGTGCATAAAGATAGGTAACACATTTAGCCGTAGGTCAGGTCATCGTGCTCGAAGAGTATGCGCAGCCTGCCCAGTGTATTTTTGCGGGGTTCAACCTGACATCGGAAGCCTAGATTTTTTGAGGGCTTTATTTGCCAACATTCGTGATTGCCCTACGCGTCAACCGAAATGAACGGTGGGGGTATGTAGGGTTGACGCCTGCGTCAACCGTGTTTGGTAAAGGGGAAAGAGATGAGGAAAAGGCGGGCTGTATGGTATCAGGAGATAGGTAACAGAATGTGACAGGACATAGGTAACACA
>DAISYV010000009.1:0-32368 GCA_036825115.1 Anaerolineaceae bacterium | reverse complement strand
GATACCGTGATCTACTTCTTTTGTGAATTTACAGAAAGAATGTTACACCAACGTCAATGATGAAAAACCCACTTAAGTTACTCGTAATGGTAGTAGCTATTGTATTGATACTCTCCTCTGTGGGAATACCTGTTGGTGCTCAAGAGGGTTTCGAGGGTGGAACAACCACCACTGGCGAAGGTCAGACCCTCCAAGGTGCTGGAACTAATGCGGCAGTTCCTGGAGGACCAGGATTCGTCATGGTCCACCCTACTGCTTTTATTCCAGTCAATTCATCGCTTGAATATGGGTTTGCTAGCGGGGGCTTCCTTTACAACCCTGGGAGCATTGGTTCTTTTTACGAAGCAGCAGTCAACCTGCCTCATGGTGCAAAAATAACGAAATTGGTTCTTTACTACTACGACAACTCCACGCAAAACATGTCTCTAGTACTTGTTGGGATGGGTATGGATGATTCTAATCTCCTTTTTTTGGCAGATCTTACAACTTCAGGTGCAGAAGAAAACTACCGGGTGGTGGAGGATACGACAATCACATCAGAAACGATTAACAACCAAAGTTATGCGTATTGGATCGAGGTAGGCATTCCAGCTAGTCAAGGAGTAAATTTAATGATCAGAGGCATCCGAATTGATTATTCCTACCCGGTAAATTTGCCATTGATCAATAGATAGGCATAAGAAACTAATACGCCATTTCACCGTAGGGTGTGCATGCTATAACCTATCATGCGGCCTACAAAGGCATTGTGACGCCTGCCCATCCTATCTGCTGCCTTAAAAATGGTGATTTTCTAAAAACTTTCGAGGGCTTACTCCGAAAAAGTCTATTTGGATTAGCCGCTTTTGTAGGGTGAGATTGAATGCACCAAATACTTCGAGAAACAAGCCTGCCTCGTGCATTCAATCCGCCAACATATCAAATTTCAGATGTCACCCACCTGGCGGAGTGAGCAAAATAGGTGCATTCCACCCCACTAAGACTGTCATTGGTGAATTGAGGGCACGATACATTTGTCCCTCAATCGATCAAGGTGCCCTCAATTTCGCCCTACGGGGCTATCTGCTCAATTCTTTTACAAATAACACAAACTTGTAGGGTGGGCTGGCGTCAACTTACCTTTATCTGCATACAATCCTTTATAGCCAACCCACCAACAACAAATTTTTACCACAATTTTTTCAATTATTGTTGTTCCAACTCTGCCGCAAGCGCGGAGGCAATCTGTGCCCCGACCAGTGCATTGTTGTAGACCAGCTCGAGGTTTGCAGCTAAGCTTTTACCTTCCGTTCTTTTGGTAATCTCACTAAGCAAAAACGGCGTGATGTTCTTGCCTGATACTCCCTGCTCCTGCGCGGCTTTGACAGCTTGTTCGATGACCTGATCGATAAATTCATGGTCCAGGGAATATTCTTCAGGAATCGGGTTGGCAACCAGCAATCCGCCGCTCATTTCAAGCTGAGCCTTTGCGACGATAATTCTGGCGATTTCTTCCGGCGTGTCTGCCCTTTCAACAAGGTGAATATCGCTCTTTGCCGAGAAAAATGCCGGCAACACATCCGTTTTGTAGCCAATCACGGGCACACCCTTAGTCTCAAGGTATTCCATCGTGCGGGGAAGATCAAGTATGGCTTTGGCACCAGCACAGACCACAACCACATCCGTCTGAGCAAGTTCTTCCAGGTCAGCAGAGACATCAATGGTCTCTTCATAACCGCGATGAACCCCGCCAATCCCACCGGTAACAAAAACCTTGATGCCAGCCAGATGAGCGGCATACATGGTGGTGGCTACCGTGGTCGCGCCCAGTTGCTTGCGGGCAATAATGCCGGGAAAATCACGCCTGGACACTTTTGCCACGTTTTTGGAACTGGCAAAAACCTCCAATTCCTGGTCCGAGAGCCCGATTTTTATCTTGCCGTCCATGATAGCAACAGTAGCTGGCACAGCACCGGCGCTGCGGATGATGGACTCCACTTTCTTTGCCATCTGGATGTTCTGCGGGTAGGGCATGCCGTGCGAAATAATCGTCGATTCAAGCGCGACCACCGCCCTGCCAGCATCAAGCGCCGCTTTCACTTCGGGTTGGATATCTAAAAGGGTATTATTTTTCATTCTGATCTCCTATGACAATTCTAAATCTATATGGCAGATGTTTGGGAGGGCGAACAAAACATGGATACTGCTCCACGATGTTGGACCACCTCACCCGCCAGGTTATTTCCTGATCCAAGCCAATTTTTCGGGGCTTCATTGCGCGAGTAAGATGCCAGAAAACCCGCATTAAAGGCATCTCCGGCTCCAGTTGTATCCACAGCCTGGACCTGGTTCGCCGGAGCTTGAAAACTGAGGTCTTGGGAAACCTTTTGACCGTCTGCAAATTCAAAACCTGCCTGAATCGCCATCCAAGAACCCTTCGATCCAAGCTTGACGGCGACACATTTGGACAAAGAGCGGGCTTTTTCCAAAGCTGCTGTTAGATCTTCTTCCCCTGTCAAAATTGAAAGCTCACGAAGATTGGGCATCAAAATATCGGTTAGCCCAAGCATCCTGGCGCGAATTTCTTCCGACACATCCCCTATCAGCGGGGATGGGTCAAGCGCCACGAGATTACCCTCCCCATGAACGCGTTCCACGACCGAAAGGACGACCTCTGCCTGGTCCGGATAGAGCAATTGGTATCCGGAAGTAAGAAGAACCCGGGAAGACTCTATGTTTTTGAGAAGAGGCGCGTCGATTGAGAGAGCATCGGAAGAAGCGCCGCGAAAAGAGAACATGGTTCGCTCAGAGCTCTGATCGATCATCGTAATGGTGAAGCCTGTGGTCTCACCGTACTGAATACCAGAAGTGTCCACGCCTACAGCCTGCATCTGGTCAATGATGAGACTGCCATCAGGATCCCGTCCAATTGTCCCGCAAAATTTAGTTGGCACCCCCAAATAGGCTAATGCGATGGCAGTATTAGCTGCTGAACCTCCAACGTTTTTCGAAAAGGAGAGAATCACCGTGTCTTCGCCAGGGTTTGGCATGCGGTCGATCCAGTACTGATGGTCGATCAAGGCATCACCAATCACCAGGATTTGATTGTTTCCTGACACGTGCTTAATTGATTCTTGAGAAACAGCTTCCATTTAGCTAAACCTTTCTCTGTCAGCAAAGGGCTAAGAGAAATCACAAAAACCCTGTTTTGCCCATCAAATATCGCCACTTATCCTTTGTGCACTTTAGCCCAGCTGTCTACCAAACCAATCGTCCGGTTGAAAACCAGTTTTTCCGGCTGGGTGTGGACGCTATCCAGCGCAAAGTACCCATCACGCACAAACTGGTACGCCTCGCCAATTTTGGCGTTTGCCAGGTCAGGCTCAAGATAAGCGTTCAGTACCTGCAGAGAGTTATGGTTGAAATGATCCAGGAACGATTCACCCTCAGGTAAATCTTCGGGGTGTTCATCAAGAAACATCTGATCGTAGATCCGCACTTTCGCCTCAATGGCATGTTCTGCTGAAACCCAATGGATGGTGCCCTTCACTTTGCGTCCGTCCGGCGAGCTGCCGCCCTGGGTTGCAGGGTCGTAGGTGCAATGGATTTCTACCAGATTGCCTTCTTCGTCCTTGACCACATTCGTGCAGGTAATAAAGTAGGCGTTCATCAGGCGCACTTCCTTGCCCGGGGAGAGGCGATGATATTTGGGTGGTGGAACCTCCGCAAAATCCTCTCGTTCAATCCAAAGCTCACGCCCAAAAGGCACCTTTCTGGAACCACCAAACTCGGGATTCTGTGGGAAGTCAGGCACCTCAAAATATTCGACCTGACCTTCAGGATAGTTCGTCAGGACGACTTTGAGCGGCTGCAGCACCGCCATGCGGCGTTTGGTAATCTGGTTCAATTGATCGCGCACGATGTGCTCGAGCAACTCCACCTCAACGAAGCTGTCGGATTTCGCCACCCCGATGGTGTCAATGAACTCGCGGATTGCTGCCGCAGGGTAGCCCCGACGGCGCATGGCAGAGAGCGTCGGCATGCGAGGATCCGTCCAACCGTCAACCAAGCCATCCTCCACCAATCGGCGCAGTTTGCGCTTGCTCATAACCGTGTGGGTCAGGTTCAGGCGGGCAAACTCGATCTGCTGCGGATGGAAAATATCAAGCTGATCCAGGAACCAGTCATAAAGCGGGCGATGGTTTTCGTATTCCAGCGAGCACATGGAGTGTGTAATGCCTTCGAGCGAGTCGGACTGTCCATGCGCAAAGTCGTACATGGGGTAAATACACCAGGCATCGCCGGTGCGGTGGTGGGTAGCGTGCAGAATGCGGTACATGACGGGGTCGCGCATGTTGATGTTTGGCGAAGCCATGTCGATCTTTGCGCGCAAAGTTTTGCTGCCATCCGGGAACTCGCCTGCGCGCATGCGTTTGAACAGATCGAGGTTCTCCTCGATGGATCGCTCACGCCAGGGGCTGTTCTTGCCGGGCTCGGTCAAAGTGCCGCGATATTCGCGCATCTCATCCGGGCTGAGATCATCCACGTAGGCCAGGCCTTTTTCAATCAGTTGCAGTGCCATCTCGTAGAGCGGCTCAAAGTAATCCGAGGCATAATATTCACGATCGCCCCAGTCAAACCCCAGCCAGTGAATATCTTCTTTGATAGCGTTAACGTATTCAACGTCTTCCTTAACCGGATTGGTATCATCGTAGCGCAGGTTGGTCAAACCGCCGTAATCTTCAGCAATCCCGAAATTGATGCAAAGGGCTTTGGTGTGGCCAATGTGCAGATAGCCATTGGGTTCAGGTGGAAAGCGAGTGTGCACCCGCCCGCCAAATCTGCCCGTGCGGTTGTGTTCATCAATAATTTCACGAATGAAATTGGTTTTTGTTGAGGTTTCTTCAGTCATTGTTACTCCTTAATTCGGGGTCAAACAATTATACCTTTAAGAACTTAGCCCTGACTTTCATCAGGGCTCGGTTTTGCTTTAATTACGAATTGTTTCCGTAACCAGGCAGCTATGCCCCGATCAGCTCGCGTACTCCCTGCAATTGACCAGCACTGTTGAGATAGTCATTCTTGGCTGCGATGAATTTCGCGTACTCACCCATGAACACCTTGCCCGGGTCGCGCAGATCGAATTTTTCAGGATACGCATTAAAATACTCACGGTGTACACGGGTCCAAACCAGGCGACCGTCCGTGTCGATGTTGATCTTTGTTACGCCTAATTCAGCAGCACGGCGGAATTGTGTGGCGTCAACGCCCTTGGCACCAGCCAGCTTGCCGCCGGCGGCGTTGATGCGTTCCACTTCTTCCTGCGGCACGGAGCTGGAGCCATGCATCACCAGCGGGAAGCCTGGCAGTCGCTCCTGGATCTGAGCCAGCACATCAAAATGCAATGACTGCGAACCAGAGAACTTGAATGCGCCGTGGCTGGTGCCGATGGCAACTGCCAGGGAATCACAACCGCTGCGTTCCACAAATTCGCGCGCCTGCTCAGGATTGGTCAGTTTTGCGTCGGATTCGCTGACGGACACGTGCTCTTCAACCCCGCCCAGCATGCCCAATTCTGCTTCAACCACAATGCCCTTGGCATGGGCGGCATCAACCACACGCCGTGTAATGGCAATGTTTTCATCGAACGGATGGCTGCTAGCGTCGATCATGACCGAGCTGTAAAAACCGGAGTTGATGCAGTCATAGCAGGTGGCTTCATCGCCGTGGTCCAGGTGAACCGCGAAGATGGCTTCAGGATAGACTTCATCAGCGGCGCGGATCAGACCCTCCAGGAAGATTTTGTCAGTGTAGCTGCGAGCACCCTTGCTGATCTGGATGATAAAGGGGGCTTGCGAATCGAGGTTGCCGCGGAACAAGCCGACAATTTGTTCGAGGTTGTTGATGTTATAGGCACCAATGGCATATTTTCCATAGGCATGCTCAAATAGTTTCTTCGTTGTAACGATCATGATGACTCCTTTTTTGATTTTGGATTTGCTTAATTATACACTCCCAAAGCGAGAGTCTCAAAGGTATTTGGTTTTAATGTAAGGTTAACGTTAATTTTTCGTCAAGAGAATATTTTTATGCCACAGCATCCAGGTAAATCTGGCGCAATCTTTCTGCATAGTCATGCGGGTTGTGCTCAGTTCGAATGCGCTCAAGCGCTGCCTGTCCTTTTAGAGCGATCATAGCAGGCTCAGCAACAATTGAGCGGATGATGCTTTCCAATCCATTCTGGATTTCCTGGCTGAGTCTCTGGCGGTCTTCGCCCGTTCCGTAAAACGCTTCACCAAGTTCATCCTTGGGTACCCGGATCAGCCAGCCAACACGATTATTGTTGATCTCAGGCAGAGCGCGCACGTCCGTGGTGATCACAGGGCATCCACATGCCTGAGCCTCCAGTACTGACAGCCCGTAGGTATCCGCCCAGGTTGGCAGCAAGCCCACATCCGCGTTCTTCAGTAAATCTAATACTTCAGAATTTGGGAGCTCCTCGTAGTATTCCAGCCATTTTGGTTTGCTCGCTATGATCTGGCGCGCCCAGTTAAGGTCCTCTTCGGTTTCCTGGGCAGCGTAAGGCTCAAGACGAAGCGAACTGACCACCACCAGGCGGATCGGAAAGCCTTCCTCCCCAGCTAATTTTTGAAAAGTTCGGAAGAGCTCGCGCCCTCCCTTGCGGAAAAAGCCCGCTCCCACCAAGATAAATCGGATTGGATGCTCCTGATCGTATTCCCTGGAAGGAACATGCCCCACCAGAACGTCCTGCGCAGGATGTAAAACGCATAGTTTTGCCAGGATCGGTTCGCAGAACTCGCTTGAGATTTCGCTCAAGAGTTTGCGCTGAATGTTTGCAGCATTCTCAGACCAGGCGATGATCTGTTTACAGGAAGAACTCCGCAGGGCTTCCAAACCCTTTAGTGTCAGGCGTCCCGGCTGCAAGTTTTGCCACTGTTGATCCTTTGCCACGTTCAACAACTCGCTGAAACGAGGCAAAATCGTTTCGAAATGGGAGACCCAGGGGGTTTTTCCGTAGCTGACCCCATTTGAGAAATGCAAAACATCAACTCTATTGAGGTCAAAGTCTTCGAACTGGTTGTTCAAGTCGAAGGTCGGGAAAAGAGGTTTTCCAATCACTTGGTTTAACTTGAGTGCCAGAGCCCGCCGGTAGGAGAAAATGTCTCTTACGGGTACATATTCTGCTTCAGGAAGCTGATTCAAGATGATCCGAAGGTTAGTGTAGAAGTCCATGCGGTATGCAAGGACCCCTATTTTTACTTTTTGCATTGAAATCTCCTCAATTTACCGCTGCTGCTCCCTCGACAGCTTCAGTATTTGGTGCTGAAGGCTTCCAGATCAGCATCATTACAATCGCAATCGTCGCCAGCACCGCGCCAAAGAAGAACGGGGCGGATGGACCAAAGCCATTCCAGCCTCCAGCACCGCTCCAAAGCAAACCCGCGATCAGCGAAGCAGGAAAATCAAGAATACCAAGCACGGCATTGTAAGTACCAAAAGCAGTTCCGCGCAAATCTTTGGGCACCAGGTCCGAGAGCATCGCCTTGGCAGTGCCATAAGCCATGCCATAATACAGACCATAAGCCACGTATAGCAGCCAGATGTGTGTCACATTTTGCGCCAGGGCAAAGCCAAGGTAGATCAAAGCGTACATCGTCCAGCCGCCGATGATCAGTTTCTTGCGCCCGATTTTATCGGAAATCATACCAGCAGGGGTGGAGACGAGGGTGTAAACAAGGTTAAAGACCGCCAGCATCAGCAGGATATGCAAAGTTGTCATGCCGCGTTCCTGGGCGCGCAGCACCAGGAAGGCATCCGAAGAGTTGCCCAAGTCGAAAATGCCCACGATGATCATGAAGAACATGAAATTCTTTCCAAGTCCTCGAAAACTGATTTTTGGTGCTTTCGCAACACCTTCAGGCTTCTTTTCCTTTGTCATTACCGCCAGGGATATGACAGCCAAAACTGCGGGAATGATGCTTATTAGCACGATGGTTCTAAAGGTACTTTCCTGCAGGGAGGAACCTGCAGCCTGAACCTTCCAAACCACAAAGGCGGCAATCAGAATGCCAAGCATGGCGCCAGCCGTATCGGCAGCACGATGCAATCCGAAGGCAAGCCCGCGCTGCTCAGGTTTGACAGTATCAGCCACCAGGGCATCGCGTGGGGCTGTGCGGACGCCCTTACCAACCCTGTCCGCCCAGCGGATTGCGCCAATAGCTTCCCAACTCGAGGCAAGGTAGAAGAAAGGCTTCGCCAGGGCCGAGATGCCGTAGCCGGCGACTGCCAGCCACTTGCGGCTGCGAAGTTTATCGGAAAGCCAGCCTGAAAAGATTTTCAGGATACTCGAGGTAGCTTCCGCCACACCCTCAATGATGCCAATGATGTTGGTCTTAACCCCTAAAACTGAGGAAAGAAACAAGGGCAGGATGTTCAGAACCATCTCACTGGAGATGTCCATGAAGAAACTAGTCAGGCTGACTGCCCAGATGTTGGGGTGAAGATCGCGAATGGGGTTCTTTTTCGGTTCGTCCATGTTTGCTTTCCCTTTTAAGGGAAATTATAGTCTGGTTGACTATTTCTTGTCCAAAACGTGTAAAAAAGACCGCCATCACGCTACTTTTGACAACAACCAGTTCGTCGGTAAAAGTCAATAAATTTTTTGGCTTCTTTCAGATCAACTCCCTCACTTAACCAAACTTTTGGGTATGATTAGGCAGCGATACTTCAGGAGAGGTTATGGACCAGGTAAAGGAGTTACAAGGAAAAACGATCATCATCACCGGTGCCACAGACGGCATTGGCAGAGAATTGGCGCGCATGACCTGGCAAACTGGAGCCAACCTTGTTTTACATGGTCGTAATCCCCTAAAACTTGAGGCACTGCTCAACACTCTTGGCGATGGACATCCCGGGCAGACTGCGTCAACTGTTAAGGCAGATTTTTCGAAATTGCACGAAGTAAGGGAAATGGCAGCGCAGATCCTGACAGAAGTTCCCAAAATTGACGTCCTGGTCAACAATGCCGGGCTTTACCCCTCTGCCAAAATCATTACAGAAGACGGTTTTGAGGAATGCAACCAGGTAAATTATCTCTCACCCTTTTTGCTCACCAACCTTTTACGACCTCTGCTGATAAAATCGGCTCCCATGCGGGTCATCAATCTCAGTTCCATTGGTCATCGTTTTGTGTGGTCAAATGTATACGCCTCCGCCAGGCATCCATTTTATTGGCGCTGGGTAGCATATTGCCGCACCAAACTCGACATAATCCCCTGGACAAGGGAGCTTGCTGAACAACTTGGGGAATATGGAATCACGGTCAACAGCGTACACCCTGGCATCATCCGCACCAAAGTCATCCGCTTCCTGCCAATATCCTGGGGTGCCTCCGTCCACTCTGGTGCAGCCACTGTCTATCGCCTGATCGCAGACCCTGACCTGGCTGATGTAACCGGGGAATACTTCGAACGCTACAGGATGACCAAACCCTCGCTGGTGGCTCAATCCAAACGCTACCAGGCTGCGCTGTGGCGGCACAGCTTGCGCAAGTTATGTTTAAAGCAAGCAGAAGATGGGTCGATTGTTCAGCGATCAACTACCCAAAACGACCAGTGATGTAATCTTCAGTCCGTCGATCGCGCGGATTGGTGAAGAGTGTCTTCGTCTCACTGAATTCCACCAACTGGCCGGTGCGGCTTTCATCGGTGTAGAAAAATGCGGTGAAATCCGAAACACGCCCCGCCTGCTGCATATTATGGGTGACGATCACAATTGTGTAGTTGGCTGACAACTCGTGGATGAGATCTTCAATCTTTAATGTCGCGATTGGGTCCAGCGATGCTGCCGGCTCGTCCATCAGGATGACAGTCGGTTCCACTGCCAGTGCCCGCGCGATGCACAAGCGCTGCTGCTGCCCGCCTGAAAGATCCAGCCCGGATTTGCCAAGATTATCTTTTACCTCATCCCAGAGCGCAGACGAACGCAAACTCCGCTCAACGATCTCTTCCAACTTATGATGATCTTTCAACCCTGTAACGCGCGGTCCGTAGGCTACATTGTCAAAAATCGATTTGGGGAAAGGATTAGGTTTCTGGAAAACCATTCCGACGTTCTGGCGCAGGGCAACCGGATCAGTTTTTAGGATATCTTCTCCATCAATCAAAACCATCCCTTCAGTTCGAACGCCAGCAATTAGATCATTCATACGGTTGAAGCTGCGCAGGAAGGTGCTCTTGCCACAGCCGGAAGGACCAATCAGAGCTGTTACTTTGTTTTCAGGAATCTTAATGGTGATGTCTTTCAAAGCACGATATTTGCCGTAATAAAGGCTGTAGTCTATGGTTTCAAGTTTAGAATCGTTCATCGTACTTTCCGGACTCCTGCTGTGAGTTTTCGAGACACGCGGTCAATAAGCAAATTGATCAGAATGATCATCACCACCAGCACAGCCCCAGTGCCCATTGCTTTATCGAAGGCGCGTGTGTCCATCGCAAGATAATAGAGGTGCAGCGCCAGAGTGCGACCACCATCCATGATGGAGGTTGGCAGCCGATAGCTGCCACCAAGCGTAACATAAAAAATCGCCGTTTCGCTGATAACCCGCCCAACGCTAAGAATGATGCCGGTAATAATCCCTGGCAGACCTGCAGGCAGCACTATTCTGTAAAGCGTCTGCCACTTGGTCGCGCCGAGTGCCAGGCTGCCCCGACGGTAGTCGTCAGGCACAGCCAGAAGGGCTTCTTCGGTGGTGCGGATGATCGTAGGCAGCACCAGGCATGCCCCAGCCAACGCGGCTGAAAGCAATGAAAAACCGAAATGTAAGGTGGAAACAAACAAGGCATATCCAAACAATCCAAAAATGATGGAAGGAATACCCGCGAGAGTCTCCACAGCAAAGTTCGCGACGCCTATCACCGAACGGAGGAATTTTGAGCTTAGGCTCTGTTCTCCTGCGTACTCAATCAGGAATACAGCCGCGCCAACACCCAAAGGCGTCGCGATCAGCAGGGTCAAGCCAACCAGGTAGAAGGTGGTGCCGATGGTGGTCGAGATGCCGCCTTCACCGGATATGCCGCCTTTAGGAGAAGTTGTGAGAAATTCCCAGTCGATGGCTTTCCCGCCTTGCACCAATACATATCCCACCACCAATATGAGAATCGACACAGTAATAAAAGCAAAAAACCACATCACGCCAATCCAAAAAGATTGCCTGCCGCTTTCCTTCTTGAGGTTTTGCGCTTGTGCCTGATGGATTAGGCTGATCCCGGATAACCTATCTTCCTCCACGCCGCCTCCTAATTTGCCTTCTCAATAAATTTTTGACCGCGGATGATCCAACGCGCGCTGGCGTTCACGATCATGATCAAACCAAACAGCACCACACCGGTGGCAAACAGGGCGCTCTCGTGGACACCAGTGGCGTAATTTATTTCAACAGCGATATTACCGGTGAGCGTGCGAGCTTGCGAGAGGAAGAAAGTCAACGGATTGTCTGAAAGAGGTTGGGGCATGATGACCGAGTTGCCAATCACCATGATCATTGCCATGGTCTCACCCAAAGCCCGCCCTACACCCAGGATCACCCCGGCGATAATGCCGGATTTTCCAGCAGGTAGAACGACTTTGGTGATCGTCTGCCACTTGGTGGCACCCAAAGCCAGGGAGCCATGGCGATAGTTCTCCGGCACGGCGCGGATGGCATCTTCAGCAACGCTGGCAATGGTGGGCAGGATCATGACAGCCAGCACGATCGATGCTGCCAGTAAGCCGTAACCCGAGTTACCTGGAACATTCAATTTACGGACAAGCGGCACCAGGATCACCATGCCAAATAAGCCATACACCACTGATGGGATGCCTGCCAGCAGCTGTACGGCAGGGCGAACCACAGCCTGCACCCCTGCGGGAGCAATTTCAGCCAGGAAAATCGCGCATCCAAGAGCCAGCGGCACTCCGAGCAGAATCGCGCCAAGAGTCACTGAAACAGAGCCAACAATCATAGCCAGGATGCCGTACTGATCCTGACCAGGTCGCCAAACGGTCTTGAAAAGGATATCTCCAACGCCGATCTCCGACCATGCTTGAATACTTTCCCGGAATATGAAAAAACCGATCGCCAGTACGATAAGAATGGAAACAATCGCACTCGCAAACAAAATGACCTTCACGGTCTTGTCAGCAATCATTCGAGCAGACATCAGGCTTTTTCAGTTCCAGTTTTTTTTCACTCAGGCGTCTCTGCTTGCTCGCAGAGACGCCTGATAATTATAAATGGTCATTGTCCTGGTCACCCGATTACTTTACCGGGATGTATCCGTCTTCAACGACCAGTTTCTGACCAGCTTCACTCAAGATGAAATCCAGGAACGCCTTGACCATGCCTGCGGGCTCGCCATTGGTGAGCATGTTAAGAGGACGCACGATCGGGTAGCTGCCATCAGCGGCATTTGGCTCGGTGGGTGCGACGCCATCAATGCTGATGGGTTTGACGGTCTCGTCCAGGTAGCCGAATGACATGTAACCGATGGCATAAGGGGTGGTGGATACGGTGGTGCGGACGGAACCATTCGATGGCTGCAAGATGGCAGTAGCTGCAATCAGGGCATCCTCGCCCATCACCATCTCTTCAAAAGCCCCACGTGTGCCGGAGCCTTCCTCGCGCGAGACAATAATTATGTTTTGATCTTCTCCACCGAGGTCTTTCCAATTGGTGATCTTGCCGCTGAAAATGTCACGCACCTGCTCAATAGTCAGGTCGCCGACATTCACGTCCGGGTGTGAAACAATTGCAATGCCATCACGGGCAATCACAATGATTTTGAGGTTGGGGAATTCAATTAGTTCCGATTCTTTGATCTCGCGGGAAGCCATGCCAATATCCGAAGTGCCTTCACCAGCCGCTTTAACACCCACACTCGATCCACCGCCTTGCACGTCAATCCGCACACCGGTGTTTTCGGTCATGAAGGCTTCCGCCAATTTTTCAGCCAGAGGTTGAACTGTTGTAGAGCCTGAAACCGTTACAGTGGAGTTGCCACCCGAAGGATCAGAAACTGGCGCGCCAGGGGTGCTGCTGCCGCCACAAGCGGCTACCATAGCCGCAACCAAAATAAGGGAAACGACCAAAAAAACGCTCTTGCTGATATTCTTCATCACTATTCTCCTTAAACCATCATTACTAGTTTTGAACACCAGGTAATGTTAATGGGCGAAGGTTAATTCCAGCTTAAAGGCAAATTAAGGCCTTGTCAGGGTATTGCTATTAAATGTAGATTGCCGTTTGTCTGGCGTGTTAGAATCATGATTGATGGGCATTACACGCGTTCTCAAGCTATTTCTCTGGGGTGTTCTAGTCGTGCTGCTTTCCAGCTGCACCATACTTGCCCCTGCCCCAAAGATCACTCCGCTGGTCACTGAACTTCCCACAACTCCGACCTTGAACCCTGAGCAAGCCCTTACCAAAGCCGCGCAACAAGCCACCCCCACACCCCTCCCAACCTCCACTCCCTGGCAGGTTGCCACCCCAACCGCCACCCAGATTCCCTTTTCTGCTCAGAACGACAGAACAAATCCATTGACCGGGCTGAAAGTTTTCGAGCCCAACCTGCTTTTTGAACGCCCGATCATGGTCAAGTTGGCAAACTGGCCACAATCCCTGCGTCCCTTCAACCAAATCATCGACGCGGACATAGTCTTTGAATACTATATCGGGTATCAGATGAATCATCTGCTGGCGCTTTATTACGGAGGAGATGCCGCCGCAGTCGGACCACTTGCTCCTGGGCGGCTGGTTGATGCGCGGCTGGCTCGGCGCTACCAGGCGTCTCTGGTCGTTACCAGTGCGCCACCTACTGTGGAGGGTGTTTTTGAGCAAACATTGCCTGACCGGGTTTTTTACCGCGGATACGCGCCATGCCCCGGCATATGCACAGAAACCGAGTCACAAGGCGGAAATACGGTCGTGAATACCGCCGCGATGCGGACTTTTATCGAATCCGAAGGGATCTCAACCGCCATTGAGCGTCTGCCAGACTTCTATTTCGACAAAAAGATAGAAAACTGGGATGAAAACGCGCTCAGGCTCAGTTACCTGTATGCTGATTTTTCGGTAATGGACTGGCGTTATGACAAAACTTTTGGCGGCTACCAGCTCTGGCAGGATTTTCAGCAGGCGGATGGCAGCTACACGCTGCAACAAACTTTTGACCGCGACAGTGGTCAGCAAGTAATATTTGAGAACGTTCTGATCCTCCTGGCGGACTACATCGAATATAACCCGTCTTTTTATGATATCGATTTTCGTGAGGGAGACAGGGAACAGGCAGCGATCCTCTTACGCGACGGTAAGCTGACCCACGGCACCTGGTACGCGCCCGATATCAACCAACCCTTCCAGTTTTTTGACCTGCAAGGCAATCCTTATTACCTCAAGCCAGGCCGTACCTGGATCACATTTGCCAGCACAACATCACGTGTGGATCTGGTGGACGAAGGCAGTTGGGACCTAATATTTATACCGAATTAGGCTGTTTCTGTCTCAAATCTTAATGCCCGTAAACCGTTAAGAGTCACAATCAGAGAGATCCCAATATCAGCAAATACTGCCACCCACAAAGGCGTCAATCCCGCCATGGCAGCAATTGCCACCAAAACCTTAACGCTCAGGCTGACAATCACGTTTTGCCGTATCAGGCGGTTGACCTGCCTTGATAGCCTGAAAGCGAAAGGAAGTCGGCTGAGATCATCTTTCATCAGGACTACATCAGCAGTTTCGAGCACTTGCGCGTTACCCGCGCCGCCCATGGCAACGCCAATGTCTGCTTGTGCAAGCGCTGGCGAGTCGTTGATGCCATCACCAACCATTACCAACTGGCCATATTCCTGTTTAAATTCATTGAGCTTGCCCAGTTTATCGGCGGGGAGCAGGCTGGCAAAGACCCGATCAATGCCGACTTCCTGAGCAACACGCTCCGCCACGCCGGGATTATCCCCGGTTAGCATGACCGTTTTGACCCCTTCAGCTTTTAACACTGCCAGAACCTCTTTAGTGCCCGGACGGGGCTCATCCTCAACCGCAAGATAGCCGATTACACGCTCGCCATTACAGACCAGCATGGTTGTCTGCCCCTGCCGTTCTGCAGCCTGCGAAGCTGCAATAATCTGCTCAGGTGTTTGATGCTCTGCCAAAAAAAGCGGAAGGCTGCCAATCGTGGCTAATTTTCCATTCAGCACCCCTTGCTGACCACGCCCCTCCAGCACCTGCAGCTCCTCCGCGGCGGGATAGCGGTTTAGCACGCCGCGCGCAAGTGCTTCCTGCGTGACCGCGGTGCCCAACGGATGGGTGCTGTGAGCTTCCAGCGAACTCGCTACAGCAACCAGATCGTTACAAGGTTCACAGAGTTCATCGCCAATGCAATCGGTCGCCCGCACCCGGGTCACAGAAGGCTTGCCGAGCGTCAGGGTGCCGGTTTTATCGAACGCCATCACCTTGCTGCTGGACAAACTTTCCAGGAAAATGCCGCCCTTGAAGATCACGCCTGCTCTGGCCGCGCGTGTCAGACCGCTGACCATCGTGATGGGAGTGCTGATGATCAAGGCGCATGGACAGCCGACCATTAGTACAGAGAGAGCCCGATGAAACCAGCCGTAGCTTTCTGGGGTGTTCCAAAAGTTTTGCTTAAAAACCAGTGTCGGAACGATTGCCACTAAAATCGAAACCGCAATCACGATCGGAGTATAAACCCGGGCAAATCGATCGATATATTTCTCCTGGCGAGCCTTATTTTCCTGGGCTTCGGTGACCATGGCAATGATCCGCTGAATGGTGGTGTCGGCCGCCAGGCGGCTGACGCGTACCTCGAGCACACCCTGCCCGTTGACAGTGCCCGAAAGCACTTCATCGCCTATGGTTTTTGGCACAAGCCGGCTCTCGCCGGTGATAGGTGCCTGGTTTGCCTCGCTGGATCCCCGGACGACCACGCCGTCCATCGGAAAGCGCTCCCCTGCCCGTACCAGGATCCGGTCACCGACCTCCAAATCTTCAATCGGTACCAATTTTTCGCCTTCTACGGTCGTCAGAAGGGCTTCATGGGGCGCAAGATCAGCAAACTCGGTTAGAATCGCCCGTGCATGGTCGTTGGTATAGCCTTCAAGGGCTTCAGAAAGTGTAAACAGGATGACCATGATCAACGCTTCGTGAGCCTCACCGATGGCAACAGCGCCTATCGACGCCACAGACATGAGAACATTCATATTCAGATTGTGTTCCTTGAAGAGACTGACCGCACCATTGCGGAAAACCATCCAGCCTGCAACTGGCAGCACCAAAAACTGGGATATCCGCACAACTGTTCCCGAAACACCTAAACGCGAGAGGAAAAAGGTCCCAAGTAACAGGATCCATCCCGGCACGATGATCTTCAAGTCGGGCATACTGCTGAAGTACTGCCAAAAACCCTTGAAGTCAAGAACATTTGCCTTTCCGGAGGGCTTATCGGACGAAGTGTAGGGTCGAATTGGGGCAGAGCAGTTCCCAGTGCAGACGTTGCCAGAATTTTCTTGCATTGGAATTTGCGAATTGATTTCGGATTGGTTTCTCGTCATAGTTTGTAAGAGGTTCCTCAGGAATTCAGGTGCAGACTGTGTTTGTATGCCTGCTCCATCAGATCCTGTATGTGTTCATCATTGATGCGATAGTTCACCTGCTGACCTTCACGCCTGGCAGTCACAAAACGGAGGTTTCGCAGCACACGTAACTGATGCGAGGTGGCGCTTGGGCTGAGGCCAGATTGGGCAGCAAGATCATTAACGTTGGTCTCACCGCCCAGCAGGATTGCGAGTAAATGCAAACGGGAAGGGTCGGAAAGTCCCTTGAAAGTGGCTGCCATACTGTTTAAATCGTTTTTACGGATGAATAATACTTCCATGTTACCTCAGCTTATATGAATACTTGTTCATATGTTCATAATACCACACAGCACAAAAAATTACCAATAAGAAAACCGATAATTTTACTGTCCGGGTTTGTAATCCGCGATCGCTTTGGTCAATGCTGCCGTCAGGCGGGCATCATCGATGGCGTCATGGCTGTTTGGAATAGGGATCGCAAAGAATCTGCCTGCAAATTCAAGTTTCTGGGATTTGAAGCCATTGTTACGCGGGTTCCATTCGCCATAAAAAGCCGCAAAGAGCTTCATCACGCAAAATGCCTGGTTGGTTTCAATGCTCATTGGCAGTCCATAAGCCTTGTTTGTCTGGCGCAGCAGGCGCAAGTCAAAGTCGGCGTTGTAAATACCAATCACCCTGCCCCTGAGAGTGGCTTCCACGTCCGTCCATATCTGTGTCCAAACCGGTGCCTCTTTCACCATATCGTCGGTGATGCCATTGACAGCGCTGGATTCGGCGGGAATGGGCATGCCGGGGTTCACCAGGGACTGAAACAGAGTTTCTCCCTGGGTGTCCACTATGCCAATCTGGATAATGCGATCTGTCTGACCTGTGCCTGTGGTTTCAGTGTCCAGGAAAATGGGCTGAAGCTCGAGCACAGCTTTTGCGCGTTGGAGTACGTTGGGGTGGGCGATAGGATAGGGCATAATGACCTCGAAAAGTATTATAACGCATCCACTTTCCCTGTTATGGAAGTCAGCTAAGTTTGGACAGGGAATGCTTTGAAACTTACATTCAGCATTAATAGGGTATCATCATTACAAAATTAGAAACAGGTTACACACAATGCAAGAAAACACTGTCTGGAAGCGATTTACCTCATTCCTCATCAGCAACTCGCCCGGTATGCGGGTCATCAAAACATTCCTGGCCATCACTATCTGCCTCATCATCGAACATTTCCGCGGCACAAGTATGCCCTATCATTCCAGCATTGCCGCAATCGTTTGCATGCAGCCGACCTTGAAATCTACTTTCAAAACCGCTGGGGATCGAACAATCGGCACGCTGATCGCGGGTCTTTACAGTTTCCTCTTTATAACCATCTTCCATCAACAACTGCAGATGAGGTCGGACTCCCTGGGCTACTACGTCCTGATCGGGGTAATGACCTTGCCGTTGATGATGCTGATCATTGCTCTCAAAAAACAGGGCGGTTTGGCCATCACAGTGGTTGTGTTCATCCTCATTGTCATTAGTGCTGGTGAGACCAGTCCCCTGAACTACACGATCGAGCGTGTTGTCGGTACCCTTATTGGCATTGGCGTCGCGCTATTTATCAACTGGCTGCCCATTCTCAACAAAATAGGTAAGCACCTTGGGCACGTCGATATTTCGCCTGTGGGTGCTGCCTCCAGCAATCTTGAAATAGCGATGCCCGAATTGACTGGAAAACACCAGGTGAACGGCAAGTGAAACAGTCTTTAAATTTGGCTCGGGAGCGTCTGCAATCAAGCAAAAAGATCACTTTTTTTGGTGGCGCGGGCGTTTCAACAGCCTCTGGCATTCCGGATTTCCGCAGTGCCACTGGTCTCTACAACCAGTTAACAGGCTCAAGTTATGCGCCCGAAACAATGCTCAGTCATGCCTTTTTCATTCATCACCCCGATGAGTTTTATGCTTTTCTCCGAAAATCTCTCCACTTTCCTGACGCTAAACCAAACGCGGCGCATTACACGCTGGCTGAAATGGAACGTCAAGGAAAACTCGATGCCGTGATTACCCAAAACATCGACGGTTTGCATCAACAAGCCGGTTCAAAGGTCGTGCACGAGATTCACGGCAGCCTGCACCGTTTTTATTGCACGCGCTGCCACCGCGCATACCCGGAAGAAAAGGTTTACGCGCAGGATACAACTCCCCACTGTGAAGCTTGCGGTGGATTGGTACGACCGGATGTCGTGCTCTACGGCGAGGCACTGGATCCGGAGGTTTTTAATGCCAGCGTTGCGGCAGTCCGTCAGGCTGACTGCCTGATTGTGGGCGGCTCATCTTTGGTTGTTTACCCTGCGGCAGGCTTGCTGGATTATTTCCGGGGGAATTGCCTGATCCTGATCAACCGCGATCCAACTCCTTATGACAGCCAGGCTCAGTTCGTTTTCCATGGTGATATCGGGGAAGTTCTGACTGAGATTTCGCCCAAGGATTAACTGTACCCGCCAAAGGTGTCCAATTTCAACCTGAGGTCTCCTGTGACCTCCCGTGCCCGGCAAGGACGCCGGCACGATCAATTCCGTCATCGCGATCGAAGCAGCCTGTGCCCGCGAAGCAGGGTATGGCGATCTGCTTTTAATCCTTTTAAAAATCAAAACAATTGCATGCGTAGGTCAAGACAGAGTATGCGTAGGGCAAGCTTGGAAGGACTGCAAACATCATCATGCGGGGACCTAGGCGTCCTTCCAATCCGCCATCACACCATCGGTTATTCATCAGCAAATTGAGAACACGATCAAAACCTTACTATTTCAAGCGTCCTCTTTGCCGTTTGCCAGATCTGGTCAAACATATCAGTGGTTAAGCGTCCGGTTTGCGTGTTTTGCAGGCTGGGGTGATAGGAACATAGAATCCATGGCAACCGCGGGAACGTCTCGTAGAAGCGGTCATGCCCAAAGGGAAATTGCTTTTTGGGCAAATCGGCAAAAGCAGGCAAACTCAGCAGCCCATCCAGCGCGATCTTCCCCAAAACGACTACCCCCTGCAGGTTTTTCAACGCTTGCATCTCCTGCTCCAGCCACGGCAGGCAATTGAGGATTTCTTCCCGGGTGGGTTTGTTGGCAGGCGGCGCGCAGCGACATACCGCCGAGATGAAGACATCTCTCAATACCAATCCATCTGTTCTTGTGCTTGCTTCTGGTTGGCTGGCAAACCCTGCCCGAAAGAGAGCTGGATAGAGAAAATTTCCAGAACCGTCCCCCGTGAACATCCTCCCGGTGCGGTTGGATCCGTGCGCGCCAGGTGCCAGACCCAAAACCAAAATCCTGGCGTCTGGGTCACCAAATCCCGGCACTGGCTTACCCCAGTAATCCTGATCACGGTAAGCCTTGCGCTTGACACACGCGACTTCTTCCCGCCACGCCACCAGTCGCGGGCATTTCCGGCAAATTATCAGTTCTTGCTCAATCTTTTCAAGTGATTTTCCCATTTCCAAAGTTTACCAGAGAGATCCACGATTAGATTGTGAAGTTAAAAAGCATCCCCTCACGAGGAGGGGATGCAAGAAGGTAAAGCAAACGTTTTAGAGTTTGATCGCCAGGGCGTCCCAGCCAGCATACTTGGCTGTCAGGTCGAGTTCTTGTTCGATGCGCAGCAGTTGGTTGTACTTAGCCACGCGGTCGGAACGAGCCGGAGCACCAGTCTTGATCTGACCCATGTTCATCGCCACGACCAGGTCGGCAATGGTGCTGTCTTCGGTTTCGCCAGAACGATGCGAGCAGACTGCGCGCCAGCCATTGTGTTGAACCATGGTTACGGCTTTCATTGTCTCGGAGAGGGAACCAATCTGGTTGACTTTGACAAGCAGCGCGTTACAGGCTTTTTCTTCAATTGCTCGAGCCACCCGTTCGGGGTTGGTCACGAGCAGGTCATCACCCACAATTTGCAGGCGGTGTCCGTTGAGGGCAGTGAAATTTTTCCAGCCCTCCCAGTCGTCCTGGGCGAAGCCATCTTCAAGTGAAACGATCGGGTACTGGTTGATCCAGTTCGTCCAGAACTCTACCATCTGGTCAGAGGTCAATTTTCGGCCTTCTTTACGCAGATTGTAGAGCTTGGTGTCTTCTTCATAGAATTCAGAAGCAGCTGGGTCGAGGGCAATTGCCACATCGGTGCCGGCTTTGTATCCCGCTTTTTCGATCGCCTGCAGGATAAGTTCCACGGCTTCATTGTTGGCGCTCAGCGCAGGGGCAAACCCGCCTTCATCACCAACCAGGGTAGCATAGCCTTTACTCTTAAGCACGGTCTTGAGCGAGGCGTAGATCTCAGCACCCCAACGCAGACCTTCGGCAAAGCTCGGAGCGCCTAAAGGCATGACCATGAATTCCTGTGCGTCGGTTGACTGCCAACCAGTATGCGCCCCGCCATTGAGGATGTTCATCATCGGCACAGGCAAAACGTGGGCATATACGCCGCCGAGATAGCGGTAGAGAGGCAGACCCAAAGATGCTGCGGCTGCCTTCGCGACTGCTAGGCTGGTGCCCAGGATGGCATTGGCGCCAAAGTTAGCTTTATTGGGAGTGCCGTCGAGCTCAATCAGGAGTTCATCGATTGCCTTCTGTTCGAGCGCGTCCACGCCCAGCAGCTCATCCGCGATTTCATTGTTGACGTTGTCAACCGCTTTAAGCACGCCCTTGCCGTTGTAGCGAGCCTTGTCGCCGTCGCGCAGTTCTAGCGCCTCATGAATACCGGTTGACGCGCCTGAGGGCACTGCCGCACGCCCAAAACTTCCGTCAGCCAGGATGACTTCAACTTCCACGGTGGGGTTGCCACGGGAATCAAGGATTTCTATTGCATTGATATATTCGATAATTGTGTCCATTACATACCTTCCTTATTGGGTGATTTCTGTTTAAGTATAGCCTATTGCGACCTCAATTAGTAAAGTCCAGGTTTACAAGTTGGTCCGAATAGCCAGCTTTTTTACATGCTGCCTCAATAAAACCGAGGAAAAGCGGATGAGCCCGATTTGGGCGTGACAAAAACTCAGGATGAAACTGACAAGCCATCATAAATGGGTGCTTACTCAGTTCAGCCATCTCCACCAAAATACCATCAGGGGAGACTCCCGAAAAAATTATGCCGTTTTCTTCAAACTTTTCGCGATACTCATTGTTAAATTCATAGCGATGGCGGTGGCGTTCCTGGATCTCTTCCGCCCGATATAAGACCGAGGCTTTGGTTTCAGGTTTGATATGGCAGGGGTAAAGCCCCAGGCGCATCGTGCCGCCCATCTGATCCAGCCCGCGCTGTTCCAGCATCAGGTCGATCACCGGGTCAGGCGTTAGTTTGTCAAATTCAGCGGAGTCGGCATTTTCAAGGCCGAGCACATTTCGAGCAAAATCGATCATCATCACCTGCAAACCCAGGCAAAGCCCCAAATAAGGAATCTTGTTTTCGCGGGCAAATTGCGCTGCCATCACTTTTCCTTCGACCCCGCGGCTGCCAAAACCACCAGGAACGAGGATAGCATCCAGTCCGGAGAGAGTATCGAGCGTATTGTTCTTTTCAACATCTGTAGAAGAAATCCACTTTAGGTCCACACCCACGCCGTAATACAGGGCGGCATGGTTGAGGGCTTCCCTGACGCTCAAGTATGCATCGTGCAGCTCGACATATTTGCCTACCAGCCCGACTTTGACAGTGGGCTTCTGGCGTCTGAGTTCCGAGACCATCGTTTTCCAACCCTGTAATTTGGGAGGATATTTGGGTTCCAACTTCAGCCGTTCCAGCAGAATATCCGCTACATGGGCTTGCTCCAGGATTAACGGGATTTCATACAGCAGATCAGCAGTAACCAGGGGGATTACCGCATCTTCGCGAACATCACAAAACTGGGCAATTTTGCGCGCGAGCTCTTTCTCAAATGGAAAGTCACTGCGGGCAATGATCATATCGGGCAAAATACCCACAGATCGCAATTCCCTGACTGAGTGTTGAGTGGGCTTGGTTTTAGTTTCGTCAGTGGCACGCAGATATGGAAGCCAGGTGATGTGCACAAAGGCAGTGTTTTCCCGCCCCAGATCGTTGCGCAATTCGCGGATGGCTTCAAGGAATGGCTGTCCTTCGATGTCGCCGACCGTTCCACCAACCTCAATCAGAGCAATATCGGCGTCAGTCGCACGTGTTAGCAAGTCGATCCGCCGTTTGATCTCGTTAGTGATATGCGGAATGACCTGGATGGTGCCGCCAAGGTAATCCCCACGGCGTTCGCGATTAATGACTTCTTCGTAGACCTGACCAGTCGTAACTGTGCTGGTTTTTTTGAGATGGAGGTCACAAAAGCGTTCATAATGCCCCAGGTCCAGATCTGTTTCTGAGCCATCATCCAGAACAAAGACTTCACCATGCTGATAAGGGCTAAGCGTACCGGGATCAACATTTAGATAAGGGTCAAGCTTCTGGATGGTGATATCAAATCCCCGGGCTTTGAGCAGTCTGCCGACTGACGCGGCGGTCACGCCCTTCCCCACGGAGGAGATCACACCGCCGGTAAAGAATATCAGCTTTGTTGCCATCTAACCTCCTTTTTCTTTACTTACTATTAAAAGTAACGGGGAGGGCTGATCGTTCCAGCACCTCCCCGGCTTGCCTCTTTAGCCTACGCGCAGCGTTTTTACGTCGCGCATCCTAGTCCTTATTGTTTATCTTGTTTTGCATCGTTCTTTCGAAGATATCATCCACATCAGATTCGTAAGATTTGGACTTCTTAACACGACTTGTGATTTCAGGCAGACGTTGTTCGGCCTTATCCATGGCTTTGCGCATCGCAATTTCCATGTAAGTGGGGTCCGGAATCACTTCCTCAACCGGTTCTTCAATAATTTCGTGCTTCTGAGATTTGCCCTTGCGCCCAGTGCGTTTTGGTTCCGGTGCAACTTCCTCAGGAGCTTCGAGCAGCGCTTTTAGGCTTAGTTTGATTTGCTTTTTGCGGCGGTCCACTTCAAGAACTTTTACATCGAACTCGTCGCCAACTTTGACAACTTCGTTCGGAGTCCGCACGTAGTTGTGCGAAAGTTCGCTGACGTGGATCAAACCGGGGCGTTCAGCACCGATTTCGACAAAAGCGCCGAATGATTCCAGGCGTAAAACCTTGCCATGCACGACCATTTCTGGCGCCAATTCGCGCCATTCATAAGCCAAAGGCTCACGCATGGTCAGTTCGACGTGGTCTTTGAGAACACGGCGTACCCATACGGTTACGACATCATCGACCTTGATCACTTCATCAAGAGATTTCAAAACAGCTTCGGGATTCTTGGGGTCAATAACCTGAGAGATATGCAGGAACGCCGGCAGAGGGCTATTGATGGAAATCAAAGCGCCTTGCAACGAGGTCTTCAAAACCTTCCCTTCGAATTTATCTTTAGGCTTAATACTAGATTCTAATTTCGCGTTCTCGACGGGGGCGTCCATAATTAATTTCTCCAAAGTTGAATGTTCACAGCGAATTAGTATACTCCCTCGGGTTGAAAGAGTCAATTATTCTCGCATTTTTGATTCCAGTTGTATTTATATTAATTTTCGTTCGAAAAACACTTGATTCGATACCGCTAACTACATTCTTTGAGCGAGTTTCATCCAGGCAATTGTATCACGGCCCCAACAATCAAGAACTGCGCAAGGTGATACGTGCAAATGATCCAAAATCGATATCTCGGTAGACGTCGGTCAAGCTTGTCCAGGGCAATCATCCCGTCTGATAAGAAAAAAAGGATTCCGCCAATGCCTGCCATCGTTGCCGCCCAATCCGACCAGCCCGGTCTGGCAAGGCAAAGCAGTGCGCTCACAACCATGGCAAGAACCAGCGCGCCATACCCCTTAATGAATGGCAGGACAGCCTTGTTGATGCTTGATGATTGTGACAGCCTGTTTACCACCAGGCGCATCATCACGACACCCCCCAGTAAAGCAACTACCGCAACAACCAAAACTGGTAATTTGACCATGGAGAGGTTAAAGCCCCAGATGTACATTAATTGTGTGATTGAAAAGGCTACCATCCCGACCAGAAACCAGCGTGTCCCCCTTGGAATCAGAAAAATGTCACCGAGCAAGGAAAAGATTAATCCAAGCAGAAAAGGCAACGTGGCCAGCGTTATTGGCGCATGAAAGACCATGAATAGTATCAAGCCCAGCAGAACGATGGGCTTGGTGATGTAATAAGCGATCATTCGCGACTGCCAGGCTGAGACCCAGTTGACCAGGCTTGCCAGCCCAATTCCCACTACCGGGAGTACCCGCAGTGCTTCCGCCACGTTAGCCACCCGAGAGACCGATTTGTTTCAGAAATGCCTGGTCGTTCTTCCAATCCTTCTGCACTTTTACTAACAGCTCCAGGAAGACCTTTTGCCCGGTAGCCCTCTCCAGTTCCTCGCGTGCCTTGGTGCCAATCTCTCGGATCATCTGGCCCTTTCTGCCGATCAAAATTGGTTTCTGGCTCTCACGTTCCACGAAAATTGTCGCTTCGATGTAGATCGTGCCATTTTCACGCTCTTTGTAAGATTGCACCTGGGTCGCAATCGAGTAGGGCATTTCATCCATCAGCATATCCATGCAGACCGCCCGGATCATCTCCGCCGCAATATCACGCTCGTAATCCTCGGTTATTTGCTCCTCAGGAAAATATTGCGGTCCCAGCGGCAGCATTTCCACGATTACCTGCAGCATAGTTTTCACACCTGCCCCATCCAGCGCGGAGATTTGCAGCGTGCGGGCGTTTGGAAGCTTATCGCGGTACAACGCGGAGAGTTGATTAAAACTGGATTTGTTCAGTCGGTCAGCTTTATTGAAAACCACCAACACAGGCGGTTGCGTTCTTGAGGCCTGAATTGTATCGAGAAGTTTCTCATCCATCGTGTCAAGAGGGTTACTCGCATCGACTAAGAGCAGTAAAAGGTCCGAGTCGTTAAGGGCAAACTGGACTTCCGAGTTGATGGATTTTGCGAGCTTATCTTTGGCATCAGTCAGCCCGGGCGTGTCAACAAAAACGATTTGATAATCCTCAGCCGTAAGGATACCTAACTGCCGCCTGCGAGTGGTCTGCGGTTTGGCAGATATACCCGCAATCGTCTGCCCCAGCAGGCGATTCAGAAGGGTACTCTTGCCAACGTTTGGCTTGCCAACCAACGCCACAAAACCTGAACGATATTCTTTTTCCTGATTTTCTTCCATTCTCAACTCTCTTTGAGGCTCACTTTGCCTCGAATGATATTATGTCCCTCATGCTGCAATAGCCATGTTTTGGTTACCAATCCGCCTGGCGCAGAAAACCCGTGCATTTTACGATCTGTGCCAATTACTCTATGGCAGGGTACCACAATCAGCCAGGGATTGCTACCTACCGCGGCACCAACAGCTTGTGCGGCGCCAGGTCTGCCGACAAGTTTAGCAACCTCTCCATAACTCATCAACTCACTAAACGGGATACCTGCTACAACCTCCAGCACTTCCCGTTTAAAACCCACAACATTGCCCCATGCAAGCGGTAACGAAAACACTTCTGAGCTGCCATCAAAATACGCTTGTAACTGACGCGCAATTTCCCTGAGCAATGGGTTGGCGCTCTCTGCTGGCAGTCCGGGCGAAGTTAGCAGGTCAATGCGAGTCAATTCCCCATCCGAGACTTCTATCCGCCACCAGCCAACATTCGTTTTAAGATTTGCTGCTTCGATTTGTTTCATTTTCGAATTGCTCTCAGAATCGTAGGGTAATCGTAGGTCAATCGTCAAGCTATTTATTGTTGTTTATTGTAATATAGACTTTGAAAGGGCGACTTCTCTTCTTCTTCTCCTCCTTAAACGCTAATGCCGTGGTCGGCGTCCACGGCATTAGTTGCGTTAATAGCCAGGAAACATTTTTTTCAACCAGATTTGGATTAAAATCAGTTCGATCATACTTCTAAGGAGACAGAATGGAAAACAGAGATGTCTATTCACTTGATATTGCTGGTGTGCGGCGGGACTTGCGGCTTTTTGAGGTAAAACCAGGCATGCGCATCGCGATCCTGAACATACTCGGCGACGTGGAATTGGTGGATGCTTGCGCGGGTGCCCTCGCGGAAAAACTTGCGGAAATTCCCTACAATGTCATCGTCACTGCCGAAGCCAAAAGCATACCGATTGCTCATGAACTGGCAAAAGTCGCTCAGAGACCTTATGTTGTGCTGCGCAAAGAGTACAAACCCTACATGGGCGAAGCTCTAAAAGCGGAGACACTTTCCATAACCACTGGCAAAACACAGCACCTCTTTTTAGATGAGAAGGATATCGAACTATTAAAGAATAAACAGGTCGTGTTACTGGATGATGTTATCAGCACTGGCTCGACACTGCAGGGCATGCACCTGATCGTAGAAAAAGCAGGCGGCAAAGTCGCTTCCGAAGCGGCCATCCTGACCGAGGGCGATCGGGCGGAGTGGCGCCAGGTCATCGCTCTTGGACATTTGCCGATCTTTTACAACTAAGCCATGACACTAATCCAAATTGGTATTGAACGCAATGTAGAAGGTCGCACCCTTGCCTGGGCGCTCGACTATCCAGGCGTCTTCACTTATGGCGCAGACGATGCTGAAGCCTTAATCCGCATCCCCCGCCAGATACTGACCTTCGAAAGCTGGCTTAATCTTCATACGGACCAGTCCTGGGTGCAGCTTGAAGGCTTGGATATGCACATCGATGAAACCTTCGAAGCCTTCCCGGTTGAGGCTGACGGAAAAATCCATGAAGTCCATGCTTTTTTCCGTTCAGATATGGTCCCGTTGACGGAAGAGGATATTCAGAAAGCCTTGATGGTTTTCAAATGGCAGCGCGAGGAGTTGCTGGCGGGCGTGGAAACATTTCCCGCGGAGCTCCTCAAGCACGAATTTGAGGGTCAGCGCTGGACGATTGAGGGAATCCTGGAGCATATAGCCCGGGTCGAATCGTGGTATTTTTCCCGCCTGGGGTTTGAATTTCCTGATCTCGCCCAAAGTGGTGACCCACTGCAACTTCTTGAGGTTAGCGCGACAGCAATCAAGCATTATCTTCCGGAGCTAACAGGTTTTGACCAAGTTTTTGAACACCGACAAGAAAAATGGAGCGCGCGCAAGCTTGTACGGCGGCTGCTCTGGCACCAGCGCGATCACATTGATCACATTCGCGATCTGGCCCTGGGCTAGATCCCACAAACAAATTTCCACCTTAAACTAAAACAGCCGCCTCACCTGCGGCTGTTTTAGTTTCGATCAAAAAAGTGTTTTGTCACAATCCGATCCTGTCCGCGCAATTTGAAAGGAGAGAAACAATAATTGCACGAACGGTGTAATACTAACTCGTGTTAGTTAACTCCATATAAAAGATATGTTAGGATTTTGTTAAATTTGATTTGCTTTTAAAGCATACAGATCCTCCCAGGTATTTCAACATATAACAAAAAAAGTCTCTTTGCTCCCATGGATTTCCTCCCGGAAAAGGGGGCGTCTCTGGACCTTTTATGCTATGATTAGGGCGGTTATCATGATGAAATTTTGGAAAAAGACCTTCCCTTTTATACTGCTCAACATTGTCGTATCAGCTGCAACCCTGCTGGCTGTGCTTTACTTCTGGCAGCAAAAGAGCCCTCTTCCAAACACCGAACCCACCCAGCCGATCATCACGCCAATCCAAGGCAAGCAATCTCCCTCCCTCACCACCCCAACCGCTCAAATCCTGGAAGACCGTTTGCTGCGAATTGAGGGTGTTTTTGGCGCTGGAGACATCAAGGTGGAATATATTCTGTTGCGTAACCCAAGCGAGACCTCCGTGGATCTTGCTGGCTGGCAGATCGTTTCTAATGGCGGTCGCAATTATCGCTTTCCCAATCTAACCCTCTACCCCAATGGTGCTGTCAGCATCTACTCCGGTTTAGGCACCGACACTGTTACCGAACTGCATTGGAACTCCGATGCAGCCCTGTGGGCTAGCGGTGACCTGCTGACCCTCCTGGACAGCCAGGGGAATGAACATACTCAATTCAAGGTACCTTAAAGGATACACACATGGCTCAGGCACTCTACCGCACCTGGCGACCCGCCCTCTGGGATGAGGTCGTTGGCCAGGACCACATCGTTCAGACCCTCAAAAACGCGATCGCGACCGACCGCGTTGGGCATGCTTACCTCTTCGCCGGACCCAAAGGCACTGGCAAAACCACCAGCGCGCGATTACTGGCGAAAGGGGTCAACTGCCTGGAGGATTCGCTCGAAAAACGTCCTTGCAACCACTGTGCGAACTGCCTTGCGGTCAACGAAGGACGTTTCCTGGACCTGATAGAAATTGATGCCGCCTCCAACACCAGCGTGGATGACGTGCGTGAACTGCGCGACAAGATCAATTTCTCCCCCTCACAGGGTCGCTTCAAAGTTTACATCATCGATGAAGTTCACATGCTTTCCACCTCGGCCTTTAACGCGCTGTTGAAAACGCTTGAGGAACCCCCATCCCACGTGATCTTCATCCTCTGTACCACCGAGATCCACAAAATCCCTGCCACGGTACTCTCCCGCTGCCAGCGTCATGAATTCCGCCGTATTCCGGTGCCTGTAATCGTTCAGAAACTCAAGGAACTCTGCAAGCAGGAAAAAATCAAAATCGATGACGACGCGCTGACCCTCATCGCGCGCCAGGCTACCGGTTCCATGCGCGACGCTATTTCGCTGGTCGACCAACTTTCATCGATCTCGAAGAAAATCACGCTGTCAATCGCCCAGGACGTCCTGGGAACCGCCACGAATCAATCTGTAATCGACCTCGTGGAAGCCAGCATGGCAGGTTCCAGCGGCAAAGGTCTCGAGATCATCCACCAGGCGCTCGATAGCGGCGCGGATCCGCGCCAATACGCCCGGCAGGTGGTGGATTACCTGCGGGATTTGCTGGTCATCAAAATGGACGCGGGCAAACAGCTTGAGCTTACTCCTGAAGTGCGCGCGACCATGGAAGCTCACTCCGCCCGCTTCAAAATGAACCGCCTAGTCAATATGATCCAGGCTTTTACCAGCGCGGCAATCGAGCTGAAAGCTAATTGGCATCCCGGTCTCGGGCTCGAACTCGCTTATGCCGAGGCCCTCGCGCCCGCAACTACACCCCAGGTTGAAGTGACTGCTCCACCAGAGCAGCTGCCAGCCCAACCAAAGCCAACCCCAAAAGCCAAGGCGAGTTCCAATCCCGTCGAAGTTGCGCCTAAACCAGTTGAGTCGGATCGCCCCAGCCCAATCACGGGTCCGATCACATTGGATCTGGTTCAGGAACACTGGGAAGCACTAAAACGTGCTGTGAAGTCCCGCAACACAGTCACAAGCGCGCTCATGAATTCATCCCGACTGGTCGATGTGGATGGCAGCACGGTTGTCATTAATTTCAGCAGCGATTTACTACGGGACAAAATGGCTGACGAACAAAATTCGCGCATGGTCTGCTCGGTCATGTCCAAATACTTTGGGCAGGACGTGCGGCTGATCTGCACCACCGGTGAACGCGATGCTTTGCCCAAATCTGGCGCAAATGGCGGTATGCAACAGGTTGAAGAAACAATCAAAAAATTAGGCGGACAACTCCGCGAAATACCCACTGACTACTCTGTAAAGGATGAATAATGGCAAAAGGATTTAACGCGCGCCCCAGCGCATCTGGCGGCAACATGATGTCCCAATTGGCTAAACTGCAGGAGCAGATGGCTCAGGCTCAGGACGAGATCGCTAATGAGACCGTCACCGAAACTTCTGGCGGCGGCGCGGTTTCCGTGACGATGACCGGTGATCAGCAATGCAAAGGCATCAAGATCGATCCTGACCTGCTGAAAGATGGCGATGCGGAAATGCTCGAAGACATGCTGCTGGCAGCCGTCAACAAAGCGCTTGAAAGCTCGCACAAGTTATCCGAAGAGAAAATGGCGCCTTTCACCAACATGCTCTCCGGGTTTGGCATGGGTCGCTAACAAGCATGCGCACTATTCCTGGTCCGGTTCAAAACCTGATCGACGCTTTCGCGCGCCTTCCGGGTATTGGACCCAAAACCGCATCCCGCCTGGCTTTTTTCTTGCTCAAGGCTCCTGCAGAAACATCGCTGGACCTGGCTAAAGCGCTTGAAGCCATGCAAACTGAAACCTCTCACTGCACGGAGTGCTTCAACATCACGCTCGCCGGAGAAGAAAAGTGCGAGATTTGCTCCTCCAGCACGCGCGACCAGGAGCTGATCTGCGTGGTGGAAGAGCCCTTGGATGTGCTGGCAATCGAGCGCACAGGTGCATTCCAGGGGAAATATCACGTCCTGCAAGGGGTGCTTTCACCCATTGAAGGCATCGGACCCGATCAGATCAGGATCTTCCCATTATTGGAGAGATTGAAAAACAGCCAGGTTCGCGAAGTGATCATCGCTACCAATCCTTCGATGGAAGGCGACGCGACCGCTCTCTATTTGCAACAGCGAATCAGCCAAATGGGGATCAAAGTTACGCGCCTTGCCCGGGGCTTACCCGTTGGGGGAGATATCGAATACGCCGACCAGAGCACCCTGCAACGCGCCTTATCATACCGGCAAGAGATGGAATAATTTCTTTTCGATCCGCACTTCTTTGATGAAGTCAAACGAGCTAATTCTCATCTAAAATCAGGTGCCCGATTGGGCAAGCTAAATGTCCTCTACAACCGGGCAAATGTCTGGTCAGAATTTGATTTTTTTACTAATTAATTCACAATTTGGGTGTAAAATGTGTCAAACAATACTAATGGAGGCATAAATGAAGGAAACAGATGTATTAATTTTAGGTGGTTTGTCCGGCATCACAGCTGGAATTAGCTGCAGGCGGCATTATCCGGACAAGAAAGTCATTGTTGTCCGCAAGGAAGGTACCATCCTGATCCCATGTGGTATTCCCTATATCTATGGAACAGTTGGTGGTCCTCAATACAACGTTATCCCTGACGGACTTCTTGAGAGTAACCAAATCGAATTGATCAAGGGTGAAGCAGTTACTGTTGATCGTGAGAATAAGATCGTTACTCTAAAAGATGGTGAAACCATCAAATACGAAAAACTCGTATTTGCGACGGGCTCTATGCCGATCGTGCCTCCAATCCCTGGAGTTAATAAGAAAAATGTCTACGCGATTTGGAAGGATTTCGATTATCTATCCAAGGTCTACGATGAAATGGTCAATGTTAAGGATTTGGTCATCATTGGCGGTGGATTTATCGGTGTTGAATTTGCGGATGAATGCCGCAAAGGTCGCGACATTAACGTTACCGTTGTAGAAGCGCTGCCTCAGTGTCTGCAAATGGCTTTGGATGATGAGTTCTGTCATGAAGCCCAGGAAAAACTCACTGAAGCGGGTGTAAAAATACTGGTCGACAGTAAAGCACAAACCATTCTCGGAGATGATAAAGTAACCGGTGTTCTACTGGCAGATGGTACCGAGATCAAAGCGGACATGGTTATCCTGGGTATTGGTGCCAAACCAAACACTGAACTGGCAAAACAAAGTGGTATAGAACTTGGTTTCAATAACACCATCAGGGTCGATGCCCATATGCAAACCTATACTGATCCAGATGTCTTTGCTTGTGGTGACTGCGCTGAAAAGCACTCCTTCTTTACCGGCAGACCAGTAAACACCATGCTGGCATCCATCGCAACTGCTGAGGCTCGTATCGCCGGAGCAAATCTCTACTCCCCTGTCCACAGCAACTGCGGCGCAATCA
>DAISYV010000008.1:0-33409 GCA_036825115.1 Anaerolineaceae bacterium | reverse complement strand
CAGACCCCTTGGGAGGACCTGTGATCAATTTTACAGAAAAAGTGTTGCGTAATCTACGCTGCGGGCTTTTACATTACTTGCAGCGTGTGCCTTTCCGAAAAAGAAAGAGAAGATATTGATTTTCTTGGTGACTAACATTTCAAACTCCTTTTTGATCTAATCACATTTAGTGGTCTATTCTCATCACAGTGAGGATTACCAGTCCCAGGTCATTGATCTTCGCCAGGATGCCAAGTAAAGCTGCTTGATCAATCGCCTGCCCAGCCAGAAGGGTTTTGCCGTCTTCCTGCTTGGGGGTAAAACCGTCAAACCAATCTGACCAACTGTCATCGAAAGTCCCTTTGACCTTGATTTCGTAAAATGATGGCGATTCACACATTTGCTTGTTTGTCATGGTTTTTCTCCTGTTTTGTTATTCTGACCATAGTATCCACGCCAACTTGATGAATTGTCATCCTCAATCTTGATGATTTATTCCTCTCAGTTATGATGATTCGGCATCCAAATAAACAAAAATTCCCCGTCGGCTGGCAGGGAATGAGTCACTTGGAAGGTCTGTACTTCAGAGCAAGCCGAAATCCCGGGCTTTTTGGAGGGCTTCAAGCCTCCCATGCACATCCAGCTTGAGATAGATATTGCGGATGTGGGTGCGAAGCGTGGTTGGCGCGATCAGCATTTCCCCGGCAATTTCTGGAACGGACAGGTGCGAGTTCAGAAATCGCAACACTTCCAATTCGCGCTCGCTCAACGGCTCCACCAGGTTAGCGATCCCGGAGCGCAGGGGAGCAAAACCAATTCTTCCGGGCTCACTTGGCATTTCCTGAATGCCTAAAGCAGCCAGAAGTTTTGTGGTGTACTTGACCCTGACACCCCGGCTTCGGATGCTCTTTAGCATCGCTGCCATTGGAGCGCCCCCTTTAACAAACATCCGCATGTATCCTTCCGGTTCAGCCGCTGCCAGGCAGCGTTCCAGAACCTCCATCGCCTCCTTAGAGCGGCCCAATGCCTGCAAGGACAGCGCATAAATTGGCAGTAACTTTATCCAGAGCAGGCTCCAGCCTTTTTGCTGGAGATCGTCCAGCGTTTTTTCGAGTGTGTTGACCACATCCACGAAACGATCTTGTTGATAAAGCAGTGACATTTCCATAAATAACTGTTTGTGATTCCTGTCTTGCTTAAAGGTCTGGAAAAACTTTTCAAACTTTGACGCAGCCGCTGGCACATCTCCTTTTGCCAGCAGGAGCATAATTTCGTTTTCAACAGAAATGCGGGCATACCAGGGGGAAATCGCTCCTGTCACTTTCATGGCTTGCAGATTTAACGCGAACGCCTGCTCGAATTCCCCGGAGGCACCCAGGGCTTCGGAAAGGCTGCTCAAAGCGTAGTTTAATGCGTCAGCTTGCCCCCACTGTTCTGCCAGGGCAACCGCTTGCCGTGCCAGTGATACAGCCGGCTCCAGTTGATTCCACTCGAGCAGGATATTACTCTTGGTGGCATATGCGTGAGCCAGAACAGGGTACCTTTGCGAAGACTGTCCAACTCCTTCTGTTTTGTAGACTGCGATCTGACAAAGAGAGAAGGCTTCGTGCAGTTGGCTTTGCAGAAGGAGTGCGTATGCCAAATTACAGCTCGTATAAAGAAGTTCGTGGACTCTACCGATCTTTTTCCCAACGGCAAGTGCCTGTTCAAAAGATCGGGTGGCTTCAAGAAAGTCGCCTTGGTACTGTAAAGCCAGGCCCTGGATATTCAGCAAATGCGTGCGGGCTGCCCAATCCTCGTCTGGCAAATTCTCCATGGCGCGCTGCACAAATTCCAAAGCCATCTCTGCCTCTCCGTTCATCCAGGCCAGATAAGCCCTGATTGCTGCCAGGTGGCTGCTCAGGTGTCTTTTTTCGGAAATATTTTCCACACTCGCTAAGGAGTGTTCGGCCTGCTCTAAGAGCTCATCCATGCCGATTGAAGGGTCAGCATACGCTTTAGCCCAGGCATATGCCATGCATAACCAGGGGTTGGATGAAACCTGATGGCTGGAAAGTTCGTCGAAATTCCTAAGCACGTCAAACAGTTCCGCGTTTTCAAGCATCGCCAGGGCATTTCCAGAAACTGCTTGATGCACGCGGTCGATATCCCCGGCAGCCAGCGCGTGGCGGATCGCTTCAGAAGGCATATGATTCCCGGCATACCAATCGCTGGCACGTTGTTGTAGCTGTGGGATACGCTCAGGACAAAATTGCTTTAATTGCTTGCGTAAAAACTCGCCAAACAGATGGTGATAGCGATACCAGCGCTGCTCCTCATCGAGCGGGATTAAAAACAAATTAGCACGCTCCAACTGATCCAAATACGCCTGACTGCCGGGTTTGTCGATAACAGCATCGCAAAGGGGTTCGGTTAGTTGATCCAGGATGGAGGTTTGATACATAAACGAGCGAAGCTCCTCGGATTGCTGGCTGAACACTTCATCCAGCAGGTAATCCAGGATGAATCGATTTGAGCCCGAAAAAGTCTTGATAAAAAGCGAAACACTTTCAGGACCTTGCTTGGCCAATCTTGCTTGCATCGAAAAAGCAGCCATTTGCAAACCGGCAATCCACCCCTCTGTCCGGTCCTGAAGCGCGGCAATTTCTTGGGGTGATAGTTTGAAATTTAATGCCCCCTGCAAAAATTGTTCAGTTTCTTCATATCCAAAACGCAAATCCGTTGCCCGAAGCTCATTCAACTCGCGCCGTGCCCGCCAACGCGCGAGAGGCCAGGGGGGATCTATCCTGCTGGTTGCCACCAGGTGCAGGCTGTGGGCTTCTTGCGGCAGATGTTCAATCAGGAAGGTCAAATCCTGGTGAATCTGGCTCTCAGAAAGGGCGTGAAGGTCATCCAGCACCAGGCATATAGGATCATTGAGGCTAGATAACTGATTGATCAGTTCTGTAATCGGAACTTCCATTGATCCAGGTTGAGGGGTTTGTGAAGCCTGGAGGATTGCGCCGCCAATATTTGCTTGCTGAACCTGTGAAAGGGTATTCAAAGTCGCAATGAAGTAACTCCAGAAGCGCGCCGGTGTGTTTTCGCTTTTTTCCAGTGAAAGCCAGGCAACCGGAAGATCAGCCTGGGCCTGCCACTCGCTGAGCAAGGTGCTTTTGCCATAACCAGCTGGGGCCGAGATGAGAGTCAGGCGGCAGCCACGGGCGATGCCATCATTCAGCCGGGCGACTAAATTTGCCCGGTTAATCAGGTTGCCATGCAGGGGTGGAACATGAACTTTGGTTGCGAGCAGGTTATCTGGCACGTTCGTTCTCCTTGAACGTTAGATCGCTTTTCATTATACGAGAAAATCAATAAAACCTCTACACGCATGAAGGAAAAAGGCAAACACATGCCCCTCTGTTAAGAAATTATTTCTGCATAGATTAACCACCTGGGGATTGCATCCGAGTTGGCTATATTACACTATTAAACTAACGCGTCCTGATGAAGGCCTGATTATTAATTCGTTCAAGTACGCGTCTATTTCACCGAAGGTATTCACACCTACCTGGCTGAACAAATAGGGCATATAAAATATTGCATAAGGTCAGCGGTTTTGGCGCATCTTGAAACCAATAGTCTATTCCCCTAACTTTATACAAAGATTATATATACTGGTGAATTTCTTCTATAATCATTAGAAAATTGGCAACTTAGAGGTTGTGTTTTTCGAGGTTAAGATGAAGAAAATTCTTGTGACACTGGTGCTTGTTGCCCTGGTGGCAACGGCATGTAATCTGGCGGGTAATACCGACCCAACAATTTCAACGCAACAAGATGACTCACAAATGGAGGTTATAAAACCAATGGGAGAAGCTGCAATTGATAATACCTACAACAAACAAGAAGGCGTGGAAGTTATCTACTTTGCTGGCGGTTGTTTTTGGGGGATAGAAAAGCTGATGCAGTCGATACCCGGCGTGGTGGCGGCAACCAGTGGTTACGCCAATGGGCAGTCGGATATCGTGCCAAGCTATGAGCAGGTGGTCACTGGCGACACTGGCTATCGCGAAACAGTCCGCGTTGAATATAAACCGGATCAGGTCAGCCTGGACGCGCTGATCTTTGCTTACTATCACGTCATCGACCCAACAACAGCAAACGCCCAGGGTAATGACGTTGGCACTCAATATCAAACCGGCATCTACTACACCAGCGATGACGCGAAGAGTACCGTTGAGCGCGTGACTGCCATTGTGAAGGAGCGCTATGTGGATTTCGTCGTGGAAATCGAACCACTGGAACGCTTTTATGACGCGGAAGAATACCACCAGGACTACCTGGTGAAGAACCCCATGGGCTATTGCCACATTCCCGGAGATGAAATATCCACTGTCACTAACATCATTGTCGATCCTGGCAACTACCAACGCCCGTCGGATGAGACGCTTCAAGCCACGCTCACCAGCCTGCAATATAACGTAACCCAAAATGCGAGCACTGAGCCACCATTCCAAAATGAATATTGGGACAACCACGCCCGCGGTCTTTACGTGGATGTTGCCACCGGCGAGCCTTTGTTTTCATCCAGCGATAAGTTCGACAGCGGAACCGGCTGGCCGAGTTTCTCAAAAGGCATTGATGAAAATACCTTTGTATACATCGTGGACGAGTCTCTTGGAATGACCCGCACCGAGGTCCGCAGCCGCGCCGGCAACTCGCATTTGGGGCATATCTTCTATAACGAGGGCTTGTCACCAACCGGAACTCGCTATTGCATCAACAGCGCCGCTCTGAGATTTGTGCCCTACGAGGAGATGGAAGCCGAAGGATACGGCTACCTGTTGGACTATATCGATTGAAACTGATAATCATGAGGTCAGGTTCTACTGCCCAAAAATAAGGGTAAGAAGAAACCCGCATAAAGGTATGGACTGGACTCCTTTGAGCCGGCTTTTCACCTGCCGGATTTGGGGGAATTCTTTACATAAACTTTAATGATGCAATAAGAAGCCTTTACCCATCTTTGATAGCCTAAGGGAGTAAATAGATTTATTGTAGAACAGGAGAAAGTAACATGAGAAAATCTTTGGCTATTACATTAGTGGTAATTGGCAGCATCATCATTGCGATATTGATCTTTGGCGCAGGTATGTTCTTTGGACGCACCAATGTGTTTGCAAACAATTGCACCACGAATAGTTTCCAGACGCCGTCAATCAACTTCCCAGGTTCCTGGAGGATGGGCCGTTTCAATATGATGGGCGCTTTCAACAGGGTGCCTTGGTGTGGGTTTGACAACGCCAATGATGGCATCCTCACCATAGACCAAACTAAGCAGGCTGTCGAGGGATATTTGCGGAAGGTAAATAACTCCGATCTTGAGCTTGAGGAGATCATGATCTTTGACAACCTTGCCTATGCGCGTATAGTCGAGATCAGCACCGGGATCGGAGCTATGGAATTGCTTGTCGACCCCTCTACTTTATCGGTTTATCCCGAATACGGCCCAAATATGATGTGGAATCAGAAATATGGACATACTGGAGGAAACGGAATGATGGGTGGAGCAGGAATGATGAACGGTGACTTCTTCGATCCCTCTTTTGTCTCTTCAGAGATGACTGTGTCCCCTGAACGAGCCTCTGAGTTTGCCCAGCAGTACCTGGACAAACAGTTTCCCGGATACAAAATATCCGATGAGGTATATCCATTCTATGGATACTACACCATCGATTTTTTGGAGGACGACCAACCTGCTGGAATGCTCAGCATTAATGGATACAGTGGACAGGTCTTCCTGCATACCTGGCACGGAACCTTCATCGAGATGTGGGAATAATTTGCTTCCCTGCATCTCTTCCAGGGATTGGCATTAATGCCAATCCCTGTTTGTATGTAAAATAGATTTGTAATGGTTTTTTTGCGGAGACTGAGATGACTACAACCAGGATACTGATTATCGATGATGAATCTTCCATTCATAACGTTCTAAGCGCTTATTTGAAGGCGGAAGGGTATGAATTCAAATCAGCCTATGATGGGCCAGAAGGATTGGAGATTGCCCGCTCTTTCAAGCCGGATATCATCGTCCTGGATGTCATGCTTCCAGGTATGGATGGAATTGAACTCCTGGCCAAACTGAGACGTGAATCAAATGTCTATGTGATCATGCTTACCGCCAGATCCGAAGAAACGGATAAAATCGTCGGACTTTCGGTTGGCGCGGATGATTACCTTACCAAACCCTTCAGCCCGCGGGAACTGGTGGCCCGTATTAAAGCTGCCCTCAGACGCCTGCAGAACCCGACAGACAGCGTCGGTGAGCGCACAGTTTTCAGTTTCGCCCATCTTCGCATTGATATTGCGGCAAGACGTGTTTGGGTTGACGATAACCTGATTGACCTGACCTCGATTGAATTCGACATCTTGCTTGTCCTTGCCCAACATCAGAGCATGGTCCTAAGCCGGGAGCAGCTTCTGGAAAAAATCTGGGGATATGATTATTTTGGAGACACACGCGTAGTAGATGTTCATATCGGTCACATTCGCCAAAAACTGGGAAACGAATCATTGATTGAGACAATTCGCGGCGTGGGATATCGCTTTGAGGATAAATAGGTGATTCTATGATGAAATTTATACGCACGCACCTTACGTGGAAGGTGTTTCTTTCTTATCTGCTGGTTGTTTTGATTGGCGGTGTCGTGCTTATCACAGCTGCCAGTCTGACTGTTCCCGCGGCGTTTGAGCGCCATCTTCTTAGTATGAACGAAATCGTGATAAGTGGAAATATGGCCGGCAATAATGAGCAAATGGTATCAGAGTTGTTTTCACAATATAAAACAGCAGTTTTCGAGGCAATAACTTACGCCACGCTTGCTGCCTTGGTTGGGGCTGTATTGGCCAGCTTTTTGATCAGCCGCCAGGTGGTCACCCCTACTTTGCAGATGATGAGCCTCAGCAAACGCATTGCTGAGGGAGAATATAAAGAGCGATTATCGCTCCTCGGTGGGCAGCAGACGGACCAAATCGATGAATTGGGTCGCCTGGCACTCAGTTTCAATCAGATGGCAGATAAACTGGAGAAGACTGAAACGATGCGCCGGGAGTTGATCGGGGACGTAACCCACGAATTGCGGACGCCACTTACGGCGGTCAAGGGGTACCTGGAAGGAATGGCGGATGGGGTCTTACCTGCCGACCCGGAAACTTATCAGCAAATTCACGCAGAAATTGACCGTTTACAGCGATTGGTCAATGATTTGCAAGAATTGAGTCGCGTGGAGGCTGGAGCTTTTCAACTGATGCTTACGCCTGTTTCACCGGCCAGTCTGATCGAAAGAATTCAGAATACGTTGGGCCGCCAATTTGAAGAAAAAAACATTCAACTTGAGATGGATATTGAGCCCAACCTTCCTGATATTACTGTGGATAAAGACCGCATCATCCAGGTGCTGACAAACCTGGTGGGAAACGCACTTCAGTACACCCCCAGTGGAGGAAAAGTCACCCTTCTTGTCCGCCGGGAACAGTCCGATGTGCTTTTCTCAGTTATAGACAGTGGAATTGGGATCTCCGCGGACCAAATCCCCTTGATATTCAACCGCTTTTACCGCACCGATAAGTCCCGGACGAGAACGAGTGGGGGTAGCGGTATTGGTTTGACAATTGCCAAGGCATTGGTAAAAGTTCATGGGGGAAAAATATGGGTTGAGAGTGAGGGTGAAGGCAAAGGCAGCACTTTTTCATTCCGGATCCCCCTCTCTAAATGAAAGGGGAATTGCCCCCATAATCCTTTAACAAAACTTCATAAACCCTTGACTTATCCTTCATCCTGAAATGTTAATATTGATCTGAAAGTAAGAACAACCCCCTCAGTTTGAGGCATATGGAAGGATGAAACATTGTGATGACAGGCTATTGGTTCGGTGGTCTAAGATGGATTTTTTTGATCATCAATCTCGTTCTAATAATTGGAGCGATCGTCGCGTTGGTGTTTCTGGTCATCTGGATCGTGAAACGATTGAGCAATAACAATCCGAGGCAAGCGCTAAACAATGGTGCTGAGTCCGCGGTCGAAATTGCCAGGGAACGTTACGCGAAAGGTGATATCACCCGCGAAGAATTTCAAAAGTTAATAGTTGATCTGGGAAAAGGCAGGTGAAAGATGATGGGTTTTAGAATGATGGGCGGTATGTTGGTTTTCTGGGCTCTTATCATTGTTCTGGCCGTATTGCTGGTGAAAGAGTTGTTTAATTCGAATAGCAATCGCTCAAGAGACAATGTGCGTAAGGCGAATCAGATCCTGGATGAAAGATATGCCAGGGGTGAAATCAGCCAGGAACAGTACCTGACGATGTTGAAGGATATTCAATAAAAAGACTCAATCAAAGGAGATCGAGGCCAGCATGCGCCACACGATCTCCTTTTTTTGTCAGAAATATTTAGAAAAGGAAACTTAAAATATGAGAAAATCTCAGGTCTTAATAATCGTTGGGGCTATCCTGATTGCTGTAACCACAGTCGGGATCTTTGCGCTAAACAAAGCTTTCAATCGATCGGAAAATGCTTTTCTGGAGGAATATGGATTGAGCGGTCTTACCATCCCGGAAATTGTGCAACAACTCGATAGTACTACGTCTGACCCCGCGGGATTAAAGGCAAGTATCACCAGCAAACACCTGGTCCTCATGGATGATTTGGCCGAGGTCAGGTTGGCACTCCCCGATGATACGTTTTACCTCTCCTTTGCGCCTTACATCACCCAAACTCACCCCTGTGCCATACACAGCCTGGCATCCTGCCAGGGCGAGTTGGTCAACCGGGAAATTTATGCTGTTATTACCGATAGTAATGGGAAAGAGATTGTCAGTTCCAATTTCACAACAATGGAGAACGGTTTTGTGGGAGTGTGGCTGCCGCGAGATATCAACGCAACTCTGACCGTCAGCTACAATGGACTGGTGGCACAAGCTCCTATAAGAACCTATTCGGGAAGCGATACCTGCCTGACGACACCGCTGCGGCTCAATTGATAGTTTGTCACAAAGGGCTTGTTTTCACTCTTCCACACATGGTTTTGAGAACCTTTATTTTGATTGTCGGGAGAATTTATGCTAGAGTAAATATGTTCTCACCGCCGCCTTCATTTACCAGGTTTAAGTTATTGGTGAATTTCATTTGATGGGAAATTGAAGGTTTAAAACAAGTTTTTCTTAAGGTCAGGAGGTTTTATATGGCAGATAAAAATACAAGAAATGCTGAAAAAGCACAGGATAAGATCGACTCCTCAATGCCTGACGCGGATATGGAGCATGATCACAAAAAGATATCGAACCCTGTGGATGCTCATACAGGACATAGTATGAAAAAGCAGGAAATGGATAAGAAGGCTGAAGGCTCTTCTGATCATGCCATGTCCGGAAACCATGACGACCATAAAGATGACAGTTCCCACGTGGATCACAGCGGGCATGAGCAATTGTTCCGTAAAAAGTTTTGGATTTCACTGCTGCTTTCGATCCCAGTATTAGTTTTCAGTCCGTCAATTCAATCCTGGTTGGGATACAGCGCCCCGGAATTTCCGGGCAGCAACTGGATCACCCCGGTCTTTTCAGTGATTGTCTTCTTATATGGTGGGCTGCCCTTCTTAAAGATGGCAGTTCCTGAACTTAAGAACCGCAAGCCAGGGATGATGACTTTAATATCACTGGCAATCAGCGTGGCTTTCGTTTACAGCCTGGCTGCCCTGTTCCTGCCCACCAGCGTCTCATTTTTTTGGGAATTGGTCAGCTTGATTGATATCATGCTTTTAGGGCACTGGATTGAGATGCGCTCAATACGGCAGGCCTCGGGAGCCTTGAATGAACTGGCACGCTTAATGCCCGATACTGCCGAACGGATCCTGCCGGATGGCGGCACGGAAACCGTCGCTGTGAGTGAATTACAAAAGGATGATTTGGTTCTAATACGCCCTGGCACAAATGTACCGGCAGATGGCGAGGTGCAGGAAGGTGAATCAGATGTCAACGAAGCCATGCTAACCGGAGAATCGGTGCCCGTGAAAAAACAGGTGGGCGATAAGGTGATCGCTGGCACGATCAATGGGGATGGCAGCCTAAGGGTTAAGATTACTGCCACTGGCGATGATACTGCTCTGGCAGGAATTATGCGTTTAGTGGAGCAAGCACAACAGAGCAAATCCAACACCCAGATTCTGGCAGATAAGGCTGCTGGATGGTTGTTTTATGTGGCCTTGGTGGTGGCTGCAATCACAGCGGTGGCCTGGACGATTGCAGTAGGGTTTACTGTAGAGGTCATCGCCCGTGTCGCTACTGTTTTGGTTATTGCCTGTCCGCATGCTCTGGGACTTGCTATTCCTCTGGTAGTGGCAATCACAACCGCAATGGGTGCGCAAAATGGCATTCTTGTTCGGGATCGTTTGGCGCTTGAGAACGCCCGTAAGATTGACATAATCGTTTTTGATAAAACCGGCACCCTGACAGAAGGTAAGTTTGGTGTGGTTGCCACAAAAACCGTACAAGATGTAAGCGAAGAAGATGCATTGGCATTAACTGCAGCAATTGAAGGGGACTCAGAACATACTATCGCCCGTGGCATTCGCAAATCTGCTGAAGATCGCCAGCTTTCCTTGCCCGAGGTCTCAGATTTTGAAGCAATTAAGGGACGTGGAGTAAAAGCCAAACATGGCGAACAGTCTGTGTACGTTGGTGGTCCACGCCTGTTGGAAATGCTCAACATTGATCTCCCCCATGATTTCGTTGAATTCGATCGTGAAGCTGGTCAAAAAGGACAGAGTGTCGTCCATCTGATCGAAGAAGGCACAAGCGCTTCGCGTGTAATTGCCGCTTTTGCCCTGGCCGATGTTGTACGCCCAGAGAGCAAAGATGCAATTCGAAGATTGCGTGAGATGAATATCGAAATAGCCATGCTGACTGGTGACAACCAGGCAGTGGCAAAAACTGTTGCGGATCAGCTCGGCATTGACACTTATTTTGCTGAAGTTTTGCCTGAACATAAGGATCAAAAAATCCTGGAACTTCAAGAACAGGGAAAAAGTGTTGCAATGGTTGGCGATGGGGTTAACGATGCGCCAGCGCTTACCCGGGCCGACCTGGGCATTGCGATTGGCAGCGGTACTGATGTGGCCATTGAATCGGCGGGCATTATCCTGGTGAAGAGTAATCCCCTGGATGTTGTAAAGATCTTCGACCTTAGCCAGGCCAGTTACAAAAAAATGATCCAGAACCTGGTCTGGGCAGCCGGATACAACATTGTGGCTTTACCTTTAGCTGCCGGTGTATTAGCACCATTTGGCATCTTGCTTTCTCCGGCTGTCGGAGCTGTGCTTATGTCACTCAGTACGATCATCGTCGCGATCAATGCCCAATTGCTGCGTACACATCGCCTGTAATCCCGAACAGGTGGAGCTTTGAATCTACGATCTCAGCGACTGCTCAAATGTTCCTCCGGAAAGCGCACCGGGAGGGGGCGCCGGGAAGCCGCGCGCTGGTTCATTAGCCCAGAAGCGGTGGTGCGGGTGCAGCATCGGGTAGGCGCCAAAGCCCGCGACAAAGCTGTTGTTCAGCGCGTTTCGCCCCAGGATGTAATCCATGCTCAGGCGCACGCTGTCGAGATAGTGCGTCTCACTGAAAGCTGATCAGGCCAGCGTAAACGTAATAAAAAACAGGAGAAAAAGCCTGAAAGAAAACTTCATCACACTTCCTCCTGATCTTCCGCTCTGATGCGGGGCAGGTCTGATGGTGATTATATACGATTGAACCTGAGGCCGATCCTTTTGCAATTGCTTGTCAATTCCCATATATATTGTATAATCTGGATTGTACAAATAGGAGAAATATGACTGCGATAAATGACCTGCCTGATGAGCCAAAATATTCTGTAAAAAGAATCAGCGACCTGACCGGCATTAATCCTGTGACCTTGCGCGCCTGGGAAAGGCGCTACGGCGTGCTGAAGCCAGAGCGAAATGAGAACCGCTACCGGCTCTATTCGGACCGGGATCTGGCAATTTTGAGGTGGCTGATCAACAAGAAGAACAGCGGGGTGTCAATCAGCACCGCTTCCGAGAACTTGCACGATATGATCGCTCAGAATGATTGGCCTGAAGTAATCCCGTTTGGCATCGCCCAGGCTAAAACAGTCAGTTTGGTGCCGCCGCAGCGTTATGCCAGTGATCTTTTTGGGCTATTGAAGTCGCACAACGAAGTGGAAGCCGCCAGGCTGTTTGAGGACGCGATCTCCAAATTTGACCTTGAAACCCTGATTGAAAAAATCATCACCCCAACCTTGATCTCCGTGGGGGAAGCCTGGTTCCAGGGGGAGATCATGATCAGCACGGAGCATTTTGCAACAGCTTTTGTACGCAGCAGATTGAACAACCTCTACATTTCCCTGCCAATCGTCAACGTGGGACCAAAGATTCTGATTGGTGGAGCGCCTTCTGAAGAGCACGAGATGGGCGCATTGATGATGGCTGTGCTGCTGAGGAACCGGGGTTACAGGGTGGAGTTTTTGGGGGCTAACCTGCACCTGGATGATCTGGTGGATTACTCCCATCAGATAAAACCTGCCCTGGTTGTGCTGACAGCCAGCACAAACCTGGTTGCCATGGAATTGCTGCGGGCGCAGGCGAAACTCAATTCTATTTCACCGGCCCCAAAGTTTTGTTTTGCCGGCTTTGCCTTTGATTTTGACCCCGACCTGGTAAAAAAGATCCCGGGTATCTATCTTGGAAATTCAATGGTCAAAGCGCTCGACCAGATAAAGCAGCTCTTGAGCACAAAATAATCCTCTACCGAAAACTCACAACCACCCATGATAAGGGTGGTTTTTGTTTAAGTCCCCCTCCAGGTTCATCCGCCAAAAGGGTTAAATAAAAAAGAGGTGGCAAGTATTTGCCAACTCTTTTTGTCAATCAATTTCAATGTTTACTGTGGAGGCAGAAGCACTGCATCGATGACATGGATCACGCCGTTGGAGGCTTCGATATCAGTGATGATGACTTCGATCGTATCGTTCAGATAGACCTTGCCATCTTCGACTTTGATGGTGATTGCCTGGCCCAGGACGGTATCGGCACTGGTCAGTGTCACTACATCAGCAGCCATGACTTTACCGGAGACTACATGGTAGAGCAGGATGGATTTGAGTTGCTCGAGGTTCTCAGGAAGTAATAATGTTGCAACTGTGCCTTCGGGCAGTTTCGCGAAAGCGTCATCGGTTGGGGCAAATACAGTGAAGGGGCCTTCGCCTTTGAGCGTGTCGACCAGGTCGGCAGCGCCTAATGCGGCGGCGAGGGTGGTGAAGCGGCCATCAGCCACGGCGGTGTCGACAATGTCAACCAACTTGGCAGGGGGCAGCAGGACTGAGTCAATCACGTGGATGACGCCATTGGAAGCTTCTACATCAGTGATAATAACTTCGACGGTATCGTTCAAATAGACCTTACCCATGTCGACTTTAATGGTGACGGGTTCGCCCAGGACGGTATCGGCACTGGTCAGGGTGACTACATCAGAAGCCATGACTTTACCGGAAACAACATGGTAGAGCAGGATGGACTTGAGCTGCTCGAGGTTCTCGGGGAGCAGTAGGGTATCTACGGTGCCTTCGGGCAATTTCGCGAAAGCATCATCGGTTGGGGCAAATACGGTGAAGGGTCCTTCGCCTTTGAGCGTGTCGACCAGGTCGGCAGCGCCTAAAGCAGCGGCGAGGGTGGTGAAGCGGCCGTCAGCAACGGCTGTGTCGACAATGTCGAACAGTTCGGGTTCGGGAATAGCGGTAGGTTCGGCGGTTGGTACCGGCGTGGCTTGGGGGGCACATGCCGCGAGGGCGAGGATCGCCACAAGTAAGATAGAAAGGTAGCTAAAGGGTTTCATTTTTTCTCCTATGGTTATGTATTATATTTTGTACAACTTATGAGTGCATATTAGCAGCGCTATTTTCAATGTACAAATAATTGTATAAGGTTACTTGACAAACAAAAATTTACTATTCCAACCAATCGATAGAAACCCAACTCAAGAAGGGTATTTGCGATTTTTGTGTTGATAAGGGGGCTCTGTTCAAAGAAATGGCTGCATTTTTCCGCGAAAAACCGGCACAAGACTGGAAAAATGCATTGCAAAGCGCCTGATCAGGCGGTTTTGGTCCAAAACACCGCTAAAATGCTGGTGAATTTCAAAATGAATTGCAAGTTTGTACAGGGTGGTCAGCAGAAAAGCCAGGGGAGGTTAAAGCCAATGGACTCTTACAAGGCTGTACAAGGTAGATTCATTCCATTGGAATCCAATAAAGCAATTTGCGCAGGATGAACCCTGTTCAGGAGAGTTGGGTCTTAGGAATGTTGGAACTTGGTCAAAATGGAAAGGAAATGGTGGTTTCGTTGTCAAAGGAAGCTGTTATGGAAAAACCTATGGAACAGCACTGGGCAACATCAATAACTGTATAATCAAATAAGAGGATATCAAGCAATCAGAATCGGAGGGAGTGGTGGCAAAAAAGCAGGTTACACGCTTTCAGTTATTAATGCAAAAGCTGGTCGCCAATCCGGCGGTATCGAAAGTTTTCTCAGTTTTTTGGCATCGTCTTGACCGGGCTTGTCTGAGGTTGAGCAAAGGCAGAACTTCCCTGACCGAGATTTTTGCGGGTATGCCCATGGTTCTGCTCACCACCACAGGTGCACGCAGTGGATTGGCGCGCACCCTGCCTGTTTTGTGCCTGCGCGACGCGGAAAAGCCGCAAGTCATTGCTGTTTCAGCAGCCAATTGGGGCAGCGAAAAGATGCCCTCCTGGTATTACAACCTCAAGGCAAATCCGCGGGCAAGCATTTTATTGGATGGCAAACAGAGCGTTTGCGTCGCGCGGGAGGCAAAAGGGGAGGAGTATGAGCGTTACTGGAAAGTGGCTGAAGCGACTTTCGTGGGCATGCGGCACTACCGCCAGCGCGTCGGGGACCGGCGCATCCCGATCATGATCCTGAGTGAAGAGGGCGATCAGCTCTAAAAGAAAACCACACAACAATAGACGCGCCAGGGAGAATTTAGCGAATTGGATCAACAACCACGATAAGTAAGGAGTTGCGTTCAGGATACAGTGGCCTGAACCTGATGCTGAGTGTAAAACTTAAAAATGCGATCAAGGGAAACGATCAAGGAACCTGGAAAAGCGGGTTAGTAAATAAATTGCGTCTCCAAAATGCCAGTTGGTTTGTCGCAAATTTGGTAAAATTAGATTTCAGATAAGATGCATCTCATCAATTACATCAGCATATGAGGGTCTTGATGAAGAAGAATGGCTTTCCCGTAAAACACCTTTCGGCATTTTCGAAATTCATTGGTAAAGTGACTGCAGGATCAGGGAAGTTGCTGCCCGTAATTTTGGCAGCACTTAGCTTAACTGCTTGCATGACCGCGGCGAATCCCGCTTCAGACCAGACCTCTCTCCCGCAGGCTTCGGAAGTACCTGCCCAAACTGAAACCCCCACCCCAGAAGCCACTCTGACCCCAACCAATACCGCAACACCCACTGCAACCGAGATCCCGCCGCTTGCGCTGGCAGAATTCTCAGCAGAGCTGAAAGGTAAGGGTGTCCATGGTGGGATGGTGTGCTACTCTTATGCTGGCGATGCCAAGGACCTTGAGGGGCTTACCCTTTTGGTAGACATAAGCAGGGATGGCAAGGCGATTGAAAAGAATATCTCACCAGAGCAGATAGACGGCGAGAATTGCTTTGAGATCACAGACGCGAGTTATCTTTCCGTCAGCCCTAACGCGGAGGGAGGCAGGCTTTTGATCCCGGAAGAGCCGCTTTCTGTGAAGATAACTGCTGCCCAGGAAGGCAGGGTTCTCTCCAACAATGCCCAGACCATAGACCTGGGCAAATACGTCCAGTTCCCCTTCTTGCAGTGGATATATCCAGAAGAAGCCGAATTAGGCTGCATCTCAAACATGCATTCTAGGGAGGACCCAAACACCAAAGAAAAGATACCCTATCCTGCCTGGGACTTCATCCCAAAGCCCAGCAATGAATATCCCACTATAGTGGGAACCCCTGTATTGGCGCCAGTAAGTGGAGTATTTTATTTTAATTCTGTTCCTTCTGAGGATGAAACAAATCCTGTGCAAGTCAATGCGATTATGATATTTTCTTCTGATACAGGATTCTTAATTAATCCAACACATCAATATGAACTTGTGAAATTAAATGAAATGTGGATCCCGTTAAATGAATTTGTAGGAAAGGAAGTGATAGCGGGTGAGCAGATAGGTATAATTGGACCTAAAGACTGGGCTTCAACCATACCACATACCCATCTTCAAATATTGATACCCCCTTACCCCGTTGATCTCACAAAAGAACCAGATAAGTTAGGAGATGATCTTTATCGATATCTAACGGACATCGCTTTTCCAAATATTGATTTCCTGAAGGAAAGGCTTTTTCTTGACGAGGCACTCAACGACAGATTAAATAGTATGCCTAATGTGGCTAAAGTTCCAAGTGCTGATGTTTGCCAATCTTATCCCTGGGGTGAGGTTGTAATCCCCCAGCAGCTTCCATTCACAATAGATGGAAAGGCGGATGACTGGGCGGAATATACACCCGTGCTCACAGACAAGACCGGTGATTCAAAAACGGGCAGCGTTATGGACTTGTCAGAGCTCTACATGGCAAAGGATGATAACTACCTATACCTGATGCTAAAGGCCGGTGACAAGCCCTCAGGCAAGTGGGTAGTTGACTTTCATGCTGACCTTTTTAGGGAAAACAGTTGCGGAAACACAGAACGGTGGATTCAGATTCCATCTTTGTACCCGAATAAATTCTATTTGATGGGAGAAACTAGTTGTGATTTTAACTATGGCGAAAAAAATACTGCCGAGTATGTGTGGGGTAATGTGCTGGAGGTAAGGATTCCATTGCCATATCTTAGAAACCCATCTGAACTGGAGCCCAAAGAGCTAAATGCATACATCCAGGATCTTCAGGGAGGTTATAGTATCCCTGACACAATGCGGTAAAATCCAAAGGATTTTTGAAAGATAGTCTTAGACGTCATCCTGATTACATGGATTAGCTGCTCTTTTTTGAATTTTTCAAGTTACAGCCCGTCGCAAACATGTTGCCGTATTGGGGTTGAGAAGAAACTTAAGCACAAAAACATTGCAACCCTTGCCAGGGTTGAGTTGCGCAGCCACATCAGAAATTGACAACCTCTGAGCATCCCGGTATTAGTGAGCCCCTCGGAGATACTAATGACAGTTTAGACTAGTATGATTGTTTACACATTATCCAGGGTGATTATTTACAGGTTTTGGGCAGACACAGGGGTCTGCCCCTACGGAAGCCTACCTCCCATAAACCACCAGGAGTAGGGGTAACCTCCCGTGGTTACCCGCCCGCATGGCGTACATGGTGCTGCTCAAATTATCCAAAATGACCTGTCTTAAAGATAAAAGTGTAAATAATCACCCCACACAAACTGTAAACCATCGTTGTCTTAACAATGACTATGCCCCTATTTATTAGCTAAACCCTGCAGCTCTTGGCTGACAGCAGCCAATTGATTATCCAGCCAGGCATGCGCGATGCGATTGTCGCTTGAAAAACAGGTCAAAGCGCATCACCTTGCCCCATTCTTCTCCCAAAAATGACTGCAATTCATAATTCCGCTCGCCAATTCATAAACACTGTCAGGGTCGCTTCCAACCTCTTCGCCGCATCAAAAAAACATCCAGCAGCCTCGCGCGCTTCCTTAATCAGGCATTTCGACATAATGAAAAAGCACCTCCTCGGCTGGACTGTGTCCAACTCCGGAGGTGCAGATCAATCAAAACAGCTTACTTATTTTTCTTCAAATATATCTCTGGGTTTGCCAATGTTCAGCAGAGCGTTCAGCACGATGCCGAAGATTGCGGCAGTTGCCAGGGCGGGCAGTTGCATTCCGAAGAATGGGATCATGCCGCCGAAGTAGTACTGTCCACCAATTGCGATGACCGAAATGGTTGCGATGACAGCAATATTCTTGGCGCTGAACATATCAACCTGCTTGTCAATCATGATGGCGATACCCTGGGCAGCGATGGCGCCGAAGAGGTAGATTTCCAAGCCGCCGATAACGCTCAGGGGGATGGAATAGATGGCTTTCACCAGCGGGGTAAAGCAGGCGATGATCATGGCGATGGTCGCGGCTGTGATCAGCACAGGCACGGAGAACACGCGGGTGATCGCCATGGCGCTGATGTTTTCACCATAGTTGGTTCCAGCGGGACCGCCCATGGCACCGGCGACGATGTCGCCAACGCCATCACCGATCAAATTGTCGCCAAGACGGCTGGCCAGATCATATTTCTTCTTGCTGCCGAGTTTCCTTGCCAGGTCGTTCACATAGACATCCAACTGGTAGATGTGCGCCGTGGATTCCGGGATGGTGGCAAGGGCAACAGGCATGATGGCGAGTGCGGCAGGCCAGTAGACCGTTGGAAGGGTAAAGTGTGGCAGAGCAAAGACGCCCTGGCTGGCGACAGCTTCGGGAAGCTGGCGGAAAAGATCATTGCCAGTTGCGAGGGTCAGGATTCCGCCGGTGATGACACCAACGATCATGCCAAGGAACAGCGGCAGTTGTGAGAGGAAGCCCTTGAGGTAAACCGAGAAGATGATGGTTGAAATCAAGGTGACCAGTGAGACGATCCAGGGCAGGTTGTTGACGAAGCCAGGACCTGCAACCGCGGGAGCTGCATCGGCCATGGCGTTTCCAGCCAGGGTCAGGCCGATGACCATTGCGATGGGACCGGTGATCGAGGCGGGAAGTACTTTGTCAATCACATCCTTGCCAAGTTTCTTGACGAGGAAACCAGCCAAGATGGAAATCAGACCAGACATTACGATACCGAAGGTCACGATCGCGATTTTGTCATCCGGGAGGATTGCTACGCTATTCAAATAATCGGCACCAACCAAGCCAACGATAGCTCCAATATAGGAGAAACTGGAGCCGTAATACAGAGGGATTTTGCCTTTGGTGACTAAAATGAAACAGAGTGTCGCGAAACCGCTGGCAAAGATAGTGGTGGAAATGTGGAATTTGGTGATAAGAGCCACAGTAATCGTAGCAGGGAACATAACAATAACCTGCTGGATGGCGTAGAGTAAGAGCTTCCAGAATGGGGGTGTTTCGTCGGGAAGGTAACCTACGGTACTATCTGATTTAGTGAACCACTTCATACTTTCTCCTTTATGTCTATTAATAATATGAATATTCAACTATCAATCGATCTACCTGAATTTTTGTTTACGCTAAATTCTCCTTTCTTCTGATTGCCTTGCGCTCATTGAGCGCAAGGCAATCACATGGGCTTTCAGGTGCTGTTAATGTTTCACTTTTTTGACCTATCGACCAGGAAGACAGTCGACATCGGTGCAAAGGATTGCTTTCTTTCCACTCTCGATGCCAAGTACGATGGCTTCGGGCGAGAGCGGCAGAACGTGGAAGTTGATTCCCAGGGCATCATAGACAGCGTTGCCTACGGCTGAAGGGATGGAGATCATCGGATGTTCAGCAACGCCGCGGGCACCATAAGGACCATTACGTTGAGGATTCTCAATGTAAATTGCGACAAGTTCTTTGGGCATGTCTTTCATGGTTGGGATCTTGTTATCCGTGAAGGAAGGATTCAGCAGCCTTTCATCATCGCTGAATTTGTAACCCTCAAGAACAGCAGAACCCAAACCTTGCATAACGCCGCCGCAAATCTGACCATAAATGAGTTTTTCATTGATGACCTGACCAACATCAAAGGCAGATGCCACTTTGAGCACTTCGATGCTGCCTGTTTCCACGTCCACTTCGATTTCAACAGCGTGAGCGCCGAAAGTCCAGACCAGGGCAGGGGAGCCCTGACCGGTTTCGGGATGCAGATTGGTGAGACCGTCCGCGATATAGGTGCCGGTTGCCATCAATGGTCCGCCGATGCTGGTTCCACCGGGATACATATACCCGAGGGCAATCTGCTTGTAAGATAACTTTCGCTCGGGATTATGTACATGGTAAATCTCGCCGTTGGCGTGTGCCAGGTATTCCGGCTCTGTCTTGAGCACCTGGGCAGCTACTTCTTTCATTTTCCGGAGCAATTCATGGCTGGCATTGATCACAGCGTTACCGCCCATGAAGGTCAACTTGGAGGCCACGGTGTTCCAGTCGTAGGGATTAGCCCGTGTGTCGATGTCTGTCATGATATCGATGTGTTCAATGGGCAGGTCCAGTTCCTGGGCTGCGATTTGGGCCATGGCTGTGTTGGCTCCCTGGCCAATATCCACGCCGCCGATCATCATGCGCACGCGCCCGTCGCCGTTCATCTGCATGATGGCAGAAGAAGCTGTGTTGGCAGGCATGGCAGGGGCTTTTTGCAGCACGGCAAACCCTTTACCGCGTACTTTGCCGGTTTTCCATTCACGTTGACGTTCCTCTTCGGTTTTGCGTCCAGTCCAGCCAATTTCCTTGACCACGGCAGTCAGACAATCTTTGACGCTGCCGGTACTCTCGGTGACCAACTCGCCACTGATGGTGTGGCTGCCGGGTTCGAGCAGGTTCATCATGCGGAAATCATAGGGATCAATGCCAAGCTTTTGCGAAAGAATGTCGATCTGGCGTTCGATTGACCAGTGTGTTTCCAGGTGACCAAAACCGCGATAGGCGGTGCTGAAAACCTTGTTAGTGTAAATGGTTTTCGAGTCGATACTGGCATTATCCACCGAGTAAGGTCCCAAACCAGAGTAGACCGCGGTCTTGCCAACGTTGACACCGTAGTCAGCGTAGGCACCGCTGTCCCAGTCATACACACACTGAACCGCGTTGATCTTGCCGTCCAAATTTACACCGGTCTTGATGCGTCCGCGCATTCCGGCGCGGGTTGGGAGTTGGTTAAACTCTTGTTCGCGGGTGGCGCGCACCTTCACAGGCAGACCACCAGCAGCTTTCGAGAGCAATGTCGCGAGCGGTTCAAGGTGGATGCCGGCTTTGCCGCCAAACCCACCGCCGACGTAGGGGATATGCACTTCGACATCCGATTCAGAAATGCCAAAGCTATCAGCCATGATCTGGCGAATGGCAAAGGGGGATTGCGCGGATGACCAGATCCGGATCTTGTTTGAATAAGGGTCGGCCTGAACAATCGCCACATGGGTTTCCATTGGAACGTGAGCAACGGCTGGAAGTGAAAATTCGTTTTCAACGACCACATCCGATTTGGCAAAAGCCTTTTCCAGGTCGCCTTTCTTACTCTTGTTCCAACTGGCAATATTTGAGTCTTTCTGGGGAAAGAAGACGCCAACGTAGTGTTTCAGTTCGTTAATGTCGTCATGTACCAGGATTTTGGCTTCGAGTGCTTCGTCCACGTCGTGAACGGGCTGCAGTGGTTCATAGACCACCTCCAAAAGCGAGATGGCGCGTTCGGCTGTTTCTTCGTCATCAGCAGCCACAGCCGCAACCACGTCACCATGGTAGCGGGTTTCGCCCTTGGCCAGCACGCGCTTATCCTGCATGTAGAGACCGACCAGGATGTCTGAGTCCTCACCGCAAAGAACGGCCCGCACACCAGGCAGGGCTTTGGCTTTGCTGGTGTCGATGGATACAATTTTCGCGCGGGCGTACGGAGAGAGCAGGCACCTGGCATGCAGCATGCCTGGCAGCTCCATATCATAGGCATAAACCGCCTGCCCGGTTACTTTTTCGCGAGCGTCTTTGCGGTCATAAGCCTGACCAACCCGCTTGTACTTTGATTGGTATTTTTTCTCGTCCATTAGCGGCCCAACTCCTTTCGTTCGCGTTCAGCTGCCCGCTTTACGGCATTCATGATCGGAATGTAACCTGTACAGCGGCACAGATTTCCGCTCAGAACTTCAATGATCTCCTCATCAGACGGATTTGGATTATTGTCGAGCAAAGCACGGGTAGACATCAGGAAGCCCGGGGTGCAAAAACCGCACTGCAGGGCATCCTGGCTGATGAACTCTTCCTGCAGAATGGAGAGTTTTCCGTCCTTCGCCAGACCCTCAACCGTGATAATATCGGCGCCTTCAGCTTCGACTGCAAGGATAATGCATGAGGTCACGGCTTTGCCGTTCATGATGACCGTGCATGCGCCGCATTCCCCTTCGCCGCAGGCTTCTTTAGTGCCGAACAATTTCAGATTGTCGCGCAGGAAGTGCAGCAGGGTCATGTTTGGGTCAATATCGCGTACGACAAATTGACCGTTTACAGTCAGGCTTAGGGTAACTTTCCGCTTGCCTGATTCAACATGCTCAGTGTACATAGAACAATCTTTGGTGTTGTCCATGTTTATGCCTCCTTGCCGATGAGAGTGAGCAAACCGCGCTTCAGCAAAACCGATGCCATTTGCAGGCGGTAGGCAGCTGAGGAACGGACGTCGGTGATTGGACGGATGTGCTCACGAATTTCTTTTGCAGCCCATTCGATGGTTTCCTGGGAGAGTTCGCGCGCGTTGATCTTATCCTCGAGAGCATAGAGGCGCAGCGGGGTTGGCGCAACCGCGCAGATGCCGATGGCTACTTTGCCATCCGGTTTGACGCGGCTGGCAACGCCGACCGTCGCGAGATCATGCCCGCGCAGCCGTGCCTGGCGGATGTAAATACTCTTATCGCCTTCTCCGGGATCAGGTAATTGGACCGATACAACGAGTTCACCGCGCTGCAGCACTGTGCGCTTAACACCGGTGAAGAACTCATTCAGTTTGACTTGTCGGGCACCCTGGGGTCCGACAATGTTGACCAGAGCGTCGTAGACCAACAAAGCGGGGGGCAGATCTGCGCCTGGTGAGGCATTGCAGATGTTTCCGACCAGTGTGGCGCGGTTGCGCAGCTGGTAGGATGCCAGGGATGCCGCAGCCTGGTGCAGGGCGGGATATTTGGCCTTGACAACTTCTGAGTCCACCAATTGATTGACCACAACAGAAGCGCCGATTGTCAAACCGGCGCCATCAATGTATTCAAATGCAGTTGTCTCGGGGAGCCCTTTAATGTCCAGGATGTGTTCAGCATTGATCAGATTTCTGCGCAGCAGAATCATCAAATCAGTGCCGCCCGCCAGGACAAAACACTTCTCTTCCTTCTCGAGATATTGAACTGCTTCATTGAGGTTGTGGGGCTTAAAGTATGCAAACCTACTTATCATTAAAAGCCTCCTGTTATTACCATAAACTTCAACCTTCGCGTTTAGTTGCGTTGTTGTTCATGGTTTTTGTGAGTGAGATATCTGAAAACGATATCCAATTCTGACCTAATTGACCACAATTCTAACATAGCGCAAGAAGACTCTTGCTTGTTAAAATTTACAATTATTGAGCTTAAGCATTGATGGTTATTGGAATGTTTCACAACCAATTATCCTCAATGGGAAATTTCCGTTTGGGATGTTGCTTCTCATAGCGCCTTGAAATTTCGATTAAACGGCTTTCACTGCCCGGCAAGCCAAAGAGCTCAAAACCGATGGGCACGCCGATCGGAGCCTTCACTGTGGGAGCGGAGAATCCTGCCGGCAGGCAGATTGAAGGGAAGCCGGTAATTGCCGCAAGCGCTCCATTGCGCTGCAATTGGCTCTCGCCCACCCGGCACACCAGCTGCTGTTGGTGGGGAAAAATTAGCGCGTCAAGCTGATAACTGGAGAAAAGAGACTCAATTTGCTTTTGGAGTAAAGCGCGTCTTTTCAATCGCTTGCTGTACTCGGGTGAAGTTATATACAGCTGGTTGGCGTATACAAGATTGTCTTTGATCCCAGGGTGATGTAAGCCGCTTTGCAAGATGGCATCAATGCTTGGATAGGGGGCGTGCACCGCTGCGAGATAGTTGTTGAGGTGGGCTTTCAGGTCGAATAAGTGCACGCTGATATGCGCGACAAGCTCGCCGATCAGGATCTGGTCATCAATTTCAAGCAGCTCAACACCCATGCCTGCCAGCTCTTCAAGGACCTGTGCCATCACCCGGTTGACCACTTTGTTTTCTGGTTCGGAGCCAAAAAAGGATCTGAGCACGCCAATCTTTGGGCTGTCCGAAGCCGGCGCTTCTGGCAATTCCCGGACAGCAATCACCTTTAAGACCGCAGCCGCATCGGCGACATTCCGCGCCATTGGTCCCGCCGTATCCTGGGTCAGAGAATAGGGCACAATCCCATCATTACTCACCAGTCCAACGGTCGGTCGAATCCCAACCAGGTTGTTGGCGCTGGAGGGGGACCGAATCGAGTTGATCGTGTCGGTTCCAATCCCTGCCAAACCAAAATTGGCTGCCAGAGCTGCGCCAGTGCCGCCGCTTGAGCCTCCTGGGGTCCGGCTCAGGTCATACGGATTGTATGTCTGACCTTTGATCGAGCTGATCGACTCACCCCAAATGGCAAATTCGTGCAAGTTGGTTTTTGCCAGGATGATCGCTCCAGCTGCTTTCAGACGTTTTACCAAGTCGGCGTCCTTACCTGTGTTGAAGCCCTCAAGGCTCAAACTTCCGGCGGTTGTCGGCATATCCGCGGTTTCAATGTTGTCCTTAACCAGCACCGGCACGCCGTGCAAACTCCCGCACAGTTTTCCGGTTTTCCGCAAACAATCATCGCATGCTCTTGCCAACTCCCCAGCGGCAGGATTGACGCAAATGATGCTGGAAAGCGTATTGTCAAAGCGCTGAATGCGATCAAGGTAAAAGGCAACCAGTTCTTCAGTGGTCAGTTGTTTTTCGAGCAGGGCTTGGTGATATGTGGCAATGGTTAATTCCAACATGCCTCAATTGTAACCCGATCTAATTGGGGATTGTCATAAACTGCACCATTTTCCCATCAAAAGTTGGTATTGTAATAAATTAACAAACTTCTGCCATGAATAGGCTTGTTAATTGTTTTATTGTCACAATGAATCAAAGCAAATTTTTCGGTACAATAGTAACAGGATGAGAAACGCTATATGCTAAAAGCATTAAAAGTACGTTTAAGTGACATCCTCAATGTGGATTTGCTGGCTGGCGCGGAAGTAATAGCTGGCGAAGCAGGGATGGACAACGTAATTACCTCAGTCAACGTCATGGAGGTGCCAGATATTGTTGACTGGGTCCGACCGGGGGAATTATTACTTACGACAGCTTACTCACTTTCTGATAACATCGAAGCCTTGAACACCCTATTGCCCATATTTTCCGAGAAGGGTGTCTGCGGCATGGGCATCAAAACCAAACGCTACATCAACGAATTGCCGGAAAGTGTCATCGCGACTGCCAATAAACTGGCGTTTCCGATCATCAAAATCCCACCAAGCGTGTCTTATGGTGATTTGATGAAACAGGTCTTCACCTATATTATCGGTGAGCAGACCCGCCTGCTTGAAAAGATCAATGCATTCAACAGCCAGATCCGGGATATCATGCTGCGGCGTGGGGATATGGACGAATTTGCTGAACTTATAAGCCAGGCGCTGCATTCGCCTACGTTGATTTCCGACCAGGTGCACAAGAGCTTTGTGTTTCACGCGGAGGATAAAACCTGGGGTGCCATCCTCGATCGGGTGGTTCCAACAACGATAAATCACATGGGCGTCCTGGCTGATCCAGAGTCCACACAAATGCGCACAAGTTTCGACACGGTGGATGGGGTGGAGGTCAAGCGCTTTAGTATTCCGATCTTCTTCGAAGGAAATCTTTACGGGCAGGTCTATATCTGGGACATCAATGACCAAATTAACACGGGCGATTTGTTTGTGATTGAATCGGCAACCTCCCTGATCGCGCTGCATATTGTCACCAAGCTGACTGTAACCCAGCGAGAGAATGTGCACCGCACGAATTTTTTGGAGCAATTGCTAAGCAACAAGCCCGAATCCCAGGCCGGAGCAATTCTGGACGCGGAGTATTACGGTTTTGATCCGAAGGCTTATCACCAATGCCTGATTTTACGGCTGGATTATGAAGATGGCGAACGTTCAACGACTTCACGCAAGCGCAGGATCCAGGAAACGAGCCTAATTCTGACGGGGATCCTCAGCTACATCCAACAGAAGGCATCTTCCCGTTACATTTGGGCAACCAAACCCAATGAGATATATTTTCTGCTCGAGTTTGATCCAAACCTGAGCTCTGAAATCCGCGCTGCGCAGACCAGGCAATTCGTCTTCTCTCTGCTTGAGGTTGCGAGAGATCTGAAAGTTGAAGAGAATTGCTTCCTGGGTATCGGTCGGGCTTATCCCGGGTATGACAAGCTCAGCGACAGCCTTCATGAGGCTAAGCAGACGGTACGCTTCCAGCAAAGCAGCGAAAAGAAAGACAAGGAGCATTACAGCTTCTTTGAAGACATGGGAATTGCTCGATTGTTTGGCTCACCTGAGATTCGGACAGACCTTTTGAGTCATGCGGATGAAGTGCTTCAGCCAATTATGCAGTACGACGCGGAACATGACGGGAAACTGCTGGAGACTGTACGGGCATATTTTGAGCACGGTGGCAATCTGCGCAAGATCTCCGAAGTACAATTTACTCACTATAATACGGTTGTTTATCGGATCAATCGCCTGCGTGATATCCTGAAAATCGACTTGAAGGATCCGGAGACGGCCTTTTCCATTCAATTTGCGCTTAAGATTCGTGATCTACTTGGTTAAAATGACGAGAAAAGAACTGAACGCGATAACTCTTGCTGATGACCTGGTTGAATTCCTCGGTGATCATCCACGTCAGTTGGCAAGCGTCCATTCAGTTTATCGGCACGCGGTGAATTTGCTGATCCGGGAGGATGCGCTGATCACGCTCACCAACCAGGATGACATCATGCCGATGGGATTGACAGTAGATTGTGGTCTAAGTTTTGTTGAATTCATTCGAGCAGGCGATAAAGTTGTTCTGGACCTTGACCGGTTCACAGCTGCAAATGGGAGCTTTACAGTAAATCTGCGGGACGCTTCGATTTGGCAAACCTGGTCAATGCCGAACCTGGCACTTCGTCCAGCAGAAAATATAGCCCAAATCCGACTCAAACTTTCAAGGTGGCTTGCACAACAACCAGCTGAGGGGCTGCTGCCCCTCCTGCCGCGCTTGACGCGCCAATTGGCGAGCAGCAAACCGGTGCTTGGCAATATCTACAGCCGATATATAGCTGATGATCTTGAAGCCTTCACAAAAGCGGTCAACACGTCCGATTGGGAGCGAGCTATGAGTCTGGCAGATCGGTTGATTGGCTTTGGCATGGGCTCCACGCCAGCTTGCGATGATTTTTTGGCAGCCTATCTGGTCGTATTTAACATCGCAGATGCGTTGAACCAGGGTCAGTACCCTTGGGTTCGGGAGTTTAATCAGACTATTTCCAGGAAGGCAAAAAGCTGCACCACCCTGATCAGCGCGAACATGCTCAGGCATGCTGCTGATGGAAAGATTAGTCGGAGTCACCAACGGCTCATCCATACCTGTATATTCAACAACCAGGATGACCCCGTCGATTTAGCTGGCATGGTTTTTCAGCACGGAGCCACTTCGGGTGGAGATTTCCTGATGGGACTGATCTGTGCCTTGGAATGGTATCAAAACACACTGACAAATACTGAAAAGGAAGGAGAGCGAGCACGGGTCGATATCCATGAACCTCAACCCGTGCCAGGCATATGACCCTACATACGAGTATTAAAAGAAATGCTTATTACGACTCGGTAACGCTCATGTTGTTATCGAGGGAACTGCAGAAGTTGGAAGGTGTCGAGGATGTGCTGGTGGGGATGGGCACCGATCTCAACCTGGACCTGGCAAAGGACCTTGGTCTGGCTAGCGGCGAATTTGACGGATTGACCCCTAACGACCTCTTCATTGCCGCAAAAATTGATGAAGCGCTGATCTCGATGAAGGAAATTGAGGATGCCTTCATTCAGTATCTGAACAAAAGCGCAGAGTCTGATGGTGAGGAGGACTACCAACCGCCTTCATTGCGATCGGCTGTCCAGGCTTTGCCCGGAGCCAACATGGTCCTGGTATCAGTACCGGGTCAATTTGCTGCAGCCGAAGTTGAAGAAGCTTTGGATGCAGGACTGCACGTCATGTTGTTCTCTGATAACGTTTCGGTTGAAGACGAACTGCGTCTCAAGCAAAAAGCAGTGGAAAAAGGACTGCTGATGATGGGTCCGGACTGTGGAACGGCGATCATCAACGGCAAACCGCTTTGTTTTGCCAACGTTGTCAGGCGGGGCAAGATCGGCGTGGTCGGCGCATCGGGCACTGGGACGCAGGAAGTTACCGTTCAGGTTCACAAGCTTGGTGAAGGGCTTTCGCAGGTCATCGGCACTGGCGGGCGCGACCTCAAGGAGCAAATCGGGGGGCTGATGATGATCCAGGGTTTTGAGTCGCTGATTTCTGATCCTGAGACGGCTCTGATCGTCTTGATCTCCAAACCACCGGCTCCATCTGTGGCAGAAAAGATCTATCAGATCGCAAAAACCAGCCCCAAACCCGTGGTGATCGACTTTATTGGCGGCGACAGGGCCGCGATCGAAGCCGCAGGGGCAATCCCCTGCATCAGCCTTGAAGATGCCGCGCAAAAAGCCGTCAAGGTGCTCCGCGGACAAGCCTACGAAGATTTCACCGGCTTCTCGTTGCCTGAAGAACAAATCGACCAGATCGGAGAAAAGGAAGTTGCCAAACTGAAGAGCAACCAAACAGAACTGCGCGCGCTTTTCACCGGGGGCACGCTGGCTGATGAAGCCATGAAACTTTTGGGTGTGCATCACGCGATCTACTCCAACATCCCACTCTCTCCAGAAATGGCAATCGAGAACCTGCCTGCAGGGGGCGGACACATCTGCCTGGACCTGGGCGAAGACCAGTTCACCCGCGGCAGGCCGCACCCCATGATTGATCCTCAGACCCGGACAGAATTCTTCAGGTCACATGTGGATGAGAAAACGGCTGTAATTTTGGTGGACGTGGTGCTCGGTTTTGGCTCCTACCAGGACCCGGCAGGCGCAGTGGCTGACTCTGTGCGTGAGATTCGCCAGCGCTTATCCACGCAAGGCAAAGATGTTGTCGTGATTGCGTCGGTCTGCGGCACCGACCTGGACAGCCAGGATCTGAACAAATCGATCAAAACCCTTGAAGCCGCAGGTATCATTGTGTTGCCTTCCAATGCCCAGGCAGTCCGCCTTACCGACCTGGTAATGCAGCGCATCAAAAAAGGAGCTTAAGATGTCCGTCAACGACCTCTTTAAACAGGAACTCAAAGTAGTCAATCTCGGCCTGAAGTCATTTCACAACGACTTAAAAAGCCAGGGAGTCACAGTGGTGCAGGTAAACTGGAAGCCAAAAGCAGGCGGCAAGAAAAACATGCTCAAGCTGCTGAGCAGACTCAATAAGACCAAGCAATCATAATTCGAAAGGAGTGAGACATTGATAGATATTATTGAAACCGCAAATAAGGAAGCTCTGGAAATTATCCAGAACGGTCAGCCGACGCTGATCGGCCTGGGAGTGGCGGGAGAAGTCATTCCTGGCATGGCGAAAGATCTCTTTCTCCATGCAGGTCCCCCGGTCACATGGGAGAAGATGTCTGGTCCGTTGAAGGGCGGCGTAATGGCCGGCCTGATGTACGAAGGCCTGGCTTCCACCCCGGAAGAAGCAGCTGAATATGCAGCTTCCGGAAAACTAAGGTTCGACCCCTGCCACCATCATGACGCAGTTGGTCCGATGGCAGGCATCGTGACCGCGAGGATGCCAGTCTGGATCATCGAGAACACAGCCTATGGCAACCGGGCGTACTGCACCTTAAATGAAGGTCTTGGCAAGGTGCTGCGTATGGGCGCTTATGGACCGGAGGTGATCAAGCACTTGCAGTGGATGGAACGCGTACTTTACCCTGTGCTGAAAGAAACGATCGAAATTCACGGCCCCATCGACCTGAAGATCATGATCGCGCAGGCAGTGCAGATGGGCGACGAGGTCCACAACCGCAATAAAGCCGCCACCTCATTGCTGATCCGCGAGATTGCTCCCAGCATCCTGAAGACCTCATTCAGCAACGAAGATAAAATCGCCGTTTTGGAATTCCTGAACAGCAATGACCACACCTTTTTGAATCTTTCCATGCCGGCTGCCAAAGCCACCCTGGAACCTGCTGGTAAGGTGAAACACTCCACCATCGTCTACACCATGGCGCGCAATGGTACCGAGTTTGGCATTCGCGTGGCTGGGCTTGGCAAGCGCTGGTTCACTGCACCCGCAGAGATCATCGATGGCTTGTACTTCCCCGGCTTTTCCATGGAAGATGCCAACCCGGATGTCGGCGATTCCTGCATCACGGAGACCCTCGGCATCGGCGGCTTTTCGATGGCAACCGCGCCGGCAATTGTGCAATTTGTGGGCGGCACACCCAAAGATGCGGTACGATATACCACCAGCATGTATGAAATCACCACGGAGGAAAGCCGTGCCTACAAGCTGCCGCCGATGAATTTCAGGGGCTCTCCAACCGGCATCGACATCCGCAAGGTGATCGAAACCCAGGTGCTGCCTGTGATCAACACCGGCATTGCCCACAAAGAAGCGGGCGTCGGTCAGGTAGGCGCGGGCATCGTGCACCCGCCCATGGCATGCTTTGAACAAGCTTTGGAAGCGTTCGTAAACCTCCTTGAAGACGAAGGTCTTCTGGAGGACTAATCTAATGGAGGAACTATGATTAAAAATTGGGACAAAATGAAGGTTTACGACTTAACACAGAACACAAGCCACCTCACACCACCCTGGCCGACCTACGAGCCGCTGCAAGTAAAATTCTTCAAGCGCCTCAGCCCGAATGGGGCAAACGGCATGCTCATCACAACCTCAAACCATGTGGGTACCCACCTGGATGGTCCGCTGCATTTTGACACCTCCGGTCGGGATATTGCCTCGCTCGAGATGGACAAACTGATGGGTCCTGGCGTGGTCGTTGACCTTTCTGACATTGCTGAAGACTGGTCCATTTACACTCCCCAGGACATCATGGATCGCGTCGAAGTGAAAACCGGCGATATTCTCTACATCAACACCGGCTACCACCGCTATGGTTTTGACCAGCCCGAAGCCAACGAACGCCGCTACATGTTGCGCCATCCCGGCCCTTCAATGGATTTCATTGACTGGATCAAGGACATGAAAATCAAGCACATCGCCGTGGACTGCGGTTCCGCTGACCACCCCATGAACACCAAGATCCGCGATTGGGAACCAGGCGAGGCTCAGGCTTGCGATGCCTACATGAAACAGCGCTACGGCAAGGGCTTGAATGAAATTTACCCCTGGCCAGAGGTCTACCAGGCGATGCACATCAAGGTCTTCCCAAAACCCTGGGAGATCATCCACGTCGAAAATATCGGTGGTGAGATCGACAAAGTCTTGAACAAACGCCTGATCCTGGGCACACTGCCCTGGAAGTTCCAATACGGCGAGAGCGCTTTCTGCCGCTGTATCGCGATTGACGAAGTCGAATAGATTTAAGTAAGAAATAACAAGTTCAGAATCCCTTTCCAAAAAGGGATTCTGAACTATTGCATGAAAAAGATTGACTGGAGGAATTGAAATGGGCGCATTATCTGACATCAAAGTATTGGATCTGACACGTGTTTTAGCAGGACCTTACGCAACCATGGTTTTAGCCGATCTCGGTGCGGAAATCATCAAAATTGAACAACCCGGGAAAGGGGATGATTCAAGGGCTTACGGTCCATACAAAAATGGTGAGAGCGCTTATTTCATGAGTCTGAACCGCAACAAAGAGAGCGTCACCCTCAACCTAAAAACTCCAGAGGGAAAAGAGATCCTCAAAGAGTTGGTAAAAAAGGTGGACGTTTTGGTCGAAAACTTTCGACCGGGTACCATGGAGAAGTTGGGCCTGGGTTATGATGTGCTCAAAGAGCTCAATCCCCGTCTGATTTACGCATCCTCCACCGGCTATGGTCAAACTGGTCCCTACAGCCAAAGACCGGCTTACGACGCCGTGGTGCAAGCCATGGGCGGCATCATGAGCATCACTGGTCAGGCGGACGGCAAACCAACCCGGGTGGGCTCATCCGTTGGCGACATTTTCGCCGGGCTATTCTGCGCGATTGGTATCTTGTCTGCAGTGCACGAGCGTGAAAGCTCTGGCTTGGGGCAGATGGTGGACGTTGCCATGCTTGATTGCCAGGTTGCCATACTCGAAAATGCCATTGCCCGTTACGAATTTACTGGTGAAATTCCCCATCCGATTGGCAATCGTCACCCATCCATCGTGCCCTTTGAACCTTTCGACACCCTGACTGCTCCAATCATGGTGGCGGCGGGGAATGACCGCTTGTGGGTCACTTTGTGCGAACTGCTGGAACTCGACCTTGCAAATGATCCGCGCTTTATTACCAACCCAAAGCGCAATGAGAATTACCAGGCTCTGCGTCCGATTTTGGCTGAAAGATTCATGACCAAAACCGCTGAAGAGTGGCAGAAGATGTTTGATGAAGTTGGTATTCCCAGCGGACCGATCAACACAGTCGATAAAGTGGTTGCAAATGAACAAGTGATTGCAAGGGACATGATCCTCGAAGTCGAGCACCCAGTTGCCGGTACCACGCGCATTCCCGGCATTCCAACCAAGCTCAGCCGCACGCCAGGTGAAATCCGCATGGCCGCGCCAGTTTTGGGTGCTGAAACTGAAAAAATACTCTCAGAATATTTGGGTCTGACTTCTGACCAGGTCGCCGAGTTGCGAGAGAAAAAGGTAATTTAAATCGATCTACTGATGAAAAGAAGTCGGCTCAAATCTTGAGCCAACTTCTTTTTTTATGTCCAAAGGATTAGACCTTGAATGGTCTTCTATTCTTTGTCTAAATCTTGCAGCTGTTGGCTGACCACAGCCAACTGATTTTCGAGCCAGGTCTTGCGCTGGATCATGGCTGCTTTAATATCGGGTTGTGGTGCATCAGTCTGCCCCATGCCCCAACCAAAACCGCCGCGGAAAAATCCGCGCCCTCTGCCGCGTCCACCGACACTTCCTGCAAAACCCCCTCCGCGTCCTGCATAAGTTCCTGCGTAGCCCCCACCGCAAGGTCCTAATCCTCGTCCATTTGGTCCCGTTCCAGTCGGTCCAGTTCCATCAAATCTTGGCATATCTATCTCCTTGTTATTGTAATTAATTATTGTCTGTTCATCCGGTTTCCACGCCGGCGTCCAAAAAAGCGACCGAATGTGGAATCCCACATGCTTCCGCCTCTGCGAAGAGCTCCGCCAGGTGTTGGGGTTGTGGTTGGGATCTTACTGGTGTCAACACCAGTTGGTCCGCAGTTACCCATTCCCCGTCCTGTTTTTGAGCCCTGACCCATGGGTCCAGTTCCATCTCTTGCGGGCATAATTGCCTCCTTTTATCCTTTCTGAATCT
>DAISYV010000007.1:0-34221 GCA_036825115.1 Anaerolineaceae bacterium | reverse complement strand
GGCGGGATGTAGTAGGGAGAACCTGCAAATTGATTGAAGGAGCTGGTGGTTTCCACAGAACCTTGCTTGATCGACTTCGCGACGCCAAAATCGCTGATCGCGATGAATCCATCCTGATTGTAGAGGATGTTGGCAGGTTTGATATCCCGGTGAATCAAGCCAATTTTATGACCAGCTTCCAGCCCACGCGCAACCTGGTTGAGCATGCGAATGGCATCCTTGAGAGGTAATGGTCCACCTGCAGTGATCTTTTGTTCCAGGCTTCCGCCATCAAAATACTGCATGGCGATGTAAATCTGCCCGTCCAAATCACCAACTTCCAGGATTTGCACCACGTTGGGATGCGTGATTCTTGCCATAAATTTGGCTTCACGCTTGAAGGATTCGATGAATTTCTGGTCAGAATTGTACTGATCGTGGAGAACCTTAAGGGCGACAATGCGGTCGAGGGTGGTGTCATTGGCACGGTAAACAGTTCCAAAACCGCCGTGTCCAACTTCTTCGAGGATTTCAAATTTCCCCAATTGCATGCCTGTTCCTCTGGTTTTTCCAGTGGGTTTTTGCTCCCACTAAGCGTAAATTAATAATAATTATACCTTCAGACAGCCTCCACAGCCGATAAATTTCACTCAGGCGGTTGGAAAAGCAATAAGGTATTGCTGGTGGAATCGGACACCCAAACCTTGCCGTCAGCGGTTGTGGCGATGCCGCTGATGACTCCCATCAGGTAGCTGTTGTCAAACCCGCCCCACAGGACTTTAAAGTTGCCTTCACGATCAAATCCAATCACACGCCCGCGGTCGGGATCCGTGATGTACACATTTCCGTGTTTATCCAAAGCGAGGAAGGGTTTGTTGTCCAGCGAGTCTGAGGTCCAGGCGTCCACCTCCCATAACCTGGCTGAGCGGAATTGCAGCCCGGTTGGGTCCGGTTCAAAAACCTGCACGCGGTAGTTCCAGGTGTCGGCGATGTAGATCTTGCCGTCCAGACCGATCTCAATTCCGACAGGTTCGTCCAGGTTGCCAGCTTCCAGCCCCAGACCGCCAAATTGAGTCAGGTAGGTGCCGTTCGAATCGAAGACAACCACGCGCTGTTTGCCGGTGTCGGTCACGAAGACGCGCCCGGTTTGGTCGACCGCAATCCCGCGTGGACCCCAGAAGCCATCCGGCAGACCGTTGACTTCAAAGACGCTCCACATTCGCAGGAACTGACCATTGGGCGTAAAGACCTGGATGCGATGGTTCCACGTGTCGGCTACGTAGACATTCCCGTCCATGCCGACCGCGACGCCCCAGGGCTCGTTCATCAGCCCTCCGGGGATTTCTCCATCCATCACATTGCCGTAACCACCAAAGGCATTCAGGAACAAGCCCTGCGAGTCGAGGTGCACAACGCGATGGTTGCGCGAATCCGCCACAAACAGGCTGCCATCCGCTGCAATGGCGATATCGCGGGGAGCATTGAAGGTTGTTTCGCCCGCGTAATTGATCACACTGATTGGTTCGAGACTGATGGTATTGCCGGCGTACGGGTCCACACGCGGCTCTTCCGGCTCAGGGCTGACGCCGTATTCCCAGATCATCGCGGCGACATCTTTTTTGATGTACATGCGAGCGGTATCGCTGGGCGACCAGGTGGCAAGCGTCAGCGACGGATTGTTAAAGGCAATTGCGTACTTCGTGTAGTCGCGGTTGAACCAGACCTGCCAGATGGCAGAACGCTTGGCGGGGTCTTTCCAGTCGCGCAAGACGCTCGAAATACTCCAATCACGATAGAGCGACTCGTTTGGCCACCACATGCGTTTATAGTCAAAGCGGTAGTAACTGTCGCGAACCACCGGCTCAATCTTCGAAAAATTCGACGAACCAACCACGATGATGGGGGAGTCTTGCAGAGATTTGGTAACGTTGGTGTCAAAATCGACCTTATTGGGATAGTCACGCATGTACCACCAATAGGGGTAGCGCACATCGTTGTCGTAGGCAACCTTGATGGTTTTATCTCCATAAAGCCGCTTTGAGATGGTTTCGATTTGCTCGACGGTGTCTTTCATGTCGCGGGTGGAATGGGCGTAAACCAGGAGCTCCATGGCGTTATCGTAGTTGATATAGGCAGCGCGATAGGCCGTGCGGGCTGTTTGCAGGCTGAGCAGACCAAAGAATGCCAGCAGGGCGGCTTTCCAGAAGTTTGCCCCTCCCCAGTTTTTCAACAGAACGAACAAACCAGCGCCAGCGCCCAGAGTGCCCAGCAGGGCCAGCAGAAAATCGCTGGTTGCCTGGAGTTGAAGTAATTCTTTTCCCTGGAAAGGGGGCTCATTGCCGAGCAGGCTGCCGAGCAGACTGCCAAAGGCGACAAAGAAAACGCCGCTCAAAAGCAAAACCAGCCAGCCGCGTTTCTCGCGAACTTCCTGCCAGTTTATTTTCTCGATCAGGTAACCCAAAACCCAGCCTGTGGTCAGGATCATGGGCATGGTGATGTGGGTTGTCAGCCAGGGCATGCGTTCGCCGGCGAAGGAAAACGCCAGCAAGCTCATCCCAGACCAGAATAGCAGCAGGGCGAGAGTTGGCAGCTTTTCAGCGCGGCTCGGGTCTGCCGGTGGATCGGTAAAGAATCGCCCGATTCCCCCAGGACGGACTGGTTCTTCCTCCTCGACTTCTTCGCCGGGGAGTTCATCTACAAGTTCCAAGTCCTCTGAGAGGTATTGTGCTTCCAGGGGCAGGACAATTTCACTTTCCTCGTCAGAAACGGGGGTTTTCTCCCCATCAACCTCCAGCTCACCAGCCAGCAGCTCTTCTGATTCGATCGGCGCGGGTGCATAAGCAACGAAAGGTTCAGCCAGTTTGGCAAGGAAGAGTTTTCGGGATAGCCCTATAATGAAGGCAAATATTACCCCGAGGGCGGGTAGATACTCATAAACGGGGATCTGAACCAGGGCGTAATAATAAAGCGGCTGGGTGCCGCGTTCAACAGCTTGCTGCTGCATCCAGTAACCAAGCGCGCCAACAATGCCCTTGAAAAAGCCTTCACCATGGCTAAAAAAGGTGGTGTAAAAGACGATGAAAATTCCCCAGAAGATCGCCGCGTTGCGCAGGAAGGTTTTGCGGTTCCAGAGCATGCCCAGCACGAGTGATACTGCTATCAGAAGGGTAAAAATGATCCCTGAACGAATAATGCCAGTCTGGCTGTAGTCTGTAGCGTCGAATCCCAGGAGCCTGAGCGGCAGGGCAACCAGCAGGGGCAGGATCAGGATCAGGGGCAGGACGATCAGGTCAAAAGTGCGGGAAGAACGGATCTGCTTCCAGCCAAGACCCTGAACAAGGAACACGATCGCGGCGATGGCGGAGATGCCCGTCAAACCTGCTGCGGCAATCAGAGGCAGTTTCGAGTTGATCAGGTGACTAACACCTGTGGCTCCGGCTTCAGGGGGCACGACGTCCGTTTGCATTGGGGCAGGGGTTTTACCGAGCACATACACACCGAGAGTGACGACGATCAAAGTAAGTGTGACCGCCACGGCGATCTGAAAGCGATTTTTAGAAATTTCGGTCTTCCAGTTGAGGCGAAGCGCTTCGAAAATGAACAACAGTGCCAGGAAGATGGATGCTTCCGCGGTAAAGATATAGGACGTGGCTTTGTCGGCGTAATGCATGGCCGTGATGAAGGTCAGCCAGTAAAGCCACTTTGTTTGACCGTCTTCCATGTAGCGCAGGAAAAGCCACAGCATTACGAGCCCCCAGAAGACGATGAAGATCTCGTTGCGGGTATAGCGGCTGTAGAAGAGTATAAAAGGCGAGATCATGAACAGCGTGGCGGCGCAAAGCGCTCCGACCCTCCCCAGGTAGCGGCGCCAGGCAAACAGCGTGAAGATCACCACCCCGATGCCAAACAGCGCTGCTGGCACACGGGCGGAAAAGTCCGAATCGCCGAAGAGGAAGTACGAAAGCGCCAGGGCATGGAACTGAAAGGGTCCATGCGTGACAGGATCGTAAACGTAATTCTCGATGGTGTAGGCCGGAACGACGTGGTTGATTTCATCGTGCGCCATGGTGCGCGCGCCGAGGTCGTAGAAGCGCGTGACGATAGTGAGGATGATGATAAGCGCGATCAGCAGTTGTTCGACAGTGAAGTTTGGCCACCAGGGAAAGACGGCTTTATCGAGCCAACGGTCGTTGTGGGTTTTGACGGAATTTGCCAGGCTTTCAACAGACATAAATTTGTCTCCGGTATTTGTTCTCAGATGATTGTAAACTATACCTTGCCCATTCAAAATCGGCAAGTTACGGAGGGGGTACAGGGAGACAACGATGGCTGGTAGAGCAGAACAAATTGTAGTTACGTACAACGCTGATGGTGTGGGCGTCTGAGTGATGAGAGCTTACAAACCAAAGAAATCAATCATTCTGAAGCTCGTGATGTCAGGTTGAGAAACGCAACCTGACCTACGCGGATGCTTGCTTGGAAAAAGCGAAAATAGAGACATTTGTGTAGGTTAGGTTCCGTAGCACCTGCCTTGGGGTTCTCGTCTCCAGGGTTGAATCTGACGTCACAAATGGCGGCAAAAAACTTTCTCGGCATAGACCAAGCTGGATTCACAAAGGAATACCAATAGGGCACGATGTCCGGCCCACGAAACGATCAAGATTTTTTCCCTTCCTACTTTGAATTACAATTTATCCATGCACCGTCGCTTGGTTGTTGTGTTGCTTGTTGTACTGGGGATGACATCTTCCTGCGTGCCGCCAACCCCAATGCCAACCGCGATTCCTCCCACCCCCAACCTGGAGCAACTGATGCAGACTTCGGTCTTTGAGGTTACGCGAGCCGCCGTGCTAACCCAGGCTGCTCTGCCCAGCGCCACCTTTACTACACTTCCAACCGCCACAAATACGCCAATCCCGACCGTGATCGCCACCATCGCCCGCACGCCGACCGAAGCTGCCACCGCCACCTCCGCAGCCGCCTGCAATCGGGCTGGCATGGGTACGCCTTTTGACCTCACCATTCCCGATGGCACACAAATCCCTGCCGGTGAGACTTTCACCAAGACCTGGAGGCTGGTCAATTCCGGTTCCTGCAAATGGACCCGGCTGTATAAATTGGTGTTCTACTCGCAAAATCCCCTTGGCGCTACCTACGAACACTTCCTGCCTGGAGAGGTGCTGCCTGGATATGCTGTGGACCTGAGCGTCGAGTTCACTGCGCCTTTGCAACTGGGCACCTACCGCAGCAACTGGATGTTGCAGGCTCCGGACGGGTCGCTCTTTGGGCTGGGGATGAACGCGGACACGCCATTTTACGTCTCGATTGTGGTTGTTGAACAGCCAACCGCCACGCCCTCGCCAAGCCCCACACCCTGATCTAAAAGATAAAATTCAACCATCTCCCGCTTTTTAAGATAAGATTGGATATCAAACTAATCGGAGTGACTGATGCCAGAAACAAACCCTTTTGACCCGCAGGATATGAACGGCGCAATTGAAGCGCTTGGTGCCAACCTAAAATCAGGCTGGCAGCTTGGATTGCAGATGGCGGTTCCTGAAGTTGGTTCCTTGCACCAGGTGGTGATCTGCGGTATGGGCGGGTCGGCAATTGGCGGGGATTTCACCACGGCGTACCTGGCAGAGAAACTACCCATCCCGGTTGTTACGCACCGCAATTATGGCCTCCCCGGTTGGGTAAGAGGACCAGAAACGCTGGTGATCTGCTCCTCTCACTCTGGCAATACGGAGGAGACGCTGAGTTCTTTCAACGAGGCTTTACAGCGTGGATGCAGCCTGATGAGCATCTGTACCGGCGGCAAGCTGGCTGGGCTTTCCACGGAAAATGGAAAAATTTGCTGGATTTTCGACCATGTTGGGCAGCCGCGCACAGCCATCGGTTGGACCGTGGGTCTGTTGCTGGCGCTCTTTTTCCGTTTGGGTCTGATCGAAGACCAGTCTCTGGCGATTGACGAGGCCGCTTCAATTCTTGCTGAAGGGATTCAGAAGTTAGGCAAAAACAGTCCTGTTTCAAGCAATCCTGCCAAACGCCTGGCAGGGCAATTGCTTGAACGCAACATCGTCATTTATGGATCGGGCGAGATGGAAGTGATTGCCAGGCGCTGGAAAGCGGAGATAAACGAACTTGCCAAAGCCTGGGCAGCCTTTGAGGGCATCCCGGAGATGAACCACAACGCCCTGGCGGGGCTGTGCCACCCCGAAAGCCTGTACGAACACACCTCGGCGATTTTTTTGCGCTCGGATTTCGATCATGAACGCAACCAGAAACGCATCGAGTACAGCCAGGGATTCTTCCTGGAGGCGGGCGTGGCGGTGGATAGCGTCCGGGCACGTGGTGAGAGCAAGCTGGCGCAGATGTTTAGCCTGCTCCAGTTTGGAGATTATGTTTCCTATTACCTGGCTCTGGCTTATGGTGAGGACCCAACGCCCATTGAAGTTCTCGATGAGCTGAAGGTGCTTTTAGCGGATTAAAGATAATCGGAATAATTACCATCCACCCAAGATCAACTGACTATTTTTGGTAGATTCAAGAAGGATCGAACTAGCCATGATTTATTATTTTTCAGGGACAGGCAATTCCAAGTGGGTAGCTGAGCAATTTGCTTCCAAAACCAGCGATGTTGCGCAAAACATGATTGGTCAAGCTACAACCCCGTCTATAAATGGCCAGATGATTGGCTTGGTTTTTCCTATCCACGCATGGGGGATGCCGGAACCGGTGATGGATTTTGTTAAGCGGCTTTCAGGCAAACCGGAGTTTGCGTTTGGGGTCTGCACGTGTGGCGGCGAAGCAGGATTGGCTATGGAAAAGTTGAACGACACTTTTCCTTTGGACAGTGCCTACTCAATCAGTATGCCTAACAACTATGTTATGGGTTCAGAATTGGAGAATAGGGAGAAAATTGTTTCAATAATTGCTGACGCCAGGGCAAAGCTGGATCAGATCGCTGAGCAAATTATTGCCAAGCAGCCGGTGACGGATGTGCATATTGGAAATCTTGCCTGGATAAAGTCCAACCTTTTCAACTTTGGTTTCAACAAAGCCGCTCGCACAACAAGCCCTTTTTTTGTTACAGATAAGTGCATCTCCTGTGGAATTTGCGCCAGGGATTGCCCTGCAAAAACGATCACTATGATCGATGGCAGACCTCACTGGGGCAAAAACTGCTATCAATGCACAGCATGTATCAACCTCTGTCCCACCAAGGCGATTGAGTACGGAAAAGGAACTCTGAGAAGGGGTAGGTATCGGATTAAGGATTACCTGGATCAAACAGCACCTTAACCAAATTTTGCTTAGGAGCATTTATTGTTCTTTCCCGATGCAAAAATGAAGATAGAAACTGACCGCCTAATATTACGCAGGTTTTTGGGAAACGATTTGCTGGATCTTTTCGAGTATCTTTCTGACCCTGAAGTCGTCAAGTTCGAGCCCTACCGACCAATGACCTTGGAAGAGGTTCGCCAAGAGCTTGATCTGCGGATTGCATCCGATGAAATGATCGCTGTTGAACAAAAATCCACGGGCAAATTGATCGGGAATGTTTATCTCGGGAAAAGAGAAAACAACGCGCTTGAAATCGGTTTTGTGTTTAACAAAGCCTACTGGAACTTGGGTTACGCCAGGGAAAGTTGTAAGGCGTTGATCCGCGAGGCGTTCTCAAGCGGCATTGACAAAATCATCGCCCACTGCGACCCCGAAAACCAGAGCTCCTGGAAATTGTTGGAAAGGCTGGGTTTCACCCGGACCGCTCACTTGGAACAGAACGTCTTCTTTTGGAAAGACGATCAGAGCCAACCGATCTGGAAGGACACCTATATCTATGCTTTGGAAAAATAGGAGTCGAAAACTCAAGCAGAGGTAAGTTATTGTCTGCTAATCAGTAAAGGACTTGTTAAACAAAAAGCAGTTGCATCATGCAACTGCTTTTTCTGAATATTGATCTTACTCGTCTTTTGGAGGTGTCCACTCCATCCAAACTTTACCAGCTAAGGCGGGTGAAGGTTTCAGGGTCTTGCCGCCCACAGTCCAACCTGATGGCATGACTTCCCCTGTTGCTTGATGGTGCTGATAGGCCAGGATTTGGCGATGAAGTTCGGCTGGGTTGCGTCCAACTGGCGGGCTCAACACTTCCGCGGCTTGAATAACGCCTTCGGGGTCAATCAGGAATCGACCACGGACGTTCACGCCACCTTCTTCGTCGTAGACATCGTAGAGCGTACCAATTTTCCCACCCTGGTCAGAGACCATCGGGAATGGCACATCATGCCCCACCATCTTGCTTAATTCAGTTTCGTTCCAAATTTTGTGTGAATGCACACTATCGGTGCTTACAGAAAGTACTTCAACTCCCAATGCTTGAAGTTTTTCATAGCCAACGGCTATGTGGGAAATTTCAGTCGGTCAGACAAAGGTGAAATCTCCTGGATAAAAACACAATACTACCCATTTACCGCGGTAATCGCTCAGCTTAACTTTCTGATAGGTTCCCTGGTAAAAGGCTGTCGCCGTGAAATCCGGCGCTTTCTTGGTTACTAACATATGCAATCCTCCTTTCAAAGATTCTGGTTAGTTTGGTTGAGAGTATTGTACTAAAGAAAACGAAAAAATACCGCTATGTCGAGAAAATCAGCAAAATAAAGATGGTTCACCATTCTAAATGCAAGACCATAAAGCATCTGCCACCATCTGCGTATGGTTGGACTTGATCCATTAAAAATAAGCCACGACAACATCAAACTTGTTTGGAAGCCCCCCTTTGAAAAGCAGGACGGGATCCTTAACAACACCAGTTTTGTCTTTGAATTGTCTTCTACTGACTCTGCTTTAATAAATCAATCTTTTTTCCCAAAAATTTATTGTATTTTTAGATAAAATCTGTTATAAAAATAGTAATTCCAACTACAAATTATCACCTTAGCAGAAATGCATAATTCTGCGGCAATTCTTGTCTGGCACTGGAAAGATGCCAACCCAAAAGCACTGACAAGATGAACAAATTGCTTATCCACAATATACATAAAGAATTGACTTCATCGCACTCCTACATTGGATCATTGAGCGGCCATACACTGGCTCAGCGATCTACCCCTTCAACTTTTCCTCACAAGAAAAAATTCTGGACTTCATCGTTAGTAACTTGACCACGCAAGTCCCAAGACCCATTCTTTTCCCCCACTCCCATGGCGGAAACCAGCAGTAAAGGAGACAATCATGACCAAGCAAAGCAACAATAGTCTGGCCGGACTAGTGTCATTTATTTTTGTATTTTTATTGATTGCCGTCTCAGTTTGGACAGTGAGCCCTGTGGATAATGTAAGTGCTGCGCCTGACACCTGGAGAACAGCCAATCCAATGTCGACTGGACGGACATATCACACGGCTGTACTTCTGCAAAATGGGCTGGTTTTTGTGATGGGGGGAAGCCAGGGCAGTACAACGTATGCTTCAACAGAACTCTATGATCCATCCACAAATACCTGGCAAATCGGTCTGCCGATGAGCATCCCGAGAGCCTACCACACAGCGACCATGATGCTGGATGGAAGAGTTTTGGTGGTTGGAGGACTGGGTGCAGGCATTTTAACCAGCGTTGAGATATATGATCCTACTACCAACGCCTGGTCCAGTGCAGCCTCGTTGGGGATCGCCAGGCAAGGTCACACAGCAACATTGCTGCCTGATGGCAGGGTTCTGGTAGCAGGCGGTATGAGTACCACTGGCTACCAAAACAACGCGGAAGTTTACTCCCCGGATTCCAACACTTGGACTGCAACGGGCTTGATGACAATCGGTCGTTTCAGGCACAGCGCAACCACGCTGCCTGATGGGACAGTGCTGATCACTGGTGGGGCAGGAAATACTGGCTCCCTGGATTCAGTTGAGATTTTTGACCCTTCGAAAAATACCTGGTCGGTTGCAGCACCGATGAGCACCGGACGTGCCATGCACACAGCTAACCTGCTTAATGATGGGACGGTGGTTGTGATTGGCGGGCGGGACACTGGAGGCAATTCACTTAATAGCGCCGAACGCTATGATCCCGCGTCCGTTACGTGGGGGGCAGTCAATAGCATGATCACAGCAAGGTACAACCACAGCACCACGCTGCTGCCTAATGGGAATTTGATCGTGGCAGGGGGTTGGGATAGCAGCAGCGGGGCTCTCAACAACGTGGAAATTTTCAATACTTCCACGGGCTCGTGGTCTACAACCAGTTCGATGGCTTTCTTTCGCAGTGCCCACATTGCGCTACTCCTGACTAATGGCAATCTGTTAGTCGCTGGTGGCTACAATAATATGCAAAGTTCCAGTGCGGTTGAGGTATTTGACAGCGCGCATCCATCCTGGAGCAATACAGGATCCATCTCAACCAGCCGGGATCAACCACGGATAACTATCCTGCCCAATGGGAATGCTTTGCTGGCTGGGGGGCAGGCAAGCACGGGCGTTGTCGCGAATGTTGATGTCTATGACTCTGCTTTGGGTACCTGGAGTTCGACGGGCTCGATGATCTCTGCCAGGCACGGCCATACCCTCACCCTGTTGCCCAATGGCTATCCCCTGGCAGTTGGCGGTGTTGACGCCTCTGGAACTTACTTGAGTAGTTCGGAGTACTACCAAACTGATGCCGTTGCATGGTCTGCTGCAGCATCAATGACCGATGGAAGAAGGGATCACACCGCCACACTGCTCGGAAATGGATTGATGTTGGTGGCAGGGGGGAGAAACGTGAGCGGCGCTATCGCCACCTGTGAACTTTATGATCCTGTCAGCAATGCCTGGCAAGCGACTGGTTCATTGTTGACAGCCAGGTATTACCACAAAGCGGTACTGCTTAAAGATGGGCGTGTTTTGGTAGCGGGAGGATATGGAACAACATATTTAAGTAGTGCGGAGATTTTTGATCCAGACACAGGCACATGGAGTGCCGTGGGGGCAATGAATACCTCACGCCAGGAATTTTCATTAACTCTTTTGCGTGATGGACGTGTTTTGGCAGCAGGCGGTTTCAACGGCACGAACATCGCTTCTGCGGACATCTTTGATCCGGCAACTGATGGCTGGAGCGCGACCAGTTCGATGGTAATGGCACGCAGACTGCATGCTGCTACTTTACTTCCAGATGGACGGGTTTTGGTTATGGGAGGATTTAATAGCACATCAGGATACCTCGTGGGAGCTTTCACTTACGACCCTGCAATAGACCTGTGGAGTCACCATTCGTCGATGAACACTGGAAGGAGGGGGCCTGCTGCTGCGTTGCTACCCAACGGAAAAATATTAATAGTAGGTGGGTACAACGGCAGCCACCTTGGCAGCGCTGAAGTGTTGAATAGTGGATTGGGATTTGATGAACCATGGATGCCGACTGTTGATAATGTTGATGATGTCATCTATGCAGGTGGAACCCTTGCCATGGAAGGCACAAATTTCAGAGGCTACAATTCTACTGACACAAGCTTTGGTTCCAGCCAGGCGTCGCCAGTAAATTACCCGCTTGTGCAGCTGAGGCGCCTGGACAATGAAGAGACTCTGTGGGTCAATGTTGGCTCTTTCGACCGAACCAGTTTGAGGAGCCTAGCGATTGGCAGCATTAATGCAGGACCCGCATCGGTTACTGTCTTTGTCAATGGCATCCCCAGCCGGTCAGAGACGATTTTAATCGGCTTGCCATCGATCACGCTCTCAAGCGCTGCGTATTCTGTCGCTGAAGATGGTGCGAGCGTCACCGTCACCGCCCAGATCAGCGGAGAGCGATTAGGTGATATCACGGTCGATTATGCCAGCGCGGATGGCACCGCCCTGGCCGGTAGTGATTACACCGCCACCAGCGGCACGCTGACCTTCACCCCCACGGATACAGAAAAAACCTTCAGCGTGCCCATCGTGGATGATGAGGTTTACGAAGGGGATGAAACATTCACGATTTCACTTTCCAATCCTTCTGGAGCGGTTCTTGTTGCGCCTTCCGAGGCAACAGTAACCATAGCCGAAAACGATCCGCTGCCGGGCAGTTGGACGTACACTTCCGAGATGATTACTGCACGACGGGATCACACAGCAACACTACTTTTTTCTGGAAGAGTGCTTGTGGCTGGTGGCGAGAACAGTAGTGGATATTTATCAACTGCTTTAATTTACGACCCCTCAAACGGTACTTGGGCTTCAACGGGAGACTTGATTACTGCACGACGCTATCATACTGCTTCATTAATGTTGGATGGCAAAGTGCTAGTGGTTGGTGGCTATAATAGTACTGGCTTTTTGGCAACTGTAGAAATATATGACCCTCTAACTGGCATTTGGACTTCTACAGGATCGATTAATGTCGCAAGGCAAAGTCACACGGCTACAGTCCTGCAAGATGGAAGAATACTTATCGCTGGTGGTTATGGCAGTGCTGGTCACTTGGGCAGTTCTGAACTCTATGACCCATCAACTGGAATTTGGTCACTAGCCCCATCCATGATCACAAGTCGTATATTTCATACTTCTACACTACTGCCAAATGGAAAAGTACTTGTTGCTGGTGGATACAGTAGTAGCGGTGGTTATTTATCCAACATTGAACTGTATGATCCGTCAACAAACACCTGGACTGCCACGGCGTCGATGAATGTAAAACGCCGACACCACACGGCCACCCTTCTGCCTGATGGTAGAGTACTCGTGGCTGGTGGTCAAAGCAGTTCAAGTTCATATCTAAGCAGTGCAGAAATCTATGACCCCCTCACAGGCATTTGGACCAGTACAGGAACAATGAATATGATCCGGAGTTATCATTCAGCCACGTTACTCCCAGATGGAAAAGTTCTAATGGTTGGAGGTTTTGATCTTAGTGGAACATTAAACACTGTCGAATTATTTGATCCGGTAACTGGAATTTGGTCCATAGGACCCATCCTGAAGACAAATCGCTTTTATCATACTGCGACTCTGTTGCCCAGTGGAACAATCCTTGTGGCTGGTGGCTATTATGGAAGTTATTTATCCAGCGCGGAACTATATCAGCCAACCAGGGGAAGTTGGGCGGAAAGCCCACCCCCGATGAACACGCCCCGCATGCGCCACACGGCTACCCTGCTGCCTGATGGAAAAGTGCTGGTGGCTGGCGGTAATAACACCACTACTCTGAGCTCGGCAGAACTCTACGACCCGCTGACGGGCACTTGGACCAATACCGGAACAATGATCACAGGGCGTTATTATCACAACGCAACTCTCATGGCAAATGGTGAGGTTCTTATAATGTCAGGTTATAACGCCTATAATCTGACCAGCGCCGAAATTTATTCTCCCTCAAGCGGAACTTGGTCGACGACCGGCTCAATGACAGGAGCACGGGAGCAATTTACATCGACACTTCTCCCGGATGGCAGGGTGTTGGTTACCGGAGGATGGAGGCCTGGCGCCAACGCCCTGAACAGTGTTGAAATTTTCAATCCTGCTACAGCCACATGGTCAATTGCGGCTTCAATGGGCACAAGGAGATATACCCACACTGCTACTTTGCTTCCAAGCGGTCTTGTTCTGGTAGTTGGGGGTAACAGTACCGCGGGTACCACAAACACCACCGAACTCTATAATCCCACCACCAATGCCTGGACAAGTGCCGGGTCTATGGCAGCAGGAAGAGCGGCTCACACCTCGACTCTACTTCCCAATGGAAGAGTGTTGGTTGTTGGTGGATCGGGTCCTTCGAGCAGCGCAGAAATTTATGATCCTGAGACAGACTCCTGGTCGGCGGCGTCCTCAATGAGCGAGCCAAGGCTGCTCCACACCGCCACCTTGCTGCCAGATGGCAATGTGTTGGTTGCTGGTGGGAGAACGACTGGCACTGTAGACCTCAATAGTTCCGAAATTTACAATCCCGCTAAAGATACCTGGTCTGATCCGCAATACTTTAACAATGTCAGAGAATTACATCCAGCAACACTCCTCTTGGATGGGACCGTGTTGTTGGCTGGAGGATATAACATTGATCTTGTCTCTTTCTACAGCAGCACCGAGCTCTATGATCCCGAGCTGGGCTATGACAGCGCCTGGCAGCCCACGATCACTTCAGCCTCTTCATCCGTTAGTCAGGGAGAAAGCATTACCATCAGTGGAACGGGCTTCAGGGGTTATGGCTACACCGAAGCCAGCTCCGGTGGGACGCAATCTTCCCCCACCAACTATCCCCTGGTGCAGCTTCGCCACCAGGACAGCGGGCAGACCATCTGGCTGCCAGTATCCGATTTTGATGCTACATCGATCACTACAGTTCCGCTGAGTGGGATCAACCCTGGACCTACCCTGTTGACTGCATTTGTCAATGGCATTCCGAGCATGTCGCAAATGATCATTGTCACACCGCCGCCTGTCATCACGCTCTCAAGCGCCACTTACTCCATAGACGAAGATCAAGCCACAGTTAGCATTGTCGTAAACCTGAGCAGGTCGTCAACTGTTGAAATTTGGGTGGATTTTCTAACCCCTGAAGGTACGGCGCTTGCAGGAATAGACTACGTAGACGTAACTGGCAAGCTTAGATTTGATCCTGGAGAGGTCACAAAGGCATTTGAAGTAACAATCCTCGACGACGCAATCTATGAAGATGATGAAGCGTTTAACGCAGTGATCATGAATCCAGTAAATGCTGTTTTGGAAGAGCCTGACAATGCATTTGTTTATATTCTCGATGACGATCCTGCTCCACAAATCGCTTTGTCGAGTGATTCTTACGCGATCAGCGAAGTAGAAGCATCAATAACCATCACCGTCCAGATCAGCGGCGAAAGATCGATGGATGTAACTGTGGATTACGAAACCATTGAAGGCAATGCCGCGTCGGGCGGTGACTATACTGACGTCAGCGGCACTTTAACCTTTACACCCACAGATACTCAAAAAACCTTTACTGTGCCAATCCTGGATGATTTAATCTATGAGGGCGATGAAACTTTCACGGTTTTGCTTTCCAACCCTTCAGACGCGGTTCTTGTTGAACCTTTTGAAGTAAATGTCACAATCGCGGAGAATGATCCACTGCCTGTGGTAGATCTCAGCAATGCCACCTATTCTGTAGACGAAGATGGCGCGAGCGTGACCATCACCGCCCAGATCAGCGGCGACAGATCAATTGACGCCACGGTGGATTACGCCACCGTCGAGGACACTGCCCTGCCTGGCAGCGACTACACCGCCACCAGCGGCACGCTCACCTTTACTCCCACAGATACCGAGAAGACCTTTACCATTTCCATCCTGGATGACGCTATTCACGAAGGTGATGAGTGGTTTTCCGTTGACCTTTCCAATCCCACCAATGCCACGCTGGGCACGCCATCCATGGCGCTGGTCACAATCTTCGATGATGACGAAGCGACCGCAGATCTGGCAATCAGCGTGACCGATTCACCTGATCCTGTAATCGTTGGCCAGGTGCTGACCTATACAATTATCGTTGAAAACCTGGGTCCTCAGGATGCCATTGCTACAATGGTAACGGACACTCTACCAGTGGGGGTGGAATTCATTTCCGCTTTGGGCTTGGATTGGAGCTGTGGCGAACTTAGCGGGGTTGTTACCTGTCAGCTGGCCACGCTCGGAAATGGGGCAAGCAGCCAGCTGGAAATTCTTGTCAAAGCACCGCTCAGTGCGGGTGAAATTTCAAACACCGCCCAGGTTTCGTCTTCTGTTGCCGATCCCAACCTTGCAAACAACGAGGAGACTGAAGCGACGTTTGTGGAGATGAGGAAGATCTATCTGCCATTGATTCTCCGATAGAGGTATTTGGGAAAAGCAATAATTTCAAATGAACCAGTGACTTTGAGGGCATAATCCTCCTTGTTCTTTTAGGATTATTACCTCAGCTGACACATTCATTGATGCGTAACCTGATCAAGCGCGGCCAAATCCTATCGAGGCCGCGCTTTCATCTCTGCGCAAAAACATCGGCTTATAACTAGACCCGGTTCATGTTGTTGATGCAAGAGGGGATTTTGGCACCGCATTGATTTAGGTTTTAGGTAAAGGGGGATTTCTTTTGGAAAAGAAAACGACTTTTGTTGTACAAACACGTACAGACTTCGCTCAGTATCTGTTAGAATTAGAAAGTTGTACATAACAAATAAAACACATTTTATCAGGAGAAACATGAAGAAAGTCACTTCCATTAGCATTTTTGTTCTCATTACCTATCTTGCTATGATCATCGTCAATGGGCTTGCCAACGCGCTGCCGATCAATGGCATGATCACCGGAGATATTTCGGATTCATACCCCAATCTTTTCGCGCCAACCGGCATTACCTTCACCATCTGGGGTGTCATCTACTTATTGCTGGCAGCCCATACCCTCTATCAGCTCGGTCTCTTCCGCAAAAAAGGCGAAGAGGTCAAAACCGCCCTGTTGAAGGATGTCGGCATCTTGTTCGGGATTTCCTCGCTGGCTAATTTTGCCTGGATCTTCGCCTGGCACTACAAGGTTATTCCCCTTTCCATGCTGTTGATGCTGGTCATCCTGGTTTGCCTTGCTCTCATTGTCATCCGCATCAATAAAGAAAAACTAACTGCCAACGAAAAAATCTTCATTCGCCTTCCCTTCAGCGTCTACTTTGGCTGGATCACAGTAGCGACCATCGCCAACGCCACAACCTTATTTGTAGACATGCTTGGTTCACCCGTAAATTTGCTGGGCATCTCAGAGGTGGTTTGGACCGTCGCAATCCTGTTGATTGGTTTGGCAATTGGCGTTGTAACAACGCTCAAGAATCGCGACGTTCCTTATGGCTTGGTGATCGTCTGGGCTTACATTGGTATTCTGATCAAGCACCTGATGGATAAGCCATTACCCGATGGTTTCAACTCCCAATACCCTGCCGTGATTGCCACGGTCATTATCAGCCTGGTTGTGCTTGTGGCAACCCTGGCTTACACCCAGTTGAAAGCAAAAAAGTAAGTAACATCTGAAGCTAAAACGGGAGACGACATAGATAGTCTCCCGTTTTTTGTGTCAATGACTCACCGCTATCAAGAAACTGTCGCGCTGCCAGCATTCCGGCGGGATTGCGTTCTCTCCAATAATTTAAGAACTCTGGGGCGGTTATAGCGCTGTGGAATAATGCAGGGAAGGTTTCCAAGCAGCGCAATGATCAGCATGAGCCCGGTTGCTGATGCAGGAAGAAAAAAACCAAATACCCAAAAAAGAGAGATAACCAGCCAGTGGGTCAACTCGGCGCGGCAGGACTCGAGCAGAAAGCGTTCCAGGTTTTCCTCTGAGAGATCTTCAAGATGTCTCTTTTTGTAACCGCGTTTTTTCCACAACCCACCACCATCCGGCAGGAGCTGCTTCCATCTCTTCACTTTAAATATATCTTCATAGAGTTGACCGTCTCTTTCAAAGGGGTGGGATCGAAAAAAGAACGCGCGTGGATTGAAAACCTTATCCGGCAGGAAAAGGCAAATATTAACTACCGACAGATTGATAACCGTCCAGACTGCAAAGCAGAGGAGAAGCGTCCATCCGTTGGGTAAATAAAGGATCCTCACGTTTCATCCTCCCCGGCAATCACACGACCTTTCCAGGTCACCGGCAAACCAAAAACCTTTGTAATCAGCGAAACAATGAAGATCAACAGAAAACCTAAGACCAATAGTGGGAAGAAAATGATGGGAAGCACGTGGAAACGACCTATTCTATTTGCCAAAGAACCCAGAACAAAGACCCAAAGCAGGTATAGCAGCCCGTAAACAGCGATCATTGGCAAATTGGCGCTTCCCACGGATAGTACGAGATAAATTGGCACGGTAATCATCGATCCGAACCATAAGATAATCATCAAAAGAATCAGTGGATGTGTCTTGGTGGCACCAAATGCAAAGTTCTTCACCCAGCCTTGCACCAGGCTGCGCAGCCCTCCCGGGTACATTCTATACGAAACATCCTGATCCCCAACAAAAAGTTGGTACGGCAAATGATTTTGCTGCAACTTTTGCCCGAAAACCATATCTTCCACAATGCACTGACGCACACTTGTGTGCCCGCCAATTTTTTCGTAATCTGCTTTCGCGATCAGCAGAACCGGACCATGCACGCCGATGTTGGTTTTCCGCGGGAGGCTAGTGCCATTGGCGGCAATCTGCACCAGGTTAAACAAAAAAGAGAACTGTTCATAAGGCTCTCTGGCGGTATGGAAGGGTTGCACGGAGATGCTGCAATCAGCAGCTTGATGGGCCTGAACAAGCCGCGCGAGCCCATCTTTTCTGAGCCTGACGTCCGCATCCAGGAAGAGCAGAAGCGATCCGCTAGCCAAATCAGCCCCGTTTTGGCAAGCCCAGGTCTTTCCGGTCCAGCCCTCCGGCTTGCTGTTTAAATTGATCAGGGTTGCTCCAAAGGTTTGCGCAACTCCCGCGGTGTTATCAGACGAGTCGTCATTCACGCAAATTATTTCATGAGGCTTTACAGATTGGCTCTGCAAGTCCTCCAACAGAAGTTGGAGATTCTTTTCTTCGTTGCGCGCAGGGATGATGATGGAAACGCTTGGAAAGTCCTCAGCGTTTTTGGCAGGCGGCAATTTTGGGAATCGGTAAAACAGCAGCGCGGTGAAGGCAATCCCCACGCACATGTTGATCAGGATCAACAAATCTGATGTAAAGGTCATCAGCGTTTCAGGGCTTTGATCACCGCATCCGATGCCATTTTGCCGGTCATGACCGAGATAGGAACTCCAGACGGGCTGAAGGTCCACTGCCCACACTGCAGCACGTCCTGGATGGGTGTTGTGATTGACTTGCCCATTGTCTTAAAACGGTTTGGTGATGGCATCTCCAGGTTGGTGAAAGCCCAGCCAGTGATCGCTCCTTCTTTGCTGCCGGTGCGGCGTTCAATAGTCAGCGGGGTCGACGAGAAGCTGAAGAGTGTCTTATTGCTCAGATCAGGTAAAACATGTCTTTCAAGAACTTCAGTAATCTTTTGATTACAGAACTGTTTAAATTCTTGATACTGACCCGCATCCGAGAAGCGCTTCACCAGGCTGTAATCCATCAATGAACTGATGACCATGCTGGTTTTACCGTCAGGGGCGAGAGAGGGATCGCGCAGGGAGGGGCAGGAAATCTCGTAGGTGGTTTTTTCAAGGTAAGTCCCCACCCATTCGAGCAGGCTGTCATTTCCGAGCTTGGCGGCAGTTTCCCAACTGCCGAGTTTATACATCCCCTGGGTGTCGGGGGTATAGAAGGCGTGGGTGCCGATACGTTCCCTGACATAGTCTTTTTCGAGGTCAGCAGCCAAAAATAGCGTGTAAATGGAATCTGAACCTTTGCCGGCTTCAGTGAGCGCGCGTTGTTGCGCCACCTTGGAATCACTCGTCCCGGAAACGATCTGATAAAGCAAACTCTGATCTGCCGCCCAGACAAGCTTCTTGTAGCCCGCTTTTTGACCATCTGAAAGCACAACCTCATGCGCTTGCGAATCGACGCTGATGACGGAGGTGTTAGTCACAATCTCACCGCCCGCTTCGCTGACCTTTTTTGCAAGCTCTTCAACCAGCCTTCCGGTTCCACCCAGGGGATAGAAGTAGTCAAGATAAAGTCCGAAGTAACTCAAGGCAAAAAATGTGGGGGTGTCTTCAAAGAAATGCTGCGCAATCATACCGATCAGCGCGTCGTTATCGGTGAAGCGCTTCAAATAGGTGTTGACTGGCTCGTTGAGCTTCGCGATTTTGCGCATGTTCTTTTGATACTTTATGAACCAGGGTAAAAGTGTCTTTGTCAGGTATTCCTTGTCGCGCATATCTTCAGTGAAAAGGGGATTGTCGATCCCATACAGCACATCCAGGTAGACAATGATCTTATTGATTTCTGCAATGATGCGGTCAACATCGGTAGCATTATCAGGGAAAATATCTTTAAGCAGCCTGGCATAATCGTTCAAGCTCTCACGGGAACGCATCTTTACCCAGCGGTCAACAATGCCGATCGTGATTGGATTTTCGGCAACCTCCATTTTTATTCCAAGGCTTCTCATCATGGGATGAAGAATCCCGGAATTCACAAAAGCGCGCGCGCCAGCGTCAAACGCAAAGCCCTCGTGCCAGAAGGTGCTCACCAGCCCGCCCAGTTTTTCCTGTTTTTCCACCAGCAGGGTGCTTTTCCCAGCGCGGCAGATATAAGCGGCGCACGTCAGCCCGGCGATTCCGCCGCCAACTACAATTGTGTCGTATGTTTGTTTCATGCTAAAACCTCATCCAAGTAAGTTACAACGTCCTTAATGCGCACCGGCTCCTCTCCTTCCAGGTTCCAGACGCAATTGCTTTCAAATTGTACAAGTTTTTCTCTATTAACGGGAGCTTTTAACCAACATTTTTTGGCACCGGCAAAATTCCCAACTGCCACACGCCGCATAATGCCGCGCACGTCGGTGGAGCGGTCCGGGACGCAGGTTGGCTGCTCACACAGCCGGCAGCGCGTGGCCTTGAGCATCACCTGGCGCTCTTCCTGGCCGTAATCCGCATACAACCGGTCTTTGGTAAACGGTTTGGGAACGATTCTGACGTAGTTCTGCATGCCTTCTTTAAAGACAAAAGGATCTTTACCGATTTTTTTCAAGACCGCATTAGCGGCGGATAGTCCTTCGGTGGTTACGGTAGGCGTTCCCGTGCCCATCACGGTTGATTCGCCGCAGCAAAAGAGATTTTCCCACTGGGTGCTGGTGTGGAGTCTTTTCAGCATATGCTGTCCAAGCATTTGCTTGGGTCCAGCCACAGCCCCACCATTTTTCAGCGTGTAGCGCTCAACCGTCCTGGGGGTGGCAACTTCCGCGTAGCGAAGCGCCTGCTTGAAACCCGGAAATCTTTTTTCCAACACAGAAACAAGTCGTTCCTGCTCTTTTTTCTTTTTAGCTTGATAATCCGCGTCATCCAGGGAGGTCCAATCCTCAAAGGTCGGACCAATGGCGACAATGGTGTGTTCATCTTCAGCGCAGAGGGTTCTGTCGTCAATGCTCAGGATGTAGGCAGTGACTTCACTTTCATCAAGTTCTTGCGGATTGCCAACCAACATTTCGATCGGAAGGGTGTCTGCAGGAATTACCTCGCGGTTGACGACTGCGTAGAGCACCACGCTCGGATAGGTGGGCACCATACTTTTCGCCCAGTCGCGCTGTTCTTGCGTGGTGTGGGTGGGATCGATGAGCTTGCCGAACAGGTTCCAAACCGTGCCCGAGTAGATCAAATTCGGGGCTTTAATCTCGGTGCCGTCATCCAGGAGCACGCCTGTTGGCTGCTCGTCCTCAAAAAGGATGCTGACGACTTCGCGTTCCAGGAGCATGTCGCCACCATTTTCCTCAATGACTTTCTCCAGCTTTCCCGGGAGGAAGAGGGTGGAGCCGGCGGGATAGTAGCTGCCGCCGATGTGGTTATCCACGAACATCACCGCTGCCAGTACCGCGGGAGCTTCCTCGACGGTAGCGTAGCAATAGGTTGATGTGAGTTTGTCAAAGAAGTTAAAAATCTCCGGGTCCTTAAAATATTTTTGGAGCAGGCTGCGTGCGCTTTTGTTCAGGTACCCCAGGAATTTGGCATAGGAGACCGGGTGTTTCAGGAGGCTTTTCAGCCCTTGCTTTGGATCAGTCTCGTCCGGGGTTGTGTAGTTGGGCGTTTCCACCATGATATGCTGGTACATTTTGGTCATATCCCGATAGAAGCGATGAATATTTTCCTTCTCTGAGGGGAAAATTCTTGCCAGTTCATCGGCGAATTTTTCGACGTCTGACCAGAAAAATATCCTCTGGTCTAGATAATTGACACAGTACAAAAGATCGTGACGGATCACATCGATGGGTTCTTCGAGGGAGTTGAACACAAACCGGTGGCTGTTGAAACCGCTTTCACCAAAGCCATAGAGCATAGCCGCGCCAATGTCAAATGTCACTGCACCCCGTTTGAAAATGCCGCAGGAACCGCCAGGGTTGTAATTTTTGTCGATTACAGCAACTTTCAACTGCCGTTTTGCAAGCAGACTTGCTGCCGTCAATCCTGAAAGTCCGCCACCAATGATGATGACATCATACGCCATTCAATTACCTCCACAAATAGCTATTGCAAAACGATTTGCCGGTAATTTTTTTGTAAGCAAAAAACCCCCGCCTTTTCTGACTGGGAGGATCACGGCAGGCATCGTATTGTTATTTGGATTATTTTACTATGAATAAGCCAGGCTTCGTGAGGTTTAAGGCTGCATAGGAATTTATGGCATGCATATTCGTTATCAATTAATCCGCCAGACTATGTACAAATTATTGTACAAATTTGCCGAAATGATATACTCTTGAAGGTAATTTTATACAACAAACTTAAAAAACGAGGATTATATGGAGATTAAATACAAAGGTTTACGTCGTTTCAACTTGTTCATGGGGTTCCTGCATCTTATTCAGGGCGTACTCATGATTGTGCTCAGCAATGACACAACTTATCCAATTTTTACTAACTTTCTGACCTTCAATCTCGAGACCCGAAAGCTGATCCCTGACCCCAAACTTTTCTGGGAGGTTCCTTTTGGCTTCGCTGTGGCAATCTTCCTGTTGATTTCCGCCGTGGCGCATTTCTACATCTCCACGATCGGCTACAAGCGCTACACAGGCTATCTTGATCGCAAGATGAACCCTATCCGCTTCTACGAGTATGCTCTTAGCTCATCCCTGATGATCGTCCTGATCGGGCAACTGGTAGGCATCTGGGATTTGGGCAGCATCATCCTGGTCTTCTTCCTGAACGCGACCATGAACCTGTTTGGCATCATGATGGAATACCACAACCAGTACACCGAGAAAACCAACTGGCTTTCTTTTGTTTATGGCAGTGTGGCGGGAATCATTCCCTGGGTCGTGATTATGATCTACTTCCTCAGCGCCATTAACTCTTCTGGTGCCAAACCGCCGGCGTTTGTTTATGCCATCATCCCGACCATTTTCGTATTCTTCAATTCCTTTGCGATCAATATGATCCTGCAGTACAAGAAAGTTGGCGCCTGGAAGGATTATCTGGTGGGCGAAAGAGCCTATATCATCCTCAGCCTGGCTGCCAAGACGGCCCTCGCCTGGATGATCTTCGCAGGCACGCTTGCTCCTGTGTAGACCTTATAGTAATGACTAAGCCAGGTTCAAACCGAGCCTGGCTTTTGTTTTAAATTAGAAAAGTGAAAATCTCTGTTCATGCCGATCTCCTGATACCCATCCACTTCGTTGCGGGCACAGGCTAAGCGAGGTTCTTCACCGCAGGTCTCCAATAATCAGAAAAACGAAAGTGGAGACCGTAAGGTCAAATGCCTTTCATGGTCAGGAGACCATGAAAGAACGGGTTTTGATGATTTGTGATTAAGATCCTGACTTTATCGTGGCAATAGTTCTTTGATCTTCCCCGTGAACGCAATTACCTTGCTCTCAATTGCCAGCATTAATTTTTCAGGGTGATCAAAGTCTGGCTTTTCGATAAGCCGCAATTCGATAATGGAGTCGACACCGGGCTTAACCTCCGAGAGTAGCAGTCCGTCAAGGTCTTTAGCCTTGAAGAGTTCAATATATTCCGCCTGGACTTTTCGATTGGCGCCTCCCAGCCAGATCTCAAAGCGGTTTTGTTCGTGCAAATAGACAATAGCAATCTTCAGGCTGCGCTGCTTTAGATCCAAGGGAGTGAAGGCAAAGTAGGTCATGTCCATATAGCCAAAATAAAGTGCGGTTGCTGTGTACTCCGGGTGCTGGTTTTTAAGATGGGCTTTCAAGCTGGACATGAAGGTCATGATGCCTTTGTAGGCTTTCTGGATCTGACCGTGCTGCAGTTGAGCGGTATATTCCTTGACGGATTCATTTAACGATTGCATGCGTTTTGTTCCTTATGGTTCATTCCAACGGTATTTTTTGTTTTGCAGGAAGGAGTCGAGCTGACACTTCAGGCAGAGTCCGTTGTGGCAACAGATCGTCCCACCACAAGCAGGGCAGCGCCAGGTTTCCTCCTGTGCCTTCAAGAAACTCTCCATGCCATTATCGCGGATGGCGTTCAGATTTTCTATCATGCTCATGTGGTACTTGGTGCGGTAGCGCTTGTCCAGGCTTTTCAGGCGTTTGCAGGGGTAATCCTCGCAATCAAAACAGAACCGCACCTTGCCTTTGCCAAGCAGATCGCAGCTGTCTGCCATGTGTCTGCAGTTCTCCCCCCTTGGAATGCAGCCCGGACAATAGGTTCGATGAAAGCCTTTCTTATTCAGATCCAGTTCCTTAAATTGGTAGGCAGCGCAAAGCTGGCAATTCATCCCGCATGGAGCAATCAGATCTTCTTTCATTTTTCAGCCGCAGATTGCCTTCAGGAACTTGATGTTCTTGATGATCAGATCCGATTTCCACCAATTCTTGCTGATGGACCACTCTTCGGGGTAGTCACCCCAGCCCCAGGTAACAGCCCAGGTGCCATCAGCTTCCTGGGTCTCAGTTAGGAATTGACACTCAAAGTCGCAGATGGCTTTGTTTTCCAGGTAGAAATCACTGGCTTTGTTGGCGATAAACAGGGAAGGTTTGCAGACATAATCCACCCCCCACCTCGATGTGTCGTATGTGACAACATGTTGGATCTGTGCTTGCAGCAGGCTTTTGAATTCGGTCATATCCAAAAGGTGATCGTTGCCGCTTTCCTTCAGATATTGGTACAAATCAACAAAATTTGCCACGGTATGCATTGCGTCCAGAGGGTAGTGGGAGGTGAAATAGGTAATGGTTTCCTGGGTAAGGACCTGTGCCTTTTCATAGATCTTACTGTTCTTATCGGCGAATTTCAGGATGAAACCGATCAGGCTGGCAGTCGGATTATAGGTGGTCTCCGGGGAAGGATCGAAACCCCACCAGGGGGCGTGAGGGTATTCCTCATTGGTGGGGACGGAATTTGCCCAGGTGTGCCCGTCGAAGTCCAATCCCGAGGAGAGGTATTTCAAGATGCCCTGGATGATGGGATGCTCTTTATCCTCCAGGTTGATTTCTTTGATGATTTGGGTCGCCGTCCAGGTCTGAACAGGAGAAGAGTGTGGGTTCCAGCAATCCGGTTCAAGCGCGTGACCAAAGCCGCCATCCGCGTTTTGGTAGACAGCCAAGAACTTCAGGACCTCTTCTTTGCTGCCGTTTTCGAACAAACACTTCCATCTTGCCAGGTCCAGGGGTCTGGCATTCTGATAAACAAAGTTCCTGGCTAACTCAAATCTCATGTTCTTGACCTCTGTAATTCCAATTTGTTTTTCTCTGAATCATACCCATTTTGCATTTTGAACCTATGCACCACATCGTGAAGGCTTACGCCGCCGGCTTCTTGCGAAGCTTAAGCAATAGCCCTTTCTGTGAAGCATAGCCCTGGAAAAGCGCAACCAAATAAGCGGCTTTGTCTTTCATCGGCAGGGAACTTAAAGATGGATTGTTGGCGACCTGATCCATGATTTTTTCAATCTGCGGCAAAGGCAGCAGGTTGACCGCGACACAATAGAAAGTCTTGCTGCGTCCATCGTTATAATCAGCCAACAGGGTTTGAAGAATTTCGGACTTTCTGATCTGCTCCGTGTTATATGCTTCCATCCCAATCTCTCTCGCTCGCTTGATGTCACTCAGCTGCCGCTGATGGGTGATGAACGAATCGTACGCTTCCGCCCCATCATATTTCTGGCATGGAAAATCAGGACAAAGAAAACAGTATTCCACCCGATCATGCAGCAGGCTGCATCTCGCGATTGCGCAAGGTTGGTTGCCCGCGCCTCCCCCACAGCCAGGACAATACCCACCCAGGCGCATCGGGCATAACTCGCAGTTCAACCCGCAAAGTGAAAACGTTAGGTCTTTTCTATTGAAATCTTCCATAGCGCGTCAATTCTGTTGTTCTGAAAGAAAACGTCCCATTTGTTGTCCAGTCTCTCAGCGAGGTCTTACAAGAACGTGGGCAATAATTTGATTATAAGCATAATAATGCCGCTTTTCGCTAAACGAACCACTGTTTTATTGAAACTCGCCCAAGGCGTTCCAAACACAATTCAGAAAAACTAATGTGGTGTGAATTTTGTTTTACTTAATAAACGCATTATAATTGCTGAAATAATTATTTTGGGAGGAGGCTCCAGTGAAAAATAAGTTTGTAATCATTATTATATTAATTGTTATAGCAATAACGGCAAATGCGTGTGGGTCAAGTGAATCAAACAGTGTAGTGCCCGGTGAACTAAATTCAAGTGAGACTCAACCAACAATCGCCCCTGAGCCTACGAATACTCCAAAGCCCACAAATACACCTAAACCCTTATGGAATATTTCCTCCTCCACAGATGAGATGACTGAGGAAACGTCTTATTTTGCTATTTCACCTTATGTTTCCCCAACGAAGTTAATGAGTTCTCCATATGATGACGTAGTGTCATGGATTGGTGTTGGTTGTAGTGGGTCTTATGAGTGGGTATTTATCGGTTTCACTACATCTCCAAATTTAGTAAATACTGAAATTGAGGATGGGTATGATCGTGTTTCTACAAGACTAAAATGGGATGACGACATTGAGACTGAGACACTTTATCAGGAGTGGGGAGACAATTTTCTAACTTTTAACTTTGATGATCAGATAATTGATAAAATGGAAACCCATGACACATTGCTGCTAGAACTAGACTGGTATGGTCAGGGAAATGTATATTTTAAATTCCCATTAGCAGGAGCTGCGGAGGGCATAAATACTATTCGTACACATTGCGTACCATAAAAGTCCCCGAGGCAATCTCCTGTTCCTGAAGGGCAAGCTCTTCCAGGCAATCCGGAAGTTGTTGGAGAGGGAATAATTGATGACTTAGTAGGGGTAACCCCTCTCGTGGTTACCCTGGGCAGGCACAGGGATCTGCCCCTACAAGACCATAGACAACTTGATACCCCTCTTTGTAGATATAGGGAGGCATCATTGTCAAGGTGACACATCCCGCAAGGGGGGGCTCTGATCTGCGTCGACCCAACGAAGAGAACAAAAATCCCCCAAAGGAGAAGAAAAGGTATAATCTCATCGAATACGGATTAGTTATTCTGACCTGGCTAAAAAGGGCAAGGAAAGGGTAATAGGATATGGTCAAATTCCTCGAAAGCAAAAAGCCTGAACAAGTCCAATTTAAAAACCGGACAGGCACAATTTCAGAGCTGGACAGGGCGGATGGTTTGTTCAAAGGCAAACCCCGATCGTGTTGCTTGCCCCAGAAATATGCAAAGGAGAACCTTTTTCTTTATAGAAGACAAGCAGCCATAGCCTCTTTTGCTTACCAAAACACAGATTGGCATCAAGGTCAGGATGGAAAACCAAGTATTCACCTTTGCGACTCCCTGATTGCGTACATCAATTTCTCGTTTCCATTTACTGATAAACCAGGCAAGCTGGAAAACTTGCTGAAGCTGGTATTCCCTCAGATAGACCACATGACCCCTGTAAAAATCCTGGTAGTCATTACTCTTATTCATGTGTGGATGCTGATCGTTAATGCCACACGTTCAACGGTGGAAATTCAGCAGGGTCTCAGCTTGCTTCCGAGTAAATATCTTTGGACGAACTACAAGATCTTACTCAGTAAGGGATTAAACCTGCCAAGAGGTTTCCTTAACAGCCTGACCATAGCGGCTCTGACAACAGTGGTCACAGTCTACTTTGCAATGCTTACCGCTTATGGAATTGTTGGATACAACTTTAAGGGTAAAAAAGCATTGTATAACTCGATCATCGTCCTGGTCATGATCCCTATGCAGCTTTCCATCATCGGTTTTTACCAGTGGATGTCCAAACTGGGGCTGACGGACTCTTATGCCTCGCTGATCTTACCCAGCATCGCATCGGCAGGTACAGTATTTTTTGCCAAGCAGTATCTCGACTCGATCATGATCCAGGATCTAATCGATGCAGGTCGGATTGATGGTGCCACGGAACTTGGCATATTCCACCGCATCATGCTTCCTATAGCCAAACCTGGCATGTTCACGATGGGTATTTTTGCCTTCGTGGCAGCCTGGAACAACTTCTTTAATGCCTTCATCCTGATCACTTCACGCGATAAATACACCTTGCCAATGCTGGTCCAAACCCTTCGGGGTGATGTTTATCGGCATGAATACGGAGCAATCTACCTTGGGTTGGCGGCTTCTGTTGTCCCAATCATCATCATCTACTTCCTGTTCTCACGCTACATTGTGAACGGGATTTCGATGGGTGCTGTCAAGGAATGAGATCAAACAAGGATTGTGTTTGCAGAGAGTTAAGCAGAAGCCCTGAAATTGATTAATTCAGGGCTTCGCTCGATTTGCGCGTTTGTAACTTTATTTGTTGATAGTTCCAGGTGGAGGTCCCTTCATGCGGTTTGGCTTTTTTGACGATAATTCCAGGGAATATGTAATTACACGCCCTGATACCCCTTTGCCATGGATCAATTACCTTGGCACGGACTCTTTTTTTGGACTAATTTCCAATACGGCTGGAGGGTACTCCTTCTATAAAGATGCCCGTCTGCGGCGTCTGACACGCTACCGCTACAATAACGCTCCCCTCGATATGGGCGGACGCTATATCTATCTGCGCGATGCCGACAGCGGTGAATTTTGGTCTCCCAGCTGGATGCCGGTGCGCGAAGCTTTGGATAGCTACGAATGCCGGCATGGCATGGGATACACCAATATAAGGTCAAAAAAAAACGGAATAAAGAACGACACGCGCTACTTCGTTCCACTCAATTCAGAATTTGAGGTTTGGGATGTCAGCCTGACTAACGAAAGGGAAACTGACGCCCGTCTTGATCTTTTTTCGGCAGTCGAATTCGCGCTTTGGGATGCCTGGGACGACTCAACCAATTTCCAGCGTAATTTCAATACTGGCGAGGTGGAAGTTCCGGATCTTTCCGGCAATTCCGATGCAGGAGACGTTCTGCGAAGCACAATCTTTCATAAAACAGAATACCGCGAGCGACGCAACCATTTTGCCTTTTTTGCCTGTTCTGAGCCATTAGCTGGCTTTGACACCCAGCGCAATGCGTTCCTGGGACCTTACCGGGGTTGGGACAATCCTCTTGCGGTTGAGACCGGTCAATCAGGTAATTCGATTGCCCATGGCTGGCAGCCGATTGGTTCACACCACCTGAACCTTCACCTGAAGCCCGGTGAGTCCAAGCGTGTGATATTTTTGCTGGGGTACCACGAGAATCCGACTGCAGAAAAATTCGATCCGCCAGGCTCAAACACGATCAACAAAGCCAGCGTCTTGCCGATCATCCGTGAATTCCTTTCATCCGAGCGGGTGGATGAGGCTTTTGAGGAATTAAAAGATTACTGGAAAGAGCTGTTGGGCAAGTTCACTGTGCAAACCCCGGATGTGGATACCAACCGCATGGTTAACATCTGGAACGCCTACCAGTGCATGATTACTTTCAACATGAGCCGTTCGGCTTCCTACTTTGAAAGCGGCATCGGGCGCGGTATGGGCTTCCGTGATTCCACCCAGGACCTGTTGGGTTTTGTGCACATCGTGCCTGAGCGCGCTCGCGAAAGGCTGCTCGATTTGGCAGCCACGCAGCTTGCCAATGGCGGTGCGTTTCATCAGTTTTCACCACTAACCAAACGCGGCAACAACGATGTGGGCTCAGACTTCAATGACGATCCCCACTGGTTGGTATTGGCGACGGCGGCGTATGTGAAAGAAACCGGTGATCTTTCCATTCTGGATGAAGTGGCGCCTTACGAGAACCAACCAGGCACTGAAAGCCCATTGTTTGAACACCTCCAGCGGGCTGTTCAGTACACGCTGGATCGGCTCGGACCACACCAGCTGCCGCTGATCGGCAGGGCGGACTGGAATGACTGCCTGAACCTCAATTGCTTCTCTGAGACGCCGGGCCAATCCTTCCAGACCACCACCAACCAGGATGGCAATACTGCTGAAAGCGTCATGATCGCTGGCTTGTTCATCTTGTCCTGCCAGGAAATGGTTCATCTCGCTTCCCTTTTCGCTGCGAGTTCTGCTGTGCGCTCGTTTGATTTTCATTCCCCGGTTTTTTACAGCGAAAGAGCCCAGGAGATGGAGCAGGCGATCTGGCAATCTGGCTGGGATGGCGAGTGGTTCAGGCGCGCCTATGATGCTTTTGGAGAGCCGCTTGGTTCACACCTGAACGACGAAGGTCAGATCTTTATTGAGCCGCAGGGGCTGTGCGTGATGGCAGGGTTGGGAGTGTGGGATGGCAAAGCCATGCAGGCGCTGGACGCGGTTAGAGAGAGACTGGCGACTCCACACGGAATAGTGGTGTTAAATCCTGCATTTACCCACTACCAACTGCGTTTGGGAGAGATTTCCTCCTACCCACCCGGCTATAAGGAGAACGCGAGCGTCTTCTGTCATTCCAATCCCTGGATAATAATTGCGGAAACCGTTATCGGCAGAGGAGACCGGGCGTTCGATTACTACAAACGGATCAATCCATCGGTCCGGGAGGCTATCAGCGAGGTTCACCGTAGTGAGCCTTATGTGTACGCTCAAACGATTGCCGGCAAAGACGCGCCGACGCATGGGGAAGCCAAAAATTCCTGGCTGACTGGTACTGCCAGCTGGAATTACGTGGCAATCACCCAGTATATCCTCGGCATTAAGCCCACTTATGGCGGCTTGTCAGTTCATCCGGTTATCCCTGGTGACTGGGCGGGTTTTGAGGCGAAGCGCGTATTCCGCGATGTGATCTACAACATTAAAGTTTTAAGAAGCAGTGCAGGAAGTTCGACCAGGCTCAGCGTGGACGGACAATTGATTAAAGATTGTATTATTCCAATTCCTCCCGAGGGCACTCGTGAGTTGAACGTGTTGGTGGAATTGGCGGAAAATTGAAAAAACTTAGGTCAAAGTAGTTCATAAAAAAAGGAAAACAAAGGAGAAAAGAGATGAACACATTTATTCCTAAACCTGAAGATAAGTTTACATTTGGATTATGGACGGTTGGATCGATTGGACGAGACCCATTTGGTGGTCCTGTGCGGGATCCAAAAACCCCGGCGGAATTGGTCTATTTATTGGGTGAGGTCGGCGCTTATGGCGTCAACTTCCACGACAATGACCTGATCCCGATCGATGCCACCCCTGCTGAAGAGGCAGCGATCAAGCGCGATTTTCGCAAGGCATTGGATGAGACCGGCCTGGTTGTGCCAATGGCGACCACCAACTTGTTTGGCGATCCGGTATTCAAGGACGGCGCCTTTACAAGCAACGACCCCAAGGTGAGGGCATACGCTCTGCAGAAAACCATGCGCGCCATTGACCTGGGTGTTGAATTTGGCGCGAAAGTGTACGTGTTCTGGGGCGGACGTGAGGGCACAGAGACCGACAGCAGTAAAAGCGCAGTCGAAGCAATCAAACGCAACCGCGAAGCGCTGAATTTCCTGTGTGAATACAACCTGGATAAAGGTTACGGTTTGAAATTTGCCCTGGAAGCCAAGCCAAATGAACCGCGCGGAGATATTTATAACCCCACCATCGGTCACATGCTTGGTTTCATTGCCACCCTGGATCATCCCGAGATGGTTGGCGTTAATCCCGAAGTTGCCCACGAGCACATGGCAGGTATCAACTTCATGCACGGCGTGGCGCAAGCCTGGGAAGCTGGCAAGCTCTTCCACATTGACCTCAATGATCAGTATCCCGGACGCTATGATCAGGATCTGCGCTTTGGCTCGCGGGATATCAAGGCAGCTTTCTACCTGGTGAAGTTCCTTGAGGATGTCGGGTACGCTGGTTCCAAACACTATGACGCCCATGCTTACCGTACTGAAGACTACGAAGGGGTGAAGGACTTCGCGCGCGGATGCATGCGCACCTACCTGATGCTGAAAGAAAAAGCTGCCCAGTTCAATGCCGATCCTGAAATCCAGGCTATTTTGGCTGAGATCAACGCCGAAGAGCCCGCTCTGGCGGCATTATTCCGTAAATATTCGTCCGAAAAAGCGGATGCGATCAAGGCTTTGGATCTTGACCGTGTGGCTATTTCAAAACGTGGGCTTAAATATGAACGCCTTGACCAGCTGACCATTGATCTGCTGCTCGGCATGCGTTCGTAGGTTTTAGATAACCAAATAAATTGAAAGAGACAACCATGACTCAAACCCCCACTCACATCAAAAAGCGTGTCAGCGATTTGTTGGCGCAAATGACCCTGCAGGAGAAGATCCGCCAGCTTGGTGGATATTGGTTTTATGAACTCCAGACTAAGGGGCAATTAGACCAGGAAAAAGTAAAGGCAAAGCTGAAAGATGGAGTGGGGCAGATCACGCGCATCGCTGGAGCTGGTAACCTGACGCCTTTGGAGACGGCCAAAACCTATAACCGTATCCAAAAATTCCTCGTGGAAGAGACGCGGTTGGGGATTCCAACCATCAATCATGAAGAATGTTGTTCCGGCCTCACGGCTTTGGGCAGCACAGTTTACCCACAAATGATTGGCCTTGCAGGCACCTTCCAACCAGAACTTGCCCGGGAAATGACGCAGCAGATCCGCAAGCAGATGCTTGCCATCGGCGCTCGCCAGGGCCTGGCGCCGGTGTTGGATATCGGTCGCGACCCAAGATGGGGTCGGATCGAGGAGACCTTTGGCGAGGATCCCTTGGTTGTGAGCCAGTTTGGCAAGGCGTACATCCAGGGTCTGCAGGGGGAAGATCCTGTGGATGCTGTCATGGCAACCGGGAAGCATTTCATTGGGCACGCTTTTTCACAGGGAGGGCTCAATTGTGGACCTGTGCACCTGGGTGAACGAGACCTGTGGGATGTCTACATGGCGCCTTTCCAGGCTGCGATCCGCGACGCGGGAATCATGTCGATGATGAATGCCTATCCGGAGCTGGATGGCGAACTCGTGGCTGCCTCAAAACGCATTCTGACCGACCTGCTGCGGGATACGCTGGGCTTTGATGGCGTGGTTGTCTCAGACTACGAAGCTGTGGTGATGATCCACAATTATCACAAATCCTCCCCAACACGCAAAGATGCTGCTGTCAGGGCACTGACCGCGGGTATCGATGTTGAATTGCCCACTTTTGATTGCTATATGCCTGGTTTGCAGGAAGCCTTGGAAGCGGGCGAAATTTCGCTTGAAACAATTGATCTGTCTGTCACACGCCACCTGACCAAGAAATTCGAATTGGGGCTATTTGAAAACCCGTACGTGGACGAAGGTGGCGTGTTGGCTGAATTTGAAACCCCCGCCAACCGCGAGCTGGCAAAGCAAATTGCGGAACAAAGCCTGGTGCTGCTCAAGAATGATGGAACCTTGCCGATCAAATCATCGGTAAAGAAGATTGCGCTGATTGGACCTAACGCGGATACATGGCGGTGTATGGTTGGGGATTATTCTTATCCTTCGATGCGTGAGCTCCTGTGCCAGGATCCGCCAAGCGGCTCAGGTTATGAGGGATTGACCCAGGCGGACATCGATAGGATGCCAGTTGAAATCCCGACCGTCTTTGAGAGCCTCAGGCAGACACTGCCGACTTCCATTGAAGTTGACTACGCCAAAGGCTGCGAGGTTTCCAGCCAGGACAAATCCGGCTTTGCTGAGGCGGTCGAGCTTGCTAAAGCTACCGATCTGGCAGTGGTCGTACTTGGGCACAAGTCCGGGCTGGCTTTTGACTGCACAACGGGAGAATTCCGGGACTCAACCGATTTGGGGTTGCCGGGAGTGCAGGCTGAACTGCTGCAGGCAATCCTTGAAACGGGCAAACCGGTTGTGCTGGTGCTGATCAACGGGCGACCGCTTTCGATCCCTGGCTCGGTTGAGGCTGCAAACGCGGTGCTTGAAGCCTGGGTTCCGGGCGAAGAAGGCGCGGGCGCGATCGCCAGCGCGCTCATGGGGGAACTCAACCCCGGCGGCAAGTTGCCTGTTTCGATCGCGCGTTCAGTCGGGCAGGTGCCAGTTTTCTACAATTACAAACCCTCTGGCATGCGCTCTAATATTTATGGCGATTACGTGAATGAAACCGTCAAACCGCTGTTTCCTTTTGGGCACGGCTTGAGCTACACCCAGTTTAAATACTGCAACCTGAAGCTTGACAAAGCGCACGCGGGTCTGGATGAAATTCTTCAGATCTCGTTTGATGTCAAAAACGTAGGCAATGTCGCTGGCGATGAGGTGGTGCAGCTTTATACCAGTGATGAGTATGCTGAATTCCCGCGACCGGTCA